>VFJV01000058.1 GCA_009885895.1 Gammaproteobacteria bacterium
AAGAAACGCAAATGCGCGAAATCATAGATGGCGTCGAAAGTCATTATTTTACTGAGATTTTTAAAGACTACTACTTACGACTATGGCCGCTTAAACATAACTCGCGTTATTAAGAAACCGCGGGTGATAGAAACCACAGCCTTGGGGGCTGCCTATCTTGTAGGTTTACAGGTGGGCCTCTACGAGAATTTAGACGGCATTGCTGCTCTGTGGCATGAAGAAAAAACATATCATCCTGAAATGACGGCCAGCAAACGAGCGCAGTTATATCAGGGTTGGCAGCAAGCTGTGCGAAGGGTGTTGACGACTTAATTTGCCTTTTATTTGAGATCATGTTATTGATCAACCTACAGTGACACTCTCCTCTGTGCAAGCCCTATACAGTTATTGCGTGAACAAGGCTTTATTTGGCAATCGAGCCGAGCCGAGTTGCGTATGCCTTAGAGGAGGATGAGAGTTTTGCAGAATGCTTTAAGCATACCCATACCCAGGGGAAATCCTTATCATAGTAATGGAGATAGCATCATGGATAATAACGTCGTCATTTTCTCAATTTTTCTGATTTTTTCGGGTGCGGCCGTAATGGCGACCATGGCTTTGTATACGCGTCAATCCTTATTAATGGTCTACATAGGTTTGGGCATGCTTTTGGGGCGCTGGGGTTTAGGCTTGATGTCGGATCCCGTGTTGATCAAGCAAACGGGTGAAGTGGGCATTGTTTTTCTGCTGTTTTTAATGGGCTTAAATTTGTCCTTAGAAGATTTTGTAAAAACGTTGCGCAGTTTAGCCTGGGTTGCCTTATTAAGCTCAATGATATTTGCCGCTATTGGTTTTATGATTGCCTATTATAGTGGCCTTAACATGACGGAATCGATTATTGTGGGCGCGGCGATGATGTTTTCCAGCACTATCATCGGCTTAAAATTACTCCCTACCACCGTGTTGCACCATCAACACGTGGGGGAGGTGATGATAGGGGTATTATTATTGCAAGATATTATTGCCATTATCAGCTTGTTGGTTCTAAAAAGCGCTAGCACAGAAGGCCATCTGTCCAGTATCCTGCTAATCAAAGCTCTGGCGGCGTTTCCAATACTAACGTTCGGCGGATATTTTGCCGAGCGATACGTCTTAAGGGTTTTTTTGGCGCGCTTTGACTATGTGCGTGAATATATTTTCTTGTTAATGATCGGTTGGTGCTTGGCTTTTGCGCAAATCGCGCACATGCTCGATTTATCCTATGAAGTGGGCGCCTTTATTGCAGGCATCGTCGTTGCCGCTAGCCCCGTGGCCTTGTATGTGGCTGAAAACTTAAAACCCCTCCGAGATTTTTTCTTAGTGATGTTTTTCTTTTCCATAGGCGCAGGTTTTAATTGGCATTATGCTTTGCAATTATTTTGGCCAGCATTCATTCTAGCGGTCGCGATGATGGCTTTAAAGCCAAGCGTATTTGCATTATTATTGAAAAAAAAGGGGGAATCCAAGCCCATAGCCTGGGAAATTGGCGTGCGTTTGGCGCAAAATAGTGAGTTTTCCTTATTATTAGCCTATTTG
>VFJV01000154.1 GCA_009885895.1 Gammaproteobacteria bacterium
CTATTTTTAAACAAAAACGCTGTTGATACAAATCGAGGTGAAGTTTAGGGTGGGTTTATTGCTTAGGACGGAGCCTGTTTTTTTGAACAAGGCTATTATTTGAACATGGACTGGGTTTTTGCTCTTTTTTTATCCTTCCCCGAGAATAGCTGGTGCATTTTTGCCTCGATAGATTTCGGAGTATAACTTATGCCATAATGTACTCTTCGCATTTAATTTTTAGGGGTTGTTGCCTGCGCCCATCTCGCCCCAGTCATGTAGAATACTACACTCCTGGAGCTCGAGGGCTGGGCGCCTACCCTAAAAACCAACTGCTGTGAGTATAACATAAACTAAGCTCCATTATAAGGCGTAATCATTTTATGAAAAAAAAAATCTTGGCATTATTGCTTTTCTGTTTAATGCATTTTTCTGCGCAAGCGGATGTGGACCATTACTTTTCTACCATCAAACAAGATCCTAACGCCTTGTATGCGTTTTTCAACGCCATGCCCAAAGGGGGTGAGTTGCATTACCACCTAGCAGGCGGAGCGTATCCTGAAGTTATGTTAGATCTTGCGGCAGCGCAACCCTATTGTTTAAACGACAGCAATATGACGGTTACCCGTAATAAACAATGCACGGCGGCAGCATTATCCACGAACGATGCTTTGTATGAACGCTATGTACAAGCCTGGTCTTTAAAAAATTTTGCAGCGACCAATGAAACAGCAGAAGAACATTTTTTTGCCTCATTTTATAAATTTAAGCCGGTGGTTTCCAACAATGAAGCAGCGTTATTAGCCGATGTGTTAAAACGTGCCGATGCCCAGAACGAGCAATACATGGAGATTTTAGTCACCCCAGACAATGCGCAATCGGCTTCTTTTGCACCTATCATTAAAGGTAAAAAAACAAACCAAGAAAAATTAGCGGCCTTAGAAAAAAGTAAAGCATTTAACGACAACATTCAATACACTCTTACGCAAGGGCGCAATAGCCTTGCTCAAAGCCGTGTTTTATTAGGCTGCGATAAAAACCCTAAGGCAGAAGGCTGCGGTGTCACCGTGCGTTTTCAATATTATATTTTACGCCAACTTCCAAGCGATGCTTTTTTTGCTATGGCAGTCAATGCGTTTAGCGTAGCACAAGGCTCGCCCGATTTTGTGGGCATTAATTTGGTGCAACAAGAAGACGTCCCTTCGGCCTTAAAGCCGTATAAAAAACAGATGCAAGTATTGGATTTTCTGCACCAGCGTTACCCTTCGGTGCACATCAGCTTACATGCGGGTGAATTATCGCCTACAGCAGTTGCTCCTGAAAATTTACGCTTTCATATACACGATGCAATAACGCTGGGTCATGCGGAGCGCATTGGTCATGGCGTCGATATTGCCTATGAAGATAACGCCGAGGCACTCGTGCAAATGATGGCGCAAAAACGCATTGCCGTTGAAGTGAATTTAACGAGCAACGATTGGCTACTGAATGTGAAGGGTGCGGCGCATCCACTACAGTATTACTTGGCGCATCAGGTTCCGGTGGTGTTATCTACCGACGACGAAGGCTTATTGCGCACCAATCTAACGCAGGAATATGTTAGGGCGACGCTAGAGCAACAATTAGAGTATCAACAGTTAAAAACCATTACACAGAATGCAATACAATATAGTTTTTTACCTCTAGATGAAAAAGCGCGCTTGCAGCAGCAGCTAAAAGATAAATTAACACAGTTTGAGGCGGGTTACGCGGATAAATAGAGCATAATATACTCAATGTGTCGTGTTGTAAAGTACGCAACTTGTTTATATAATGCTACGACTATCCTTAAATTCACAGACTAGGTTATTCATGCAAAAAACAGCAATTACCCCTACGCGGCAAGAAAATTATCCAGAATGGTATCAACAAGTCATTGCCGAGGCCGACTTGGCGGAAGTATCGCCCGTGCGCGGCTGTATGGTCATTAAACCCTGGGGATATGCCATTTGGGAGCGCATTCAAAAAATTTTAGATGAGCGCATAAAAGAAGCGGGGCATGTCAATGCGTATTTTCCACTGTTGATCCCTTTGAGCCTCTTGGAAAGAGAAGCCAAACATGTAGACGGTTTTGCGAAAGAATGTGCTGTAGTGACACACCATCGCTTAGTGAGCAATGGTAAAGGCGGATTGAAACCCGATGGTGAATTAGAAGAACCTTATGTTATCCGTCCTACCAGTGAAACCATCATTGGCACGATGTACAGCAAATGGGTGCAATCCTATCGCGACTTGCCTATACTTTTGAATCAATGGGCGAATGTCATGCGTTGGGAAATGCGCACGCGCTTGTTTTTGCGTACCTCTGAATTTTTATGGCAAGAAGGGCATACCGCGCACGCGACCGCTGATGAAGCACAAATTGAAACGAAGAAAATTTTAAAACTGTATCAAGAATTTTTAGAAGGTGCTATGGCGATGCCCGTTATTGTGGGTGAAAAAACAGAAGCTGAGCGTTTTCCCGGCGCCGTGAATACGTATTGCGTCGAAGCCATGATGCAAGATGGAAAGGCTATACAAGCGGGGACCTCTCATTTCTTGGGGCAAAATTTTGCAAAAGGCTATGACATTCAATTTACCGATCAACAAGGAGAAAGGCTATATGCTTGGACTACCTCTTGGGGGGTGTCTACGCGCTTGATCGGCGGTCTTATTATGACCCATAGTGATGACAATGGTTTGGTATTGCCACCTCAGCTTGCACCACAACACATTATGATTTTACCGATTTACAAAAAAGAAGAAGATAAAGACAGCGTATTGTCTTTTTGTGAGGCCTTAAAACAGCAACTACAAAAATGTTTGTGGCGGGATGAAAAACTACGCGTACAAGTTGATACTAGAGACATGGCGGGAGGCGAAAAAAATTGGCAGTGGATCAAAAAAGGCGTTCCAATTCGTTTGGAAATTGGACCTAGAGATATCGCTGATAACGCCGTGTGTTTGTATAGACGCGATCAGGATGTTAAAGCGAGATTAAATAAAAAGGTTTCTGAATTAGCGCAAGCCCTGCCTGAAATGTTAGAAGAAATTCAAACGGGTTTATTTGCGCGGGCCGAAGCCTATAGGCATGAGCATAGCGTTAATATCACGAGCCTTGGTGAGTTTGAACACTATTTTAGTCAAGAGGATTCTGGCTTTGCCGAGTGTTACGCAATAGACTCGCCTGAAATTGAACCCTATCTAAAACCGCTTAAAGTGAGTGCGCGCTGCATTCCTTTGGCTCAAAATGGCAAAGAAGGGCAATGTATATTTACAGGGAAGAAAACGAGGCTGCAAATCGTGTTTGCTAGGGCCTATTAGGAGTGTTAGGTGGATTATTTTTTATATAAGGGTGATGAACTATACGCCGAAGACGTTTGCGTTTCAAAAATTGCTGAAGAATATGGAACGCCCTGTTATATTTATTCACAACAAACCTTAGAGCGACATTGGCAGGCCGTAGAAGGAGTTTTTGCCAAACACCCACACCGCATTTGTTATGCGGTTAAGGCCAACGGTAATTTAGCGCTTTTAAAAATACTCGCGGGGCTGGGGGCAAGCTTCGATATTGTTTCGGGGGGTGAATTGGCGCGGGTGATGGCGGCCGGTGCCGACCCACAAAAAGTTGTTTTTTCAGGGGTGGGTAAAACAACCGCTGAAATCAAACAGGCTTTGTCTGTAGGAATAGGCGTTTTTAACGTAGAATCCTTGCCTGAAATACACCGCATCAACATCATCGCCGAAAATTTAGGGAAAATTGCTTCGGTAGCTGTGCGCATTAATCCCGATATCAACGCGAATACACATCCGTATATTTCTACGGGTCTATCCAGCAATAAATTTGGTATTGATAAAAACCAAGTGCTTTCGGTGTATAAAACGATAGAAACGTTGCCGGCCTTAAAAGCCGTAGGCATAGCGTGTCATATAGGCTCGCAAATTTTAGAGTTAACGCCCTTTGAAGAAGCTCTAAGCTGCGTGTTGCAACTGGTCAGTGCGTTAAAAGACGAAGGAGTTCTTTTGCAACACGTGGATGTAGGCGGTGGTTTGGGGGTGTGCTACGACGCGGAAACGCCACCGTCTTTAGAAGACTATGCCGCTACGTTATTAAACACCTTACATAAACAAGCGCCCTATCCTTTAGAATTATGGTTGGAACCTGGCAGAGTTATCGTTGCCAATGCGGCTATTTTGGTGGCTAAAGTAGAGTATTTGAAAGAAACTGCCCATAAAACTTTTGCCATTTTAGATGCGGGCATGACCGATCTGGTGCGTCCGGCACTGTATCATGCACACCATAATATTATTGCCGTAAAAAAATTAAAACAAAAAGAAAAAATGATGGATTTAGTGGGCCCGGTGTGTGAGAGCAGCGATTTTTTAGGAAAATCACGTTTGTTGGCCATTCTGCCGGGTGATTATATTGCGGTGCGCAGTGTGGGGGCTTATGGGTTTAGTATGAGCTCTCAGTACAATGCCAGGCCGCGTTGCGCTGAGATTTTAGTTCACAAGGATAAAACACAATCGATACGCAGGCGTGAAACCATAGCCGATTTGTTATCGCACGAACAAAAACAGCCCTTTGTTAAAATGCAAGCATTGGGAAATGATTTTGTATTATTGGACTTAGATGACAATAAAGAGATGTGGTCTAGTGACAAAATAAAGCAATTGTCACATAGACAAGAAGGGATAGGCTACGATCAATTGCTAACGTTAAAAAGAAAAGAAGGCAATCAATTTTACTATAGGATCTATAACGCCGATGGCGGGGAAGTGGAGCAATGTGGCAATGGCGCACGCGCGGTGGCGTTGTATCTAGCCTTGAAAAATAAAATCGATAGCACTTTAGAATTGCAATTACTCACTTGCAATCGGGTGATGACGGTTAAAACAATAGGGCCGAAAAGATTTTTAGTGAATATGGGGCCGCCCGATTTTTCGCCAGCAGCGATCCCCTTACAAATGCCCTTACAAGATCAGTATGAAATCAGGGTAGACAACCAGATCCAATGTTTTGCAGCCTTATCGATGGGCAATCCTCATGCGGTGTTGAGGGTTGAATCTATCGAAAACGCATCGGTGCAAAGCATTGGAAAAGCAGTGTGCCTGCATCCCTGTTTTCCTCGCCAAAGCAATGTAGGGTTTATGCAAATTATTGACCGACATCGTTTGGCTTTACGCGTGTACGAACGTGCAGTGGGTGAAACCTTGGCCTGTGGGAGCGGTGCATGTGCGGCCGCCGTTATTGCACTGCGCGAGGGTGATTGCGACAGTCCTGTGACGGTGCAATTAACGGGGGGCGAGCTCATCATTCATTGGCAAGGGGAGAATACACCGGTATGGATGGAAGGAGAGGCCGAATGCGTTTACGAGGGGTGGGTGTAGGGGAGTAAAAAAGAGCGGGGAATTTATGTGCATTTAGTGTTCAGAAAAACCGGGAGGTCTATGCGCAAGACTTTCCTGGTAAATTCTCTGTTTACCTGTTAATATATTGATCGTAATGGCTTTGCAGGCCGGTTTTACAACGGCTTATTCTCAATATATTTTGATCAAGGATACCGCGTGTGCTCAAATTAACGTTACAAGCATCAGCAACTAATTTTCAGGCTTTTTTGGCCCGTAAAAAGCACCCTGTGTTTCAAAAGGTGGCGAATGAAGTACGCGCGCGCGATAAAAACACTTGCCAGTATTGTGGTTTTAAGACCGAAAAACCTATGGAAGTGGTCAATCGCGACAACAATTATGCCAATAATAAGCGTGCTAATTTCGCCACAGCCTGTATATTCTGCGCTCAGTGCCATTTTTTAAATGGCCTTTCCTCGGGTTATTATGGTGGCGGGGTTTTGATTTTTCTACCTGAATTATCGCAAAACAAATTATGTGCTTTAAGTCACGTCTTGTTGCAGGCGATGGAATCGAATGGGGAATACAAGGAGACAGCTCAAAATATTTACCAGGCCTTGCGCAATCGTGCCACCTTGGTTGAAACGAAATTAGGCGAGGGAATGAGCCAACCGGATCACTTTGGTAAGGTACTTATCGACTATCAGCGTAATTATAAAAAAGCGCCTGGAGAACTACTGGAGAAATTGCGCTTATTGCCTTTACGCAGTTGTTTTAAACAAGAATTGGATGATTGGCTGGCCGAAGAAAACAGTATAGCGTATCATCTGAATGCAGTGGCTTAGTTAAGGAGTACGGATTGTGAATCCTCTGAATTACTTGCTCGATATGTTCGATACAGGATTGTCGTGGGTAAGTGTTGGATTACGCCAAACCACGCAATCGTATTGTGTTTTAGAAACCGCTGAAGACCAACACACCTTAGTGGCTAAAGACGGTTCGCTGTTAACCATTGTGCGCATGCAAGGTGTGAATGGGCTTGTGGGCGATCCGGAATTCGAAAGACTGCACCGCGGCATTTGCCAATCCTTAATGACCAGCTTTTCTCGTTTAGGCCACAGTGTGCAATGTGTATTTAATTACGACAAAGCGGCCGTGCGAGAAGAAATCAGAAACATTTTGTTGCCTGCAAGACAAACCGCGAAGCATTTAAACCTTGCTTTAAGCGATTTGCTCGATGAACGCGAAGATAATTTATCGACGTATTGCGGGCATGAAAGCGTTTTTTTTGTATTGTGGACTAGACCCTACTTGTTAACCAGCGATCAAAATAAAAGCGCGATGCGAGAAAAACAAAAGAAAATGAAAGCCTTGTCTATTCCCCCTTTTAAGGACACTCAAAACTTGACGGCTGCCATAGGGGATTTGAGAAATGCGCACGATTCTTTTGTGCGCGCGTTTTACAACGATCTTTCTGGGCTAGGGCTTCAGTTAAATATTTTGCCTGTGCACGATGCTTTGCGCCAGGTTCGAATGAGCATAGACAGTGGTTTTACAGATAAAAATTGGTCGCCACGTTTGCCTGGAGACAAAATCCCCAAGAAAATATTAGATCGTTTCCCTTATGACATATCCAGTGTCATGTACCCCACGTTGGCCGATCAACTTTTTGTCAGAGATAGCGAGCGCATTGATTTACGCACGGTGCGTATAGGCGATAACATTTACAGTAGCGTGTTCATTTATTTATTTCCTAAAGAGGTGCAATCGTTTACCAGACTTTTACGCCGTACTCTACCAACGCACATTCCTTGGCGTATTTCTTTTTTAATCGAAAGCAAGGGCATTACGAATGTAACCCAATTTAAAAAAACGGTCGCCGCGATTTTATCTTTTTCGTCTACCCAAAATCGTTTATTGCACGATAGCATTAGCCAACTACAAGAAACAGAATTAAACAGCGAAGACGCGGTGGTGCGTTTACGCGTTTCCGCCGCTACATGGGCACCTGCAGATGAGCCTAGACTATTGCGTACGCGCACATCCCAACTGGCAAAAGCCATACAGGGCTGGGGAACTTGTGATGTAACGGAAATCTCTGGCGATCCTTTTAGCGGTGCTGCGTCTAGTATGTTGGCCGTTACCGGCAGCAGCGATGCCGTGGCTACTTTGGCGCCTTTGTCCGAAGTGGTGCATATGTTGCCGTTTACACGCCCGGCGTCTCAATGGCGAGTGGGTGCCGTTTTATTTCGTTCTCCTGATGGTAAGCCGTGGCCGTATCATCCCGGTTCAACGCAGCAAACGACGTGGATTGATTTAATCTATGCTAGACCGGGTTCCGGTAAATCGGTGTTATCGAATGCCATTAACTTAGCCTTATGTTTGTCCAGCGGATTAAACCGTTTACCGCGTATTGCGATTGTTGATATAGGGCCTTCTAGTAGCGGTCTCATTTCTTTGATACGCGAGGCCCTGCCCAAAGAAAATCAACATTGGGCGCAATATCACCGATTGCGCATGACACCAGAATATGCGATTAACCCTTTCGATACGCAATTGGGCTGTCGATATCCCATGCCACAAGATCGTAGTTTTCTGGTGAACTTTTTAACGCTATTGGTTACGCCCTTGGGTGCAGAAAATCCTTATGATGCTATGGCGGATATGGCCGGTATGGTGGTGGATGAGCTGTATAAGTCCTTGGCTGAGGGGGGTAATCCCTACACGTACACGCCGGGCTTAGAGCTCATTGTCGATAGCATTTTAGAAGAAATGGATTTTGTGCGCGACCCGCACACAACCTGGTGGGAGATTACCGATGCTTTATTCTTAGCTGGGTTTTCTCATGAAGCGCAATTAGCGCAACGCCATGCAATGCCGTTATTGGCTGATGCGGCTTCTATTTGTAGGACGCACGCGGTGGTTGATCTATTTGGTGAAATTAAGGTACCTACCGGCGAAAGTTTAATCGATTCTTTTTCTCGTATGGTTTCTGGGGCTGTGCGCGAATATCCTATTTTATCGCGCATTACGCAATTTGATTTAGGCGATGCACGTATTGTGTCTTTAGATTTAGATGAAGTGGCGCGTATAGGTGGTGCTGCAGCCGATCGACAAACGGGGGTAATGTATATGTTGGCACGACAAGTCACCGCCCGGCATTTTTACTTAACAGAAGCCTCGGTGATGGATATGCCAGAAGCCTACCGCCAATACCATCAACAACGTATTGGTGAAATTCGCGAAGATCCAAAACGTTTAATTTACGATGAGTTCCATCGCACGGCCAAAACGCGGGCTATACGCGAACAAGTCTTGGTAGACATGCGGGAAGGCCGGAAATGGAAAGTGCAAGTGGGATTAATTTCGCAATCCATAGACGATTTTGATTCGGTTATGGTGGAATTTGCCACTTCCGTATTTATTATGGATGCAGGACCACAACAGTCGGTGAAAAGAACGGCCGAAATTTTTGGTTTATCTGAAACGGCGCAAATTGCTTTGACTCGGCGAGTCCATGGTCCGAGGGAAGGTGGGGCTACTTTCTTAGCACAATTTGCCACGAAATCGGGCATGAATACACAATTATTAACCGCGACTCTAGGGCCTGTAGAATTATGGGCTTTTAGCACTACAGCAGAAGATGCAAAATTACGGCAAATTTTATATAGTCGTCTGGGTCCTAATAATGCCCGTAAGATCTTAGCGCAAATATTTCCAGCGGGTACGGCTACGCAGTGGTTAGAGGCCAAAATGGAAAATCTACGTGTGGAAACGGGGAATGTGACCTCTCAAGAAACAGAAGGGGTTATAGAAGAATTGGCAACGTTAATTTTAGAAGAATACAGCAAAAATCCAAACGTCAGATTATTACCCGTGTAGAAATAAAAACATGACAAAATAAGTGCAAATGCTTGCTTTTTTCGGCGAATTTGTGCATAATCTGTTCTGAACACTGCTCTTTGGGGTTGCTTTTGAAACTATACCTTATCGTGCTGACTTACATTCTTGATTATTAAGAGGATTATTAAAATGACACAATTTGTCGACGCTATTGCTCTAAACGCCGTTTCATTGCGAGATAGCGTAACCCGTGCCCTAGAACATTATTTTGGTCAGTTAGGCATTCAAAAACCGAGTGACGTTTACGATATGGTTATGCGTGAGGTAGAAGAGCCTTTGTTACGCAAAATGATGATTTATACCAACAACAACCAATCTCGTACCGCTAAATTGCTGGGCCTAAGCCGTGGAACCTTGCGTAAAAAATTAAAATTATACGACATGCTATAAAAATCAAACGCGTAGAGTATATACTCATAGCAGTTGGTTTTTAGGGTAGGCGCCTAGCCCTCGAGCGACAGGAATGACGTATTCTGTCCTATACTAGGGCGAGATGGGTGTAGGCAACACCCCCTAAAAATCAAATGCGCAGAGTATAGCGTGCATTGAGTGAGGATATTATCAGGAGAGGTAACATCGCTCACTCAACCACCGTGTTGTGGCTATTTAACTTAGTGTACTCAGTACAACATGACCTTACAAGAGTAGGCTACTTTTTTTGTTTTCACAAATCATAATCGACCACAACGGGCGCATGATCGGAAAATCTTTCATCTTTATAAATACTTGCGTGTAAAATTTTATTTTCAAGCTCGGGTGTGACGATCTGATAGTCTATACGCCACCCTACATTTTTTTCCCATGCTTGTCCGCGATTAGACCACCAAGTGTATTCTTCTGCATTTTGATTTAAGATCCTAAACGCATCGACAAAACCCAATTGATCAAAGACCTGTGTTAACCAGGCACGTTCTTCGGGTAAAAAGCCAGAATTTTTTTGATTGCCACGCCAATTCTTTAAGTCTATGTTTTTATGCGCAATATTCCAATCGCCGCATAAAATAGCGGGTTTTGGTTGTAGACGCAATCTTTTTAAATGTTCAGAATAATGATCTAAAAAATCATATTTTACGGTTTGACGTTCTGCACTGCGCGTGCCCGACGGAAAATACAAAGAAGCCACGCTGTAGTCTTGAAATTCGGCAAAAATGGCACGACCTTCGGCGTCGAAGAGCTTATGTTCTAAACCTGTTTGTACGTGCAAGGGTTTTTCTTTACTATACAATGCCACGCCACTGTAGCCTTTTTTTTGTGCCGAAAAATAAGAACAATGGTATCCTTCTGGCCAAAACATCGCATTGCTTAATTGGGCTTCTTCAGCTCTAACTTCTTGTAAACAAACCACATCGGCGTTTTGTTGTAACAACCAGGAAAATAATCCTTTCTTAGCGGCGCTGCGTATGCCATTGACGTTTAGTGTTATAATTCGTTTCATTAAAAGTTACCTTTAGGTTAGAATAAAAATGAACCCATCGTTGCAGCAAGAATTCATCGAATGTGCGTTACAGTACCAGGCTTTGCGTTGGGGTGAGTTTAGCCTTAAATCGGGTCGCATTAGCCCTTATTTCTTCAATGCAGGGCATTTTAATACGGGAGCAGCGCTAGCACAACTAGGATCTTTTTATGCAGAAACGATACAAGCCTCGAACATTGCTTTCGATATGTTGGTAGGTCCTGCGTATAAGGGCATTCCTCTGGTGTGTGCGACGGCCATAGCCTTGGCTGAGCATTATGACAGGAATGTGCCTTATGCCTTTAACCGCAAGGAGGTGAAAGATCACGGGGAAAAATCGCTCTGGGTGGGGGCGCCGCTCGCCGGACGTGTGCTTATTTTAGACGATGTCATCACCGCGGGCACGGCTATACGCGAAACCATAGGCTTAATTCAAGCGGCGGGGGCTACACCGTGTGGGGTCGTATTGATGCTAGACCGGCAGGAGCGCGGTTTAGGCGCGCTATCGGCGGTGCAAGAGCTTGAAAATACACAGCATATTCCCGTATTTAGCATTGCCACGCTAAAGGATTTATTGGCTTATGCCAAGGCCAACGGCGATTTAAGTGCGGTGCTAGTGGCCATTGAAGCCTATAGCGCGCAATATGGGGTAAAGTGATTGACTTTTGTGGTAGTATCGGCATAAGAGTATAAAAAAGCCGAATAACGGCAAGTAGCTACGGGGGGGGTATCATGTCAGCAGAGTTAGGATGGGGATCTATACAGCCAGGGCTGAGCAATAGCAATGAATTAAGCGCGCAGAATGCCTCGCTTTTACAACAGCTATTCTTGGAATATAAATTTAATCAAATTTACAATAAAAGCACCAATGCTCCCGATGAAGATTATAGTTTTACTTCGCTTTTGGGTGAAGGTAAAAAAGATCAAGAGACATTAATTAACGATACCACACTTTTATTAGCGCAAAATAATATTGCGTTAAATGCTGCTTGGTTTACTGACGAACGAGACAACATCCCAGGAGAGCAAATAAAATCACTATTTTGTGTGATGAGATCGGTTTCTGACAATACTGTTGAAAATACAGAGATAAACAATATAGTCGAACGCCATCGCGTTGGAAAACAACTCTTTCATGCGACAGCTGCTGGAGATGGTAATTGTCTATTTCACGCCTTTGCTGAAAATATTATTTTCAATGTGCTTAGAGAGCATCCAGCCCATGTATTTTTAAACGGCGTACGAGAAAATCTACTTCCTCATATTAGAATAAAAGCCGATGCATTAAATATCGTTTTGCCAGCGGGTAATGATGACGTCAAAGCTATCTTTGAGGCTCTAATCAACGCTTACCCCCTGGGCGGTAACACATGTAATATCGCGGCATTGTCTTCCCAAATTATGATGCCTGCGTTGCGTGCAATGCTTGATGCGAAAAAAGATGAAGACGCAGTAAAAGCAATAGCGGCGCCTTTAATAGAGGTTGCCAGTGCTAATGGGGAAGTTGAGCCTGAAGTTCATGGTGATATGGAACTAGTTCAGATGGGCCTATTAAATGAAGGGGAAACATATAGAACCTATTGGCAAGAGCATAATCAAGCAGGTGTT
The DNA here is from genome assembly GCA_009885895.1 of Gammaproteobacteria bacterium. GTDB lineage: Bacteria > Pseudomonadota > Gammaproteobacteria > UBA1113 > UBA1113 > VFKP01. The sequence goes on from VFJV01000154.1 coordinate 12,311, forward strand.
TTTGGTGCAGAGGTAGAGCGAAAGGTTATGGATTATTTGCTGGGTGTGACAAGCCATTTAGTGCAAACGAATAATTTAAGCTTAGGCCTTGATGAAGAAAGAGGCGCGCTTCATTTCTATTTAGATAACCGTCCCGGGCATTTTAATGCGTATTTAGGTGTGCATCCGGAGCATGGTGAGATTAGTGATGCTGATAAGGAATTGGCAGAGACCTTGAGTAACGAATTTACTCTGATTTATAATCAGGGCAGTACAAAGATCTATGATTATATCTCTCTCCGGGATTCTCGGCCAGTTAGCAGCGATGAATTTAACGCTGAAGGCTTTTTCAGTGATATCGATGAACCATCGCCTCTAGTAGCTAGACAATACCTAGAACCCAAAACGATAATAACGGATTTTTTCAAAACGCTGAAAAAAGAAGAAGATATAGATAATTTACTTGCCACGCATAAATCAGAGGTAACGGAAGCATTAACAAACCGGCTTGCTGAATTAGGCAATAAGCAACAAGAGTTAACCGACGAAGAAAGAGCAGAACTAAAAAAAGGCGATAAAAAAGTTGCGCGCTTAGATCAGCTTGAACAAATTAAGCTTTATTTAGAAGCGCAAAAAAGCCCATCATTGAGCCATTAAGTTAGTCCGAAAACACTAGGGATGGCAACTTGCAACAAACATAAAAATCTTTTATAGTACACAAAGAGGGCGCGCTTAAAAACGCGCCTGGTTGGAAATGTAGTGTTCTTATTGGAGATTTTTATATGAAACGAATCAGTGTTATTGTATCTATGATGGTGTTGTTGGGTGTAAGCAGTTTAAGTTTAGCCGCAACAACGGTGAATGGCAGCACGGGGGCTGTTTTAGTCGATATGCCTACTGCGGCGGCATCGGCTGCTGCTAATTTGAACAATACCGATACCGCGGACGATGCAGGCGACTCCAGTGCGGGTGATAACGCTGCAGATAGCAACGGTACCTCGGACGACGATAGCAATCAAAACATGATAGACAACGACGACTCTGATGACAATAGCGACGACGGCGCCGACGATTAATAAGGGCTCTGCTGCAAATAAGGATCATGCGCGAAATAACTTCCCGATCTGGCTTTCAGGCAGGGGCTAGATTTGACTGTTTTTGTTTGAAAAAAATGCGCGCATAGGGATCTATACCCATCGTACTTGAAGATGCGAGATTGCGCGTAGGGGCAGGCCCCCGTGCCTGCCCTAGATGGGCAACCACAAGGGCCTGCCCCTACGGAACAATTCGCATCTTGAGGTGGATCGTGCACAAAATAATTTTCATTTTTCTATGAAATAGAATATAATAATCTGAAGCTTGATTTTTCGAAAACGCAAGGAACGTTAGCATGATTTTAGATTATGATGATAGCTTAAAGCAAAACATAACCAGCTTATATACCCATCGTACTTGAAGATGCGAGATTGCGCGTAGGGGCAGGCCCCCGTGCCTGCCCTAGATGGGCAACCACAGGGGCCTGCCCCTACGGAACAATTCGCATCTTGAGGTGGAATGGGTATATAACAGTTTATCTTAAAAAGATAAACAACCTATTTCTGGATGTTCTAAAAGATTACACGGCGGGAGACCCAATGAAAGAAAAGATTAAGTGGACAAATTTAAGTAAATTTAAAATGTAACTGCTGGCTCCCTTTGAGACTATTTCAAGAGCGCGAAAATAATCTGCTCTATAGGCGCGAGTAGTTACAAAAACTTATGGATAAGGGAAAAGGATGCTAAAAATTTTTATGAAACCGCAAACATAAAACACGATAAAATTTTGGGGGATTGGAATTACACCGTAAGTCCAGCATGAAAGTTCCGGAAATTATTTCGCGCACGATCATTGGGGTTCGTTGCTGCCGTTTATCGTCAAGGCCATGGTATACACGGGATTTTTAGCCACGTCTAAGATTTCGCTCACAATGGCTACCGCTTGTTTTAAAGGCATCAACGGCAGTACAATGTTGAGCAATCGCCTTGTCTGCACAGCCACTTCATCTTGCACCGAATTATCGCCTGAAACCACCAACACAAATTCGCCTTTTAAGGCGTGTTCATCGTTGGCCAGATAATGTTGCACATCGGCAACCGTGCCAGAGATAACCGTTTCATGACGTTTGGTTAATTCACGCAATAACACCATAACGCGCGTTTCACCGTAAATAGCCGCCAATGCGTTCACATCGTCTGCTACGCGATGCACCGAGGCGTAAAACACCTGTGTTCTTGCTTCTGATTTTAATTGCGTCAATCTCGCCTCACGGGCCCCTTTTTTCGCAGGTAAAAACCCTTCAAACACAAATTGCGCGCAAGGCATTCCAGCAATGCTTAACGCCGCCGTCAACGCCGAAGGCCCAGGAATAGTCATCACGGGTAAATGCTGTTCTTGCAGCGCGCGCACCAGCGTAAAACCCGGATCGCTGATTAACGGCGTCCCGGCATCACTGACCAACGCTATCTTTTGCCCTGCTTTTATTTTCTCAATGATTTTATCTTTTTGTTGCATCTCATTGTGATCGTGCAAGGCCATAAGAGGGGTATTAATGGAAAAATGTTGCAGCAACTGACGAGTATGGCGCGTGTCTTCCGCGGCGATGAGATCCACACTGCGCAACACGGATAAAGCCCTTTGCGTAATATCGCCTAAGTTTCCTATAGGGGTTGCAACGACATACAAGCCGCTGATAAGATTTTCCTCATTGTGCGCTGTTGTCATCTATTAGCTCCTCGGCTAATAACGCGTCCAAACGCGACATGATATCTTGACACAAACGCGTGGTTCCTTCACCGGTTATGGCTGAGATGGCATAAACAGGAATGCCTGCATGCAAGCCTTGTTTTAACACGGCCAAATGGGTTTCGCGTTCGTCTTCGCCCCATAAATCTATTTTATTGAACACCAACCAACATTCTTTGGCCGCCAATTCCGGGTTATGATTCTCGACTTCACGCCGTATCAACTGAATATTCGCAATGGGATCGCTGCCATCTATAGGTTCCACATCCACCACATGCAACAAAATACGATTGCGTGCTAAATGACGCAAAAACTTATCCCCCAAACCTGCGCCTTCTGCCGCGCCTTCGATCAGCCCTGGAATATCCGCCACCACAAAACTTTTTAATTCCCCTACTCGCACGACCCCTAAATGCGGATGTAGCGTTGTAAAAGGATAATCGGCCACTTTAGGCGTTGCCGCAGAAATAGAACGAATGAGGCTAGATTTACCAGCATTGGGTAAACCCAATAAACCCACATCGGCTAATAATTTTAGCTCTAAACGCAATGCCCTACGCTCCCCCGGAGTTCCTGGCGTGGTTTTGCGCGGCGCACGGTTAATACTGCTTTTGAAACGGATATTGCCTAAACCGTGAAAGCCACCTTGTGCCACCACCGCCCGTTGACCTGCGGCAACCAGATCGCCTATGCATTCATCTGTCTCGGCGTCATACGCCATAGTCCCTATGGGCACGGGTAAGACTAAATCCTCGCCCCCTTTACCGCTGCGCTGTTCGCCATGACCGCGATCGCCTTTAGGTGCCAGATGTTTACGTTTATAGCGATAATCCACTAAAGTATTCACCCCCGTGCACGCTTCTAAGATTACACTACCGCCATCGCCGCCATCGCCGCCATCAGGCCCGCCCCTAGGAATATATTTTTCACGTCTAAAGCTCATGGAGCCCGGGCCGCCATCGCCGCCCGCGACTTCAATGACGACTTCATCAACAAATTTCATGTTATTTTTTAACCTTTAATTGCAAGCGCTCAACGATTTGCCCTTCTAGCACCTGTTTTTGTAAAATCTCATCAATATCCGCTTCGTTCTGGTAGGTGTACCAGATGCCTTCAGGATAAATGACCATGACCGGCCCCTCGCTACAACGGTCCAAACAGCCCGCACTGTTAATGCGACAACGGCCAACACCCGCCTCACCCATGGCCCTTAACTTTTTCTTGGCATAGGCCCGCAAGGTCTCGGCTCCCGCTTTGGCACAGCATGACTCGCCATCTTGGCGCAAATTAGTACACATAAAGACGTGTAAACGATAGTAAGACACAAAACCCCCTACCTTGATGCTTTTTTTTCTGCTACAATGACCGCCTTTCAAGTATGGTCAGCTGCGGGGTGCTATCTTAGCACAGTTCAGCACTAAAATGGCGTATTTGAAGGCAAAAAGCCCTGGTCGCGGGGATTTTTGTTTAATTAACCCCTTTATGGAGCTTAAATTATGACCAGTTCAATCGTGCTTAATGCAACGCCTAGGGCGGATGTGGGGAAGGGTGCGAGCCGCCGCCTACGTCGCAATAATGGCGTTCCAGCTGTTTTATACGGCGCAAAAAAAGAAGCCCAATCTTTGTTGTTGCAACACCATGAAATCATCAAAGCGTTGGAAAATGAACAGATTTATACCCAGTTGTTCAACTTGAACATCGATGGCGAAAATCATTCTGTACGCTTACGCGATATTCAACGCCATGCGTATAAACCTAAAATTTTGCATATGGATTTTCAACGCGTTACAGGAACAGAACGCCTGCATGTGAAGGTTCCACTGCACTTTATGAATGAGGAGCTTTCTCCTGCGGTAAAAAATGGCGCCATCGTTGCGCATCAAATTAAGGAAGTTGAAATCATCTGTCCCGCTATGCATATTCCAGCCTTTTTGGAAGTGGATTTAAGTGCGTTAGAAGTCGATCACATCGTGCATTTGTCCGACTTAAAATTGCCTGCAGATGCGGTCATCGTTTCGTTAACCCATGGTGAAAGCCACAATCTGCCCGTTGCCGCAGCGCATATACCTAGAGCTGTGGTAGAAGAAGTAGAAGAAGTAGAAGAAGCGCCCGCCGTACCCGCCGTAGTAGAGGTGGCTGCTGAAGAAGGTGCTTCTGAAGAAGGCAAGAGCGAGTAAAAATAATCTATCGTAGGGGCAACCCCCTGTGGTTGCCCGTGTGGGCAGGCAGGGGGCCTACCCCTACGAAGAGGAACCCAAACAATGACTGCCATACAACATCATCCTATTCAGCTGATTGTAGGGCTGGGCAATCCCGGCCCGCAATACGCTGCAACCAGGCATAATGCAGGATTTTGGTTTTTGGAAAAACTGGCCGAAGAATACGGCTATACCTTACGCAACGATTCTAAATTTCACGGGCTTATGGCCAAGGGCAAAATTCAAGGCATAGAGTGCCTATTGTTACAGCCCAATACCTTCATGAACCACAGCGGTTTAGCGGTGAGCAGTGCCGCCAACTACTATAAAATCAACGCTGAAAATATTTTGGTTGTCCACGATGAATTAGACCTAGTCTGCGGCGAGGTTAAATTAAAATGGGGCGGTGGTCATGCGGGTCACAATGGATTGCGCGATATTGCGCAGGCTTTAAAATCTCCCCATTTTGCGCGCCTACGTTTAGGCATAGGTCATCCAGGACATAAAGATAAAGTTTTAAATTATGTATTAGGGCACGCTTCGCAAAGCGAACGTAATAAAGTCGATTTTGCCATCGAAAAAACGCTCCCAATTTTACCTAAGCTATTAAACGGCGATTGGGAAAACGCAGTACAACAATTACATACAAAAGAGGATTAAAATGGGATTTAAATGTGGCATTGTAGGTTTACCCAACGTGGGAAAATCTACCTTATTTAACGCGTTAACGCGCGCGGGCATCGATGCCGCCAATTATCCTTTTTGCACCATCGAACCCAATGTAGGCATCGTACCATTACCCGATGCGCGCTTGGATGCGATTGCAGCCATTATTAAACCGCAAAACATTGTCCCCACCGTAATGGAGTTTGTAGACATTGCCGGGTTGGTCAAAGGTGCTGCCACAGGCGAAGGTTTAGGCAATCAATTTTTAGCGCATATACGCGAAACCGATGCCATTGCGCATGTCGTGCGTTGTTTTGAAGACGACAATGTCATTCATGTATCTGGGCGGGTCGATCCTTTGCACGACATCGCCATTATAGACACCGAATTGGCCTTGGCAGATTTAGATACCGTCAATAAAATCTTATTGCGCGTCGCTAAAAATACGCGTAGTGGCAATGCCGAGGCAGTGGCAGAAGCCGCCTTTCTAGAAAAAATAAAAGCGCGTTTAAACGAGGGTTTAAGTTTACGATCGCTGTCTTTAAATGAAGATGAAAAAAAGTGGCTTCCGACGTATCAACTCTTAACGTCTAAGCCTACGCTGTATATTGCCAATGTGGCCGAAGATGGCTTCGAAAACAACCCTTTATTAGCGGTCGTACAAGCGCACGCCCAAAAAGAAGGGGCCCTCGTGGTACCCGTCTGCGCCACCATTGAAGCCGAATTATTAGACTTAAGCGTAGAAGATAAAGCTGAATTTTTAAATGCCATGGGTTTAACCGAAACCGGTTTGAATCGCCTTATCACCAGTGGGTATAAATTATTAGGTTTACAGACTTATTTTACTGCGGGCGTTAAAGAGGTCCGTGCTTGGACCATTTGTGTAGGCGATAGTGCCCCTAAGGCCGCCGGGCGCATACACAGCGACTTTGAACGTGGTTTCATACGCGCCGAAGTCATTGCTTACGACGATTTCATCGCCTACAAAGGCGAACAAGGTGCTAAATTAGCCGGTAAATTGCGCGTGGAAGGCAAAGACTATATAGTACGCGATGGCGATGTGATGCATTTCTTGTTTAATGTGTAGTGTGACTACCCCCTCCCTCTGACACGATTGAGAAAACGTGAAAATAACGGTATCGTGTTAGAGTGGGCGAGTAATTGCAAAAAAGGATTACTTTTTGATTCGCGCATTGAGCAATTTTTTGTTGCAATAGCTTTAAAGTTAGTCACTTATGAGCTTATTATAAGGGCTAACTTAGCTAAGAAATTGCCGAGCTTGCTCAAAATGCCCATTACGGACTCGTAAATACGGTCTAACAATTACGGGTTAAGGCCTCTTCTTAATTTGTACACCAAAAATCCTTGTGCATGACAGAAAAGCATGTCAAAATGACACGATAAATAAAAAACATTCATAGGAAATAGCTCTTGCAAAAAACAACCGAACTCGTAGGGATTACGACCAGGACCAATAATGCAGTCTTGGATATTTACATCGGTATCTTAAATTAAAAAGGAGTTTAGCCATGCGTAAGAATATAGTATTGAGCTTGCTACTGTTAACGCTACTCAGTGCTTGTGCCACCCACGTGCCCTTAGCTACCCCGACGGTACAAAACCAACAATCGTGGACAGAACGTCAACGCACACTGAATGAATTAACCCGCTGGCACAATGAAGGCGCCTTAGCCATACAAACCGCTAAGAGCAACCAAACGATGCAGTTTAATTGGCAATTACAGGGCGAAAATGATTATAGCTTACGCTTTATGGGTCCCGTAGGTACGGGCTATGGCACCTTAAAAACAACGCCTACAGAAAGTGTGTATTTCGCCCCTAAAGATAAGACCTATACCGACAATAATGCACAAACGCTATTAACTAAAGTTACTGGCTGGCAATTGCCCGTAAATGATCTCTACTATTGGGCACGCGGTTTACCTGCGCCGGGTAGTACTGCCAACTTACAATTTGATGACAATCACAGCCATATAACTGAATTACAACAAGATGGTTTCGATGTCATATTCCAGCATTATTCTGGAGTCGGTAAAGTCGATTTGCCCAGTAAATTGTTGATTCAAAATGCAGACCTAAAGGTGAAAATCGTCATCACGCGCTGGGAATTGCGCTGACACTACATTGCTGTTGTGTTTTGGCCTTGATGCAAGCTGATTCTATTGCAGTATTTACTGTTTTAGCCTTGGTTTCAACGTCCACCGAAAAACCAAAGGCATTGAGTTCTTCTATAGATCTCTCTGAAATAATAGATTGGGTGTTTTACTCGATTGCCGCACTGCGCTCGTCTGGCTTTGTTGAATTCAATCATTCAGCTATTACTGCCGTGCCTGGTTTCTATTACAGATCTGCTACTCGCTTGTTCGCAATGACGATCGGATAGCTCTATGCTATCGTAACTTGCTCAGAGCACCCTGTATCTTAAAAAGACGAACTTGAAAATTTCATGATGCGATTGTTATGCGCGGAACTTGTCATTGCGAGCAAGCGAAAACGCAAAATTATAAAAAAGTCACTGTGTGTGAATGTCTTTTAAATAATAAAATTTCTAGAAACTGAACGAGCGCAGTTCGCAATAAAGGAACAGTTATTTTCGCGCTCTTGAAATAGTATCAAAGGGGGCGAGCAGTTAGGATTTTTTTAATAATATGGATATCTATAACACCCCCTCCAGTATGTCGAATATAATACGACATACTGGAGAGAAGTTCATTGACTATGCAAAGTGGTAACCTAGTCCTAGTTGCATTGTTGAAACGCCAGCCCCATCACCTACCATTGCACCTACAGAGAAATCCGTAGTCCAATGTTCTGTGACATTGAAGGCCACACCCACAGCAACATTAGCCATAACACCCAAGTGATCATCGCCATAATCTTTTTTGAAATAAGCCAAAGAAGGCCCCGCTTTTGCATACAGATTAACGCGATCATCTAGCGGTAACATAGCTTTCACATCGCCATCCAGAGAATAAAGGTGTGCTACACCATCCGAAAGAAAACCACTCCCACCACCGCTTGTGGTAGGAATGGCTGTCACGCCCCCTTCTACCGCAAAATAATGGTTCAACTGATCCCCTAAAGCAAAATGAAAATAAGGCCCCTCGTCATTGAACCCCAGGCCCGCTACACCCACCTGAGCTGTTGTATACGCGCCATTCAAGGCCGCATAACCCGTACTCGCTACACAAACGCCAGCCGCAAGCAGCGCAACACATAGTATTTTATTATTTCTCATAGGAACCTCTTCTAATTTTATGATTAATGATTTTTACTTATCAGATAAGGGGCTGAAGATACAGGGTAATCATATGAGTGTCAATAATTAAAAATCCCCTCCCAGGGCTATCGCATCTAAAGCGTGAGGAAAAGTGCTAAAGAGGTATTGACAAAAAAACCAGATATCTAAATTACGTTCCTTTTTTGACAATTAACTGTGCATTTATTGACAGAGATTCACTAAATCAAGCACATGTTTTGCTTAATGGATGTAAATTCTAAAGTAAAGTGCATGAAAACAAGCCAAATGCTTAAAGAAAGACCATTCATTGGTTCTTTTATACGCATTTAGATGCGGACGACTACGCTAAAAAAATAAAAAAATTTGTTCCGAGCCTGTGGGTATGTGGTCGCAAAACCAGCGAGTATGGTCAAGCGGTGGTTAGCGTCTTTTTGTTATCCATAGCTTATCCATACCTCCCGAAGGGCGCTGGCTGGTCCGAAGGACGCATCCACATACCCACAGGCTGTTCTTCATGCCGTTACCGTGTATAAGCCGCCATATACTTCTGCTGGCGTGCGTGAATCGAATGACTGGTGAGGCCTCTCCTGATTGCAGAACCGAAAATACACACCCAACCCTGGTTGTGTCGCAAAAAGTTCTTAAAGCTGTTTAGGCCTTTAGGCGCATTTGTCCTAGACGC
>VFJV01000130.1 GCA_009885895.1 Gammaproteobacteria bacterium
AATGAGGTTGGTGGAAGATAAATTTCATGGTGAATGGAATTATGCTATTAAACCAAGAAAACGCCAGAAAAAATAGGAGTTGTAAAAGTAATTATTGCGCGCCTCCTAATCTCGTAAATTCTTACATTATTACAAAATGGAAAGTATTAGTCAGGGGCCGGTATTTTTGGAAACGTAGTATTGGATCATCAACTATAGCGGAGGCACTTTACTCCCTGATTGCAGTGGTTATGATAAAATTTGGTTCACTGCCATCAAGAGATCTGTTAAAAATTATTATTACCATATACCTTGTTAAGGTACTTACAACCCTTGTTTTTGCGATGCCATCACAATGGTTCGTGAATTATTTTAAACGGCGTATCGGGATAGATGTTTATGAGGCTCCTATTACGTTTTCAGGAGATAGATTCAAACGAATAAAAGGATGGATTTTTAATGTTTACTGGGGTGGATCTTTCTAGCGATACTGCAACACAGCCAACTTTAAAAATGAAACAAGCCATGATGGAGGCACCTCTAGGAGATGAACAAAAAGAAGAAGATCCCACTACGGAAGCTCTGCAAAAGACGGTTGCTGAATTACTTGGGTTTGAGAAATCATTATTTTTCCCTTCTGCAACAATGGCTAATCAAGTAGCAATAGCCCTATTGTGTAACCCAGGAGATGTATTGATCGCCGCAGAAAATTGCCACTTATTTACCGCCGAAGCGGGGGGGCCTGCGATTCATTCTGGAGTGATGACGCGACCTATTCAGACTAAAACAGGTATTTTTACAGCTGAAGATTTGCTCAATGCTTGCGCCGGGAAACGAACAGGAAGACATTATCCTGTATCAACATGCATATCAATAGAAAATACGACTAATTTAGGTGGTGGTCTTGCTTGGGATTTAGAAACGCTATCCTCTGTTTTACGAATGGCAGAAGAGCTTAAGCTAAAAACACATCTTGATGGTTCTCGTTTATTCAATGCTGCAATCAAACTTGGCGTTAAGCCAAAGGAATTAACTTTTGGTTTTGACACGGTGACGATTTGCTTATCAAAAGGGTTGGGATGCCCAATTGGAGCAGTATTGAGTTTCCCTACTATTTATTTTGAAAAAGCAATGCGATTGAAGCATCTTTTTGGTGGCGCTTTGCGACAAAGCGGTATCTTAACTGCGGCAGGCCTCTATGCCATAAAATATAACATATCTCGATTAGCTGAAGATCACGCACTTGCGACCGTATTTGCACATCGCTTGAAAGCAGAGATACCGCAAATAGAAGTTGAATTTCATCCACAATCAACAAATATGGTGTTTTTCAGTTGGAATGGTAAACAGCTATTGCCAGATCAATTTTATGAAAAATGTTTTGAAAAAGGGATTCGTCTTTCACGAGTTTCAGCGAACCGTTTTCGCGCAGTTTTTCATCTGGGTATTAATTCGCAGATGCTTTCTTGTGTAGTGGACGATATTAAAGAAGTCTCTTTTCTTTATGAGAATACTGCATCTATTCGAGCAAGTTTATAAGAACGGAGACTTATAATGAGGCTTGGGTTTGTACTGTAAAAATGGTATCATTGAAAAGCTTAAATTATGTTTCTTTGCGAAGTTCATAAATTAATTTTTTTTCTAAGTTATTCTCCTCTTGTGCTGCGGCGTATCCAATGATATGTGCATCTTTAGAGGATAAACTTTTTATAACCGCATTATCCTTTGATAAGGCCGATGCGCTGTTTTCGCTGATCGCCCCATTTGATAGAGATTTTATTTTAAAGACAAGCGTATTTAATTTTTCCGAGAAACGTTTGGAAACAATTTCTATTTTTGATTTGCGCTCGAATTTACAAGCGAGTTGTGTGATGGTGTGAATATCTTTACTTGAGAAATATTCAATGATTTCTTCATTTGCAAGAATTTCTTCAGGACTGGACTTAAAAATAACGGCTTTTCCTATCAGTTGAAAGGAAAGCTGATATTTACCATTTGATTTTTCCTTAACTGCAACCAAACGATATTGGGTTGTGGGTTGATTATTTTTGCCAATTTCATTATATTTTTCTAAAAGCCAAGAAATATATTCAGGGATATAGGCCTGTTTCTTCATCATTCTTAGACTCCTTTAAGAAATAAAGTGCTGTCTTGATTCTGCCAGTACTGCTAATATAATATCATTTTTTCCTAACATATGCATCCTAAAGTGCTCTAAATCGGGGTGCAATGGTTTAATAAATAAGTCTTCGGCATCAATAATGAGTTGTCTAAATAATGGCTCATCGTATTGCTGCAATTTTACCAAAACGTAGTGACGATCCCTATAGTTTCTTTGTGGGTCAAAAATAGCCAAACTATTGATGGGAAATATAGGTTCCATGGATGAATCTTTAAGCTCTAAGGCAAAAGCCAAATTGCTGACAAGAGTTTCAGTGTATATTTTTTTGCAATTACGGTATAGTTGCATAGTCTCATCAGTCATGTTTTCTTTGGCATCTTGCCAGCCTAAAAGTGGAACTTGATTTACACCGAGTTCTTTTAATTGTTCCGAATTATTCAACCACTCGATAGGCTCTAAGCCTCTTAATTGCTCAATGGTAACCCCAAAGTACTCTGCAATAGGTATTAAGGACCCTACATGCGGACGCGCGCAGCTACCAGTAACAATTCTATGAGCGGTTGGTTTAGGGATGCCTGTAGCGCGGGCTAGATCACTGATCCGCATATCCTTATGGAACAATATCCGTTTTAAAATTTTGCTCAATTTATCTTCTGACATGATGCCCATCATAGCATAAAGTTTTATCTGTGACATGGTAAAAAGAAGTTTTGTTTAAAAAAAATGATATTTCACAAATAAACAAGAAAAAGTATCGAAAAATGCTGACATCGACATTATTTTTCTATATTATGTGTTTTATAGAGTTTTTGTTTCTTTTAAGGGCAATAATGCAGCAGTTGAGAAGGGTTTCTTCTTAAGCGGGCTCAAAAGTAGGAACTTGGCGGTAGGGCTAGCATTACCCACCACTTTAATAGGAGCAAAGCAAACTGATTATGAAAGAACCTTAATCCCTGCCCTGGACGATGGTACTTGACTGGTAGGGCCTTCTGATTCTCAAGGCTCTGCCCGTCATTTTACTGAAGAGATGTGGTAAGGGAAATAATGAAAGAAATAATGTAGCGATTAGGTAAGGAAAGGGACTCTGCTTAAATAGAGCCCTTGGGTTGTGTTTGCTAATTTAAGAGCAGGATATGGAAATTGTTTCAGTATTCAAAAAACAAGCCGTATCTTAAGCCCCAATTTTTGGAGAAGTGATGATATGAAACAAGAAATTATAAATAACCACGCACTATCTGATGCATCATACTTGCCTTTTTTTGATATGAATTCTTTAAAATGGCAAGTTAATTCACTTCAAAAAGTTAACTATTCGGTAAGCCTAAATAGAGAGTTATTGAATCCAGAAAATGCTGTTTTTGCTAATGCCTGTGGTGTAGATGGTGAAAAAATAAAACGAAGGCTAATTGTTATTGATGCTAAAGTAGTAGCTTTGTATTTAAAAAACTTAGACTCTTATTGTCGAGCATGGAATATCTCTCCTGTTTGGAAAATTATTGCTGGCGATGAAGCATCAAAAACTATGCGACAAACTCTGGAAGTTTCTGAAGCAATGACAGACGCAGGATTGCTACGTCGCGCAGAAGCTGTGATTGCAATTGGTGGTGGTGTTGTGCTTGATATTGTTGGTTTTGCTGCAAGCTTATATCGTCGTGGAATTCCATATATACGTATTCCAACTACTCTAAAAGTGGATGGAAAGTGTGAAATTAAAAATAATCCTATTGTCAATTTTGCTTAAACGAACGAGAGAAACATATGCAAGCCAACGTAGTAAATGAAAAAATATATGCGAGAAAAGGAGCTCTATTATTCGCGATTATCCTTGCCTGTTTTAGCGTGCCATTAAATTTTACAGCTGGGCCGATGGCGCAACCTTATATAGCAGCGAGCTTGCCAGGTAGTGCCGTTGCGCTGTCGTGGATAACGAATGCGTTCTTTCTCAGCTGTGGTAGTACGTTGATGGTGGCAGGTGTGATGGCTGACCAATATGGGCGTAAAAAAATATTTGGGATAGGTCTGTTGATCTCTACTATCACCTCATTGCTGATGCCTTTTTCTCCCAGTGTGTGGGTTCTTGACTTATTACGTATACCGCAAGGTATTGCAGCTGCTTGTGCATATGCGGGTGGCATCTCTATTCTTGCTCAAGAATTTGAAGGGCATACCCGAGCAAAAATATTTAGCGTGATAGGAATTACTTTCGGAGCAGGATTAGCTTTCGGGCCAACGATAGCAGCCGTACTCATTACTTATTTTGGTTGGCATGCTGTTTTCTTTGGTAGTACGGTGTTGAGCGTCATTGCGCTGATTGTTTGTCTACTGTGCATGCATGATAGCAAAGATCCAAACGCCAAAGGACTAGATAAGATTGGCGCCACTTTATTTACGATGATGTTAGCGCTGTTTACTTACGCGGTGATAGAAGCACCCGTTCGTGGTTGGTTAAGCCCCACTGTGATTGTTCTATTACTGATAGTTGTGCTGCTTTTATGCCTATTTATTTGGGTAGAAAAGCGAATAGTCCATCCAATGCTGGATTTATCTTTGTTCTCTTATCCTGCTTTCGTCGGTGCGCAACTACTGCCGCTTGCTGCTGCCTATTGTTATGCGGTGTTGCTAGTCATTCTGCCGTTGCGATTCATTGGCATTGAGCAGATGAGTGCACTTGATGCAGGCATTTTGATGATTTGGTTTTCTGGTTCTTTGTTATTTGTCCCATTTTTAGCGGCAAGTTTAACCAAGTGGGTATCTGTCGGTATGCTTTCGGGTGGCGGCATGGTGATTTCCATTATAGGGTTGATGATGCTGAATGCTCTTCCCATGGGTATGCATGATTGGAGTATGAAATTGGTGCTATTCATCATTGGGTTTGGTGTCGCTGTGCCATGGGGATTGATGGACAACTTAGCCGTGTCTGTGGTGCCTAAAGAGAAAGCAGGGGTGGCGATTGGTATTTTTGGTGCTCTACGCGTGTCATTTGATAGTACTGCTATCGCGATTGTGGGATCGCTATTGGCACTTTTTATGTCACATAGTTTGACTATTGCAACGAATGGGTTAAGTGCAACACAGATTGCAGGCGCGACGGCACAGTTGGCGGCAGGTGCGATGGAGCACGCTAGCCAACTGTTACCTACGGTGCCACACAATCAGCTTGTTTCCGCTTATAACTATGCATTCCATCAATTAGTAAACGTATTGATTGTACTGACAGCGATCTCGACTGCGCTGATTTTCATTCTGCTTTATCGAACAAAAATTGGTGAAGGTCTGGAGATCGACACGACTCAAAAAACGGCTGAATTGTCGGCTTGCGTCGAGAAGAATATATGAAAAACTCAGTGATCACACCAAAACTGGTCCACAAAGATTCAGCAGAAGATGTGTTGGTGAGACAACCACGTCCTGCGTTGCCATTGCAAATAGAGAAGAGCGCGGCGGATCAATGGGTGCAAGCAGGACTGGGTTGTTTACTAGCGTTGTACAAACCCCATGAACAAAATGGTGATCTATTTCGTTTGGCCTTAACAAATAGTAATCAGGGATTGACTAGCCTTTTTGATAGGACTATTCCTTTGGATCCAGCATGGGAGCCATATCGTGCGTTGCCTTATCAAATTATAGAAGCTGAATTTTCAGCGTCACATGCTGACATACTGCAGCAGCTTGAAAATTTGTATGCTAACGCCAACAAAATAGAATATCCTATTGCCGAACTTTTTCGTTCAACTTCTTACAAGATGATTAATCAAGCAGATCATTACTTCTTTTATCGCAAAGATCATGAACATGTGCCTGGTACTATGTTGATTGAGGCTCAACGCCAAGCTGTTTATACCCATGTGTATACAATGACACAACATGTTCGTGGAGATGTCACTGTTAGTCTCGATAAATTATATTGCAACTTTTATGGTTATGTTGATCTAATGTATCCGCTTGAGTTGGTTGTTGATGATATGCAAGAAGAGCGAGATGCGCGCGCAAAAAAAATAGAATACCGTGTTGCCCTTTTTCAAAGGAGAAAGCTGATTGCGATCATCGATTCAGTGGTTAACATCATTGACATGAACCAATTCAAGCGTTTTCGCAACCTATTTCTTTATGAAAAAAATGGTCATCTGTACGTACCTATTCAAGCCGATAAGGTACGTTGCAGATTGGTTGATGCAGAGAACAAGGAATATCCCGCTGAGTGTGTCAGCATTTCTCGCGATAGATGCATGACTACCTATCACAACGTAGAGATAGATGATATTCGTAGTATCAAAATCAATAGTAAGGGACTTGTATTCTCAAGTGCTATTGAACCCGAAAATAGGTCCCAGAAAAACGCTGTTTGGCGCTTTCCTCCCTTAAGCCAGGATCAGCTAATGGATATGGGCGGGATCATCAAACGCGGATTTATATTGCAAAACTACGAGGCCTATCAATGAACCAAACAATCAGCCAGATCATCCAAACTGCCCTTGATGCACAAGCACCCTTATTATCTGTGCCAATCGATACTTCCGAGGGAGAAGCGACGCCTCTTTTGGGGCCAGGAAGCGTTTTAGATTCATTGGGATTAGTGACACTCATTTTGAATATAGAAGAAATGGTTGAAATGCAGATGGGCATTGCTATCACGATCGTCAGCGAGAAAGCGATGTCTGCATATCGCAGCCCCTTTGCCACCATTGGTTCTTTAGCCGAATTCATTACCTCATTAATACAGAAGAAACAACATGCGTAAGCAGCTAGTGACACTGATTACAGGCACCCGTAAAGGCATTGGTAAATATCTAGTTAAACACTATCTGCAGCAAGGGCAGCAAGTGGTAGGGTGTAGTCGCGCACCAGTAGATTGGCACTTACCTGGTTACACACATTTTTGTGCTGATGTAGCAGATGAAGAAGCGGTTCGTCGGATCATCACTTTTATTCGTACGACTTATGGACAGCTTGACCATTTGATTAATAACGCGGGTATAGCGAGTATGAATCATTTTCTGCTTACACCGTTAGACACAGCACAAAATGTTTTTCAAACGAATCTGATGGGTTCCTTTCTATTTTGTCGTGAAGCAGCCAAGTTGATGGCACCTCAGCAGTTTGGCCGTATTGTTAATTTCACGACGGTTGCTACACCACTTAATCTGGAAGGTGAGGCTATGTATGCTGCTTCTAAAGCAGCCATTCTTTCGATGACCGCGATTGCTGCACGAGAGCTGGCACCCCTCGGCATCACAGTTAATGCGATTGGGCCCACGCCCATTGAGACGGATTTAATTCGTTCTGTACCCAAAGACAGGATGGATCGCTTACTTTCGAGACAAGCCATCAAACGATTTGGCACCTTTGAGGATGTTGCAAACGTCATCGATTTTTTCTTACGCAAAGAAAGTGCATTTGTCACGGGTCAGAATATTTATTTGGGAGGCGTATGAATACGCTCTGTGAACTGTTCAGCCGATTTGAAGCAGCAAAAGAGAAAACAGCGC
Organism: Gammaproteobacteria bacterium; assembly: GCA_009885895.1. Classification (GTDB taxonomy): domain Bacteria; phylum Pseudomonadota; class Gammaproteobacteria; order UBA1113; family UBA1113; genus VFKP01. The sequence continues at coordinate 7,588 of VFJV01000130.1, forward strand.
TCATGACCTCTAAAGAAGAGATGACATACGAGCAGTTGTTAGCTAAGATTCAGGATACTGACTTGCTCGCACGAAAATATGGTTGTGACGGTATAACTGTGTTGCTGATTGGGGATTATTCTTCATCGACTATTGCCTGTTTGCTCGCGTTGTGGCGTTTAGGCAATGTGGTGGCATTGTGTTGCGCGACCCAGGATGCGCTCGTTAATGCGCGTGCTCATCTTGTTCAAGCAACGCGAGTAATCAAAATAGGAGAGGGTAATCAGATAGAGATTCTTCCTACTGGTATTGAGACTTCCCATCCAATACTGAGTGATATGAACCACCGTAAAGAAGCCGGCTTTGTGATTTTTTCCTCCGGGTCAACGGGTCAGCCAAAAGCAAGCATCCACTCAGCTCGCGCCATGCTGGATAAACATGTATTACAAAAACGATGTTTGACTTCCATTTCCTTTCTTTTGTTTGATCACATCGGTGGGTTTAACACGCTGTTCTATATTTTATTCAATGTAGGAAAGCTTGTTATACCGGCATCGCGGTCACCGGATATGGTAGCACAAGCGATAGCACAGCATCGCGTGGAGGCCATCACCGCGTCGCCTACCTTTCTTAATTTGCTTGTGATGAGCGGCGCATTAATGCGCCATGATTTCAGTAGCCTTAAAGTGATTAACTATGGAACAGAGCCCATGCCAGAGAGTCTGCTAGTGGTGTTAACTCAGCAGCTGCCTTGGGTAAGGTTCTCACAAGCGTATGGGCTAAGTGAGACGGGTGTGATACCGGCTAAATCGGTTTCATCTTTGTCCACGTGGATAACATTTGATAAAGAGCAATGTAATATTCGCATTGTGGATGGCTTGTTGGAAGTGAAGGTAAAGACAAGCATGCTGGGCTACATTAACGCCTCCTCACCATTTACATCAGATGGTTATTTTAAAACGGGCGATGCAGTGCAGCAAGAAGGCGATCGCTACCGGGTGCTAGGGCGACAGTCCGACCTCATCAATGTGGGCGGTGAAAAAGTCTACCCTAACGAAATAGAAAATGTGCTTCGCAATATGCCTGGGGTACTTGAAGTGGCGGTGACCGCATTGGAGAACCCGATCATGGGGCAGGTGGTTGGCGCCGCATTTAAATTGCAGACAACTGAAAAATTAACATCATTTCGTCGTCGGCTCTATGAATTTTGTCATCAAAAATTGCCAGCCGCATACATACCAAGAAAAATCTTGATCACCGATGCCCTGTTACATACAGCGAGGTCAAAAAAATTAGGGGCAATCGCTTTGCAGTCTACATTGATTAAAGAAGGGGAAATGGCATGAATAAAAATATGATACGTTCGGAATTGGCTAAGCTACTAGATTTGCCTATGTCTACCATTACCGACGAATTAAAAATCAGCAATGTTGGTGGATGGGACTCGATTGCATGGGTGTCACTGGTTGCATTTTTGATAGGTGAACTTGATTGCAAAATAGAGATACAAAAGCTCATGACTATTCAAACAGTCGGCGATTTGTGGGCCCTAATTGAAACAGGTGCGATGATATGAGTTTGTCTTTCAGTGATGTGCAATTACGTGCGGTAACCGCTGCTTTGCCTAAAACACGGTTAGAGATGAAAAATCTTGCTTCCTTATATGGTGAGACTGAAATGAGACGCATTGTTGAAAGTACAGGTATCTCATCTGTACGTGTTGCTGGAAAGTTGACTACAGGAGACCTATGCACGGCTGCTGCTCGTCATCTGCTTACCAATGCGAATGTATCGGCAAGTGATATTGATGCGGTTGTCGTGGTGACGCAAACACCAGATGATTTCATGCCCGGTGTGGCTTTGGGCATTCATGCATCTTTGGGTTTGCCGCGAAGTTGCCTGACTTTTGATCTTAATTTCGGTTGCCCTGGTTTTGTATATGGTCTGCTGCAAGCCGTTATGCTTGTGCGAGCAGGGCATAAAAATGTCTTACTGTGCGCAGGGGATGTCACCACTAAGTTGATTAAACCGGGAGATAGGCATGTTCAGGCAGTATTTGGTGACGCTGTGGGTGTCGCCTTATTAGGGCCTGGCGCAGAAAAAATCGATTTTTTGTTTGATACGGATGGTGCTGGCAGACCGCATCTTCATACCCCACTCACCTATAATTTGTTTCATGACAGAGCAGCAACGGCGGGTCATTTATATATGGATGGCAGTGAAGTCATGAAATTTGCACTTTCGCGTGTGCCAAGCATGGTTAATAAGCTACTTGACCAATGTGGGCTGACTCCAGCAGAAATTGACCTTGCGTTCTTTCATCAGGCCAACATGCTCATGCTTAAGTATCTGAGAAAACTAACTGGTTTTACGCCAAATCAATGGGTGATTGACTTGGCCGAAACAGGGAATACGGGCCCTGCATCGATTCCATTGCTGATGGCGAGATTGCAAGACATCCATGCCATACGCTTTAACAAAGTGATATTATGCGGATTTGGTATCGGATTATCAGTTGGAGTAGCTATTACTTCTCTGAAAGAGACACAGCGGATTTCACCCATTGAGGTGGAAGTAAGCTAGAAGCATCACATTAACTTAAATAAAGGAGAACTCTATGTTTTTGATTATCAGTAATTATGTAGTCCCTACCACTCAAGTGGACCCGCATCGTGCGCAGCACAGTGGGTGGGTTGAGCAATACATCAAGAGCGGTTATTTTATCATGGCGGGGCCACGGCGCGGCAAAATCGGTGGTGTAATCGTCAGCAGATCAATGGATAAGGATAAACTAATGAAGATTTTGGCGGAAGATTCATTTGTCAGTGAAAATCTTGTTGAGATGCAGATTGTTGATTTTGATGCACCATTTACGTCAGATGAACTTAAGAAATTACAAGATATGTAGGTCGTGATAATGAATGATCATAAAGAAGAAGTGGTGATTGTAGGAGCAGGCCCCGTCGGTCTGCTCTTAGGTTGCTGGCTCAGAAAATTAGGCGTAGGCGTGCGCGTGCTAGAAAAGCGTGCGACTCGTTCGACCCAATCCAAAGCGGTATCGATGAATGCCTATTCGCTTGCCATTCTGCATGCATTGGGTATATATGACCAGTTCGATGCAGTGGGAAAGCGAGTGCAGGATCTTCATCTGTATTGGCAACAAAAGCGCCTCATGCATGTGAATTACAGACGGTTGCCCTCCAAGTACAATTATAGTCTTTGCTTGGTACAACCCAAAACAGAAGCGTTGTTAGAAGCCCATTTTTTAGCATCCGGCGGGATATTACAGCGTGATGTAGCAGTCGTTCGTCTGCAAGCGGATTCCGATGTTGTCCATGTCTACGCACATCATAATGAAACAGGTAGAGAAGAGCGCCTCACAGCACAATATATTGTTGGTTGTGATGGCAGCAAAAGTATGGTTCGCGAGCAATTGGGCCTTTCGTTTACCGGCAGGGATCATGGCACCGGATTTATCATGGTTGATGGTACTATTAGCTGGTCTGGCGATGTGAAAAGTGTGCACTATTTTGTTAGTGAGGATGCTTTTTTTATTTTGATTCCGTTATCTGATGATAAGCATCGTATCATCATTAGAACACCCAATAATGACAAAGAAGAAATAGTGGGTAATAAATTAGCCATTTATCAAGACCTTATTATGAAATACGGGCCATTGGGTCTTATGTTGCACGACATTGTTTGGGAATCGAATACCACTTACCATAATCGCTTAGCAGAACACTACGGCCATGGGCGTGTTCTGCTAGCGGGCGATGCTAGTCATATTTTTAGTTCCATTGGTGGGTTAGGAATGAACACGGGCTTCCAAGATGCACTGGCACTCGCTTGGCGTTTAGCGGGCATTTTAAGAAAGCGCTTTCGCGAACCGGTGTTAGCTTCGTATGAATTAGAACGTCGTACTTTAACCCAACAATTGATTGATAACACGAATGAAATGACGGCGCTCATCACCCGAGTCAATCGTGATTCAGCATCCTTGCGTGATTGGCTGCCGATTATGGCTAACCGGCAGCGCTTGGCTACATTACCGCTACACTTCTCTGGATTAAATCAGCGTTATGAAAAAGGGCTATTAGCTGAAAATAACGCCGGTTTGGTTGGGCGGCTTATTCCTTATTTTAAATTGACACATCAGGGAAAACATTTATGCAGTTATGACCTTGTTGATGGCTGCTATTTCTATCTGATTTATGGCAGTACCTTGCCTGATGGTGATTTCTGGGGACAATACAAAGAAGTAGTCAAACTGATCCAACTTCAAAATCCGGATGAGTGGCAACAGGTGTGTAACTGTCTTGGTTTGCAAACTGAAGAAATGGTGCTTATGCGACCTGATGGTATTGTTGCAGCCAAAGCAGCTATTAACAATGCAAGTAATGTTTTTTCTCTTATTCTTAACCCATTGATAACACGAGTAGATTCCAATATGAAACCTTTACTTATTTTTGATCTTGACGGGACTTTGGCCGATACGTCGCCCGGTTTAGTTGCTGCTTTAAATGCGGTGCTGGCTGACTATAACGAGGCACCTGTTGCACCTGCTTCTGTGCTGCATCTGATTAGCCAAGGTGTAGTTGGTCTCTTGGGAGGAGGCTTTGGTTCTGCTTATGCTACGATGCCAGATGAAAAGAAACAGATAATTTTTCAAGCATTCGTAGCGTATTACGAACAGAGTATGCTGAATGAAATAGCACTTTATCCTGGCATTGAAACAGCACTGAATGTGCTGAGTGCGCAGGGATTCAAGATGGCTATTTGCTCAAACAAGAATACACTTCTTGCAGCACATATTCTTGAGCATCTGCATATCAGGCATCATTTTCTAGCTGTATGTGGCGGTGATTTTTTTATGGGAATAAAAAAGCCAGATCGTCGTCATGTAGAAGGCACCATGAGGGAAGCAGGTTTTGACGAGTCAACAGCGCATGCGATTTTTATCGGCGATGCGATGTCAGATATAAACGCAGCAAAAAATACGGGTATCCCAAGCGTCTTTCTCACTTACGGCTATGCTGATGTGGCGCCGAATGCTTCGGGGGCGGATGCAATCGTCCATCATGCTAATGATCTGCCAGCGGTTATTTTGACCTTGTCGAACCCTCTGGAGTCGGAGAAGGCCCTGGCATGACGTCCACTGTTCGCCGAGCAGATATTGATGGGCTGAGAGCCATTGCTGTTTTGACCGTGATGCTGTTTCACTTTAATGCGAACTGGTTGCCGGGTGGATTTGTCGGCGTAGATATTTTTTTCGTTATATCGGCTTATCTAATTACAGGTCGTATTACGGCGATGATATATGATCATCGATTCTCGCTTACTAACTTTTATGTTCGGCGAATAAAACGAATTTTTCCTGCATCTATTCTTGTTTTTCTTGTGACCGTGTTTTTAGCCAGTCAATTGAATGGACTATTGTTACCGGATGCAAGATACGTGCTAGGGTTTGTTTTTAATATGCATACGAGTAATTATTTTACTGCGGATGGTAGTGTTAATTTTTTTCTGCATTATTGGTCGCTCTCAATAGAGGAGCAATTCTATTTATTTTGGCCGTTATTATTACTACCGTTGTTACTGATGACGAATCAGCGACTCGCGCGAGTTTTGAGACTCTATCCTCTCGTATTAATCATCTTAATTGCAGTTGTTTGTTTTGCATTGAGCATAAAGTGGAGCCTGGATCCCATTTCTCATGCAAACCTTTATTTCTTGTCTATCCCACGATTTGGTGAAATGGCTTGTGGCGCGTTGATTGCTATTCTACCACCTATGCGAAATGTGCAATGGGTTTCTCGATTAGGTGTGTATGCAGGTATGGGATTATTGCTTATTTCATGCTGTTTTCTAGGGGAAAAGTATTATCCTGGCTGGCGTGTTTTACTCCCTTGCGCTGGATCGTCGTTGCTTATTTATTTCAGTATGGCAAATACATGCAACCCGACGTGGATTGATTGGCTGTTAACGAGGCGCATGCTGGTGTTTATTGGATGCATTTCGTATTCGCTCTACTTATGGCATTGGCCTGTTTTTTCTATCACTCGCTTTATTGGCGGTGAGGCTATACCAACACAATTTTTCATTCCCTTATTTGCGCTTACTTTTTTGTTGGCTATATTGACCTATCATTTTGTCGAAAAACCATTTCAGCGATCCACATCTCGATCAACCATAGTGTTTCCGACCTTTACTGTAATGAACGGGCTGGTGTTGTGCTTGCTGTTGTCACTAACAGGCGTTGAGACGTTAGGGATCCCGCCTGTAATAGGCAAGCGTTATACTAATGTGACAGTCAATGGCCAAAATATGCGTTTAACAGATGGCTGGGTCGCTCCTTGTTTTGATCGAACCTTTCCCAATCCAACACGTACCACAGTTGACAACCTATGTGAGTTGGGCGCGCCTCATGTCAAATCGACGGTATTACTGGTTGGTGATTCGCATGCCGCAGCGCTAGGTGCACTCATTGATGCCATGGGTAAAAAAGAAGGGTTTCGCGCCACCATGTTCGCTGTGGGGGCATGCCAGTTGAGTGAGGATGGGATGGCGCATAGGGCACCTACTGTGGTGATGACACCTGAGCGAATTAAAAACTGCGATACGATGCTGAGATTTATTCGCGATAACCATCAATACTATAAAGCAATCTTTGTTGCGAATGCTTTCAATCTTTTTTCGGGTAACTTTAATGTGTTTACCAAGCAGAATGATCCCCCCCCTATTTTTAAGCTAGATTCGTTGCGGCGAATTGCAGCTAAGACGCCTATTTATTTCTTCTACGACGAGCCAGTGATCGATCGCTCTATCCAAAGATCACCATTATTCGATTATTTAGGTATTCAATTAGGTGCAAACGTCATTCCGCATGGAGAAGAGGGAAACGTTGTGATACGCAATCTGATATCAAAAGAACCCAATTTTTACTGGGTCGATTTAAGTGTAGTCTACAATCAGTTTAAGAAAGATCGATTTATGTATGATGGTTGGCCCGTCTATGCTGATACTAATCACTTAAATGGAAACGGGGGGAGGGTATTGGCCAAGATATTTTTGAGTTCTAAAAGCAACTAACTCAACGCTAGGGGATCGGTATGTTTTCTTTTCGGCCTATTATGTACAATAGAAAAACTTGGTCTTTTTTTAATCATCACGGACGATTTCAGAGTCAACTGTCAAAAGATCTGCGAGAACATAACAGTATGAAAAAAGATGACCATGCTGGAATAGAGACCGCTCAGACAATTCAAAATGAATTATGGTTTCTTTTTAGAGAAGAAACGTTATTTTTACAAACACAAGAAAATATAGTAACGATACCTACTTTTTCCGCACTCAAAAAACTTAATTTGCCCTGTTGGTATTAATTTGGCGTAATGATGAAATTCTATTGGCACGTTCACACACATTTAAACCGGGTCTCTATAATATATTAGCGGGATTTGTTGAAGCAGGAGAAACAGTAGAGGAAACAGTGGTTCGAGAAGTAAAAGAAGAAGTCGGTATTGAAATAAAAAACTTACGTTATGTGGCATCCCAGCCCTGGCCATTTCCAAACAATTTGATGTTTGGTTTCACGGCAGAACATGCCGCTGGGAACATTCATGTCGATAACAAAGAATTAGAAGATGCGCAGTGGTTTTCAATTGATCGCTTACCACACTTACCAAATTCAGTGAGCCTCTCGCGACAAATGATAGACGCGCATATCTCTTCAAGAAAAAATATTAATATACAGCCGAGTGAATTCCCCCTATTAAAATCAATATCTTCTAAAAAATTTTTCTTGAGAATGACTACCATCGCGGCTCTTGCATCAACAGGGTTATTGATGGCGGGATTTTGGAAACCAATGAAAAATTACGTTCAAACCTTTATAGAAAATCAGCCAAAGAATAAGCCATAACCAATTTTAGCAATAACCGCACAAACCGTGATGAAGAAGATTAATTTGCACACTTCACCCCTGCAGCAATTTCTTCTCAGCGTGTGCGAGTTGTTGCGGCGTGCCATAGAGTATTAACACGTCTTGTTCTCTAAGTTCCGTATCGGGGGAGGGCTCATCACCCCGTATGCCGCCCCGACGCACGGCGGTTAATGCTACGCCTTCTAGTTCCAAGTCTTTGACCAATGCACCAATTGCTCGTGCGTTTTGATCTAAAGTGACCACGGCCAATTGTTTTTTCTCAGGCGTCATCTCAGCGTTATCGGCGAATTCTTCGCCAGGAAAATATTCATGCAAAAATTGATAGCGATTTTTACGGGCATGCATTAAGTGTCGCATGGCTTTACGTGGAGGTACCTGCAACAGTATCATGGTTTGAAAGGATAGCATGAGGCTTGCTTCTAGGGTTTCAGGAACCACTTCGGTCGCACCTGCTTTTTGATACAGCGCCAATTGTGAATCGTCGCGCGTTCGCACTAATATAGGCAAATGAGGTAATTCTCTGCGAATTTGCGGTAATATGTTTAATACCGTGTGGCTGTCTACGAAGCTAAAGACCAGCGCGCGCGCTCTGTCTAAGCCTATTGATTTTAACAAGGCTAGATTGCCTGAATCGCCAAAGATAACCGTGTTACCGGCAAGCTCACTGTCTATGACGCGCTTGGGATCCATATCGACAGCAATGGTATTAAAATTTTCGCGTTCCAAAAAATGCGCCATATTTTGCCCCACACGCCCATAACCACAAATAATGATGTGATCTTGTAAGCCACTCACGCGTTGTAAAGCCTCTTGGTTGAGGGTCTTTGGGGGCGTTATTAGGGGCTCTTTTTTCTTTTTTAATAAAAAACAAGCGATTTTGTCATTATAACGAATTAAAAAAGGGGATATGGCCATGCTAAACACTAATGCCGCAAGGATAACTTGCCCATGGGTTACCGGAAGGATGTCTTCGCTAAAAGCAATGGATAAGAGCGCAAAACCAAACTCACCCCCTTGGGCTAACACTAAGGCTGTTTTGATGCTGTCTTTATTTTCTATGCGCAATAAACGCGCTGAGCCATAGATGATGAGGCCCTTGATGACAGTGATGGTGGCAATGAGCATTAATAATGGCAATATTGCCTTGTTTAAAATATGGTAGTTTAAGAGCATGCCGGTAGAAATGAAGAATAAACCCAGTAAAATATCTCTAAAAGGTCTAATTTCCACTTCAATTTGGTGGCGATATTCGGTTTCCCCCAACATCATCCCGGATAAAAAAGCACCTAAAGCGAGCGATAAACCAGCCACTTCTGTCAGCCAAGCGGCAGATAGGGTAACCAGCAAGACAGTTAGGGTAAATAATTCTAGTGATCTTGCTTTGGCGATTTCATGAAACAAGGGGCGCATAACCCAACGGCCCAAACCAAGCATGATCAACAATACTAAGCCGCCCTTTAATAAAGATTCAAGCAGGGGTTTCCATACATCGTGCTCACCGTTGGCTAGGCTGGGGATTAAAATCAAAAAAGGAATAACGGCCAGATCTTGGAACAATAATACGCCTATGGCATTCTTGCCGTGAGGCTGGTTTAACTCCAATTGATCTTTTAATTGTTTACTGACAATAGCGGTAGAGGACATGGCAATTGTTGCGGCCACAACCAGTGAGGCGGTGAGGCTAAAGCCATACCAAAAAGCCAATGAGCCGGCAACGATGCTGGTGGCAATGACTTGCATGCTGCCCAAACCCAGCACGCTGCGTCTTAACGCGATGAGTTTAGGTAAAGAAAATTCAAGACCAATGGTGAACATCAAGAAGACCACGCCAAATTCGGCGAGTTGAATGATGCTGTGTGAGTCTGCAATCCAATTTAGCCCATAAGGGCCCACTATCATGCCTACAAGCAGATATCCTAAGATAGGCGGTAGTCGTAACCTACGCAAAAAGGTGGTAACGAGTACCGCTGCAGATAAAACAATAATAATATTAGCGAGTATGCCAAAATGTATTGCTATGATATTTCTTCCTTAGAAAATTTCTTCTTTTTAATGGGGGACACTTCTTCGGGCTCGATTTCTTTACGCAATTGTTCTTGGTAGTATTCAGTCAAAGATTGCACCAAAACACCTAAGATACGATGGGGCTTATCCACGCGGTTAATTTCAAAATCGCTATTTAAGGGTTTCAAATAAACCTCGTTGCCATCTAACATGAGTTGTTTGACTTGGATTTTATTTTGCCCTTCTACATGGATGGCTACAATGTCCTTATCGCTGGCGGTGATACTGGGTTCAAATACCATGAGCGTATCCTTAGGGTATTGTGGCTCCATAGTGTGATCTTCCATACGCACGGCAAAGGCTTTATCGCTAACATTGGATTCAGTTGCAATGGTGCTGCAAATTTCTGCGGGCAAATGCTTTTCAGGCCAGGCTACACATTGTACCCAGTTCAATAAAGGCAATTGACTCCAGCTGCGATAGTAAGGGTTGTAGCTGCCGGCAAAACGGCTAGGCGACAAGGGCTCATCTCCTACTAGCATGCTGATGTTGATACCAAAAAATTTAGCAATCGGGCTTAATGAACCAACCTTGGGATTGTCGGTTTCTCCAGTAGCCATACGATGAATAACGGGCTGACCTACGCCAGTTTGCCTAGCCAACTCGGTGACGGTGATCCCTATGTCGTGCATTAAAGCTCTTAAGACGGTGCTTAATTTTAACATTCCTATATTCTCCAAAATGAGTGAGTACATGATAGCTGATTCATTATTAATCATTTAAACCAGCAAGAGTATACACTAAGGCTATGTGCAAACGCATCTTTTTTGGGAAAAGAAAACAAAAAAGGTAAAAGCCTGTTGCAAATATAAATTAAATGTGTTAAAGTATAACCCGTACCGCTTATGTTTCTGTGTATGTCTTCTCCACAGTGCATAAGCCTACTACGGGAGATGCTTATTGTTGCTGTTTGCGTAAGATAGGGCTGGCTGCTGAATCTTATAAAACGAAGCTTCGATAAACATCCTTTATGTTGAGCGCTTTGGGTCTGGCCCATCTGCAACATAACGTTATGCCGATACCTGCTGGAAGGTCTGTTCTGTAAGAATACAAGAAGAGAGTCTTGATCTCGGGGGAGTCAAGATAATTTTCTGTATAAAACAGCACATATTTTTTCCAGCAGGTTTTTTTAAGAATAGAAAAATAACGGGTTATGCTGTATACTGTCTGAACTTAATCTATTACATGCGTTTTTATGACTCAATTAAGCACATTACAAGCCGAAGCAAGCGAAAATTTACATACTTTAGGTGATTTTTTGCGTTTCGCCGTGTCAAAAGGGAGGGCTGCTAATCTTTACTGCGGGCATGGTACTACATCGATTTGGGATGATATGGCGGCACTTATTTTAGGCGGTTTGTCTTTGCCTATGGATATTCCAGAGTGGATATGGAATACCCGGTTATTGCCCCATGAAAAAAGAACTTTATTGACACAATGTATTCGCCGCATCGAAGAAAGAATACCGGTGCCTTATTTAACGCATGAAGCTTGGTTTGCGGGCATTCCTTTTTATGTCGATGAGCGCGTTTTGATCCCGCGTTCACCCTTTGCGGAAATCATTCAAGCGCAATTTGAGCCCTGGATAGCGGGTGATTCAATAGGATCCGTATTAGAAATAGGGACCGGCAGTGGGTGTATGGCCATTGCCACAGCGTTAGCCATCCCTCACGCTAAAATTTATGCCGTGGATATTTCTGAAAAGGCACTACAGGTTGCTAAAATAAATGTTGCTAAACACGATCTAACCCATCAGATCCATTTGTTGGAGTCCGATGTGTTCAGCGCACTACCGCCTACACAAACATTTGATTTAATTATCAGTAATCCACCCTATGTAGATGCGGAAGATATGGCGAGTTTGCCAGACGAGTATCATCATGAGCCATCCCTAGCGTTGGCTGCGGGTACGATGGGTTTAGATGTGGTGCATCGTATACTCAAAGATGCTGCGCAGCACTTAAATCCACAGGGCGTATTGATGGTTGAAGTGGGCAACAGCAGTGGTGCTTTAGTTGAGGCTTATCCCGGCTTACCCTTTATATGGATTGAGTTAATGCAGGGTGACGATGGTATTTTTGTGTTGACGCGCGAAGCGCTGTTAGCACACTCGGCGCAAATATACTCATAGCAGTTGATTTTTAGGGTAGGCGCCGAGTCCTCGAGCTCCAGGAGTGTAGTATTCTACATGACTGGAGCGAGATGGGCGAAGGCAACAACCCCTAAAATTCAACTGCGAAGAGTATAGTTCAGCCTAAATTTAACTACTAAGAGGATAATATGTCAAAATCATTTCGTGTCGCAGTCGTTGGGGCTACCGGTTTAGTGGGACAGACCCTATTGGAAATATTAATTGAAAGACATTTTCCTGTCGTTAAGCTCTATCCATTAGCCAGCGAGCGATCAGAAGGCGAAAGCGTTTTATTTGGTAAAAAACCATTACTGGTGGAAAATGTGGCGCAATTTAATTTTAGCAACGTAGACTTGGCCTTTTTTATGGCGAGTAATGCGGTGGCGTTAGAGTATGTGCCGCGCGCGGCAGAAGCGGGTTGTATTGTCATTGACAATAGCTCGGCCTTTCGTTATGACGCCGATGTGCCGTTAATTGTGCCTGAAGTCAATAGCAGCACTATAGACGATTATAGGCAACGTAATATTATTGCTAATCCTAATTGTTCAACCATACAAATGGCGGTAGCCTTAAAACCTATTTACGATGCGGTGGGAATAAGCCGCATTAATGTGACAACCTACCAATCTGTATCGGGCGCAGGACGCGCTGGGTTGGAAGAATTGGCGCAGCAAACACAACAAGTGCTCAACGCACAACCCTTGGGGCAATCTGTATTTCCGCGACAAATAGCGTTTAACGTTATTCCCCAAATCGATTCTTTCCAGGACAATGGCTATACCCGTGAAGAAATGAAAATGGTGTGGGAAATGCAGAAAATTTTTGCCGATGATGCACTTTTAGTGAATCCGACTGCGGTGCGTGTGCCCGTATTCTTTGGGCATTCTGAAGCCATTCATATAGAAACACGCGCTAAGATTTCCGCATTAGAAGTGTATGAATTGTTGCGCAAAGCACCGGGCATTATCGTGAAGGATCCCGTAGAAACCGACCAATATCCCACGCCCGTGATGAAAAAAATGTTAAAAGATGCCGTTTATGTAGGACGCATACGTGAAGACATATCTCACCCTCATGGCATCAACCTATGGGTTGTTGCAGATAACGTGCGCAAGGGAGCCGCTTTAAATGCAGTAGAGATTGCTGAGCTGTTACTCTAAGTGTAATCTGCCTAAAATGACTCAAAAATAACCAAAGCCAGCGGCAACAAGAAAATTTATACCTAAAAAACAATAAAGTATAAATAAAAAGCCCAAAAAGCTAACCTTTTTTAAAATATTCTGCTACAATGAACGGACGACCTTTTTTCTTGGAGGCTATAGGCGCGCTCTTCCAAAAAAGGGTGGAATGTTTAATATTTAAGCAGTATAAGGACACCCAGGGAATTCAAGACAGGCTAATACGTGTGTGAAAGCAAGCCGGAAAATGTACTTACAGTACAGGCGTGCTAGGGCATATACGCAACACAGTTACTGTTTATTGGAATATTGGGGCATAGAGTGAAGGATAGAGCGGTGACTGAGAGCACCATTGAATCTAAAATTTTTATACAGGGATAAAGGATATGACAGCACGTAAAGCTTCTACGAACCATAAACATCAAATTTTTGAACAAGCGCGACAACTTATGCGTATGCAAGGTTATCATCGTACCTCTATTGCTGATATCGCACAGGGCTGCGGTTTGAGCAAGGCCAGTATTTACCACCATATTTCTGAGAAAAAAGATTTAGTTGGTGTGACTATGCAGGCCGTACAAACATTCTTTAAAGAAAATTGTTTCGACTTAATTTATGACAATCAATTGTCTAATAATCAAAAAATTGATTTACTGTTTAGCACTTTGAACCAATATTTAGAAGAGTATCATGGGGGTTGTTTGGTGCATAACTTAGTGCATGAGCTTGCCGATTCGCAGCCTGAGTTTTTGAACTTATTCCAAGACTATTTTTCATTGTGGTTAAATGCAGCGGCGCATATTTTTCAAAAGTCATATACACCCGAAATAGCGCGTACCTTAGCAGAAGATATGGTTGCACAATTAGGGGGCGCCATTATGATGGATCGCTTATATCGCACTAGCCGATATGTACAGCGCGTTAAAACCCTCATGATGTCCTATACCGCAGAAAAACAGACAGCAGCGGCTATGGTTTAGTGTTTGCCCGTGGTCTCAATCAATGTGTCACCCACTAGTGGGTGGCATCTCTAGGCGTCAAACCTTATTTTTGTGTAATCACGACGGTATCTTTCGTTGTGGCTATTTCTTTAAGCGGACCGCTTTGTTTTTCAAAATTTTCCAAATCCCTGCGCCGTAAAAATACATACAATGGTTTGTCTTGCTGCCATAAAGACCAAAATTCATCTTCTTCAATAAGACGTTTTTTCTGAGTAGGATCTTGTTCTGGATTATAAGATAATTCACGGCTCCAGCTATCGCCATGAATTTCTTGCCAGTGATACACCACCCGTATAGTCTGTTGGCTGTATAAGGGCAAATCTTGAAAATAAGTATGATAAGCAACAATAGACAAAGGGGCTGTATTTTTGGGTAGCGCATCGACTAATGTGCGTACGCTACGCATATTTTTAAGGGGAAGGTACTGCAGTAAAATGGCGGTAATGATCGATAATAAAACCAAAGCTAAAAGCACTGACTTAAAGATTTTTTTCTTTAAGCCTGTTTGCACGATCGCCATGGCCGTTAAAATAGCCAAGGGTGCAAAAATAGGTAAAATATAACCGACCAATTTAGAGCTGGGTATGGAAAAGAAAATCAGCACCACGAGTGCCCAGAGCGTTAAATAACCCACAATGGAATTTTGCGAACTTAGACGGTAAAGCATTTTTAAATGACGGCACAAAAAATAGGTCCAGGGCAAAAAAGCGGCAATAACAAGCGCGATATAAAACCACCAGGGGGCAACATTATTAAATCCTGAGCCTGCAAAGCGCTGAAATTGCTGCTGGTAAAAGAAAAATCGTAGAAAATCGGGATTGCGTTGACTCACAAGAATTAACCAAGGTAGGCAAATGAGTGCAACTACAATGAGTCCTAAGGGGAGGTTCAATTTTTTAATGGCAGACCACTGTCTTGTGCTTAAGATCCAAAGTCCCATAATAGCAGCGGGAAAGGCGAAACCGATTAATCCCTTCGTTAAAAAGGCAAGACTTCCGCAGATATAAGCACTCAAGAGCCACGATTTTTTTTCGTGTAACACGCCAATGAGCAGCGATAGAATACTCGCATTCAACCATACGGCGACTTCCAAATCTAGATTAGCATAATGTGCTGCACCAAAATAAAGGGGCGTTGTGCCTAAAATAATAGCCGCTGTGCGCCCAACAGCGCGACCTAATAAAAGGCTGGTAGCCCAATACAAAAAGACCACGCCGCCTACCCCCGATAAAGCGGGCATAATGCGTATGCTCCAAGGATTAACCCCAAAAATAGACAGGGGGAGGGTTTGTAGCCAATAAAATAAAATGGGTTTGTGAAAAAATAAGGAGCCATTTAAACGTGGCGTTATGAAATCATGAGCGGCTAACATTTCGCGTGCCACCTCGGAATAACGCCCTTCATCGGGTAATAGTAGAGGATGGCTACCCAAAAACAAAAAATAAAAAAGAGCAAATGCAATACAAAGATAAAAGGCTTCTTTTCGGTTGGGGGCTTCTAAGAAGGAATGAGTTGTTGATATCGACATAATGCTACCTTTTCAGTGTGCAGCAAGCTTTTCCAGGCTGCAGAATTTAAAAAAACATACTCTTGTTCGCGGATGCGGGCTATGCTATCTGTAGAGTGGTGTCCGGGATGGCACATGATAATACCACCGGGGCTAATTTGTTGGATAAATTGTTGAAACAAACACGCTGTGTTGGGCTCGCCTTTAAACATATAGATGCCTTTAAAATCGTTATAATAGCAGAACCCGGCTTTATCTAAAGTGCGTTTGAAGGCATTGCGCCCTAGCGTGTGGATCAATATTTTTAAAGCACTATCGCGCAAGGGTGAAAAGAAAGGGTAGCCATTGACTAAACGTATCGGCGGCATAGTATTATTTTTGAAATGATTTTTACAGGCCGTTAAGAGCGCATCGCGTATGCGTGGAAATTGATGTATATGTTGATGACCATCGATAAAGTGGGGTGTAAATCCCATAACGTCGTAAAAATGCTCTAATTGCAGTGCAAACTCACGTACTAATGCTGCCACAGGCCATTGTAGGCTATAGGCCTTAATAATGAGCTGTCCTATAGAAAGTGCTTTATGCAAACCATCGTTCAATCCAGCACTTAAGGGCGTGAATTCTGTCAGATCTAAATGTAAGCCTATATCCGCTGTAGTTGCTAGAGTCTTTAAACGAGGACCCCATACTGGCCATAGAGGACTTGTGCTCATACAAGATGTGGCACTGATGGCGCGATTGTGGAGTAATTCAATGATGGCAGTCGATACACCTTCATTTAAAGCGAAATCATCGGCACAGACAGTGATTTTTTTAGTCATTGTCTTTTGAGGGTTTAGAGCTTAAAACACGGCTGATAATATAAGCGGGGCGTTGTTTAACTTCGGTAAAAATGCGCGCAATATATTCTCCCAAAATACCTATGGATAATAATTGTATTCCTCCTAAGAACGTAATGGCGACTGTGATGGTGGCATAACCCGGTAAATCGACGCCGTTTAATAGGGTATCGAGTATAATGAGTAGTGCATAGATTAAGGATAAAGACGATACAATGGCACCTATGACCGACCACATGCGTAAGGGCAGATTCGAAAACGAAGTAATACCCGTAATGGCCAAGTCAATGAGCTTTTTGAGTCCCCAGGAACTTTCTCCTTGTAGTCTGTCTTCAGGTACATACTCAATGGCTGTTTTGCTAAAACCAACCCAAGCGTATAAGCCTTTCATGAAGCGCTCGCGTTCCGTTAATTGGTTTAAGGCTTGCACCACATCGCGGTCTAATAAACGAAAGTCGCCGGCGTCATGCGGGATTTCTATGGGGGTGATTCTGTCGATTAATTTGTAAAAGAAGGTTGATAGTAGGCGCAGCAATAGGGGGCGATCCTTACGGTGTAGCCTCACACCATAGACCATTTCATAACCTTGCTGCCATTGTTCAACAAAAGAAGCAATACAGGCGAGGGGATGCTGAAAATCGGCGTCTATGAGTAAAGTCGCCTCACTTTTGGGATCAACCCGGCTTAAACCGGCTGTTAGAGCGGCTTCTTTGCCAAAATTACGTGAAAATACCAATACCGTTAAGGGATACTCTTTTTGTAGCTCTTTTAATACCTGGACCGTATCGTCTTTACTGCCGTCGTCGATGACAATAATGTCTAATTTTTGCGCGAATCCACGGCATTCCGAAATCAATTGTGGTATAAATTGCGGCAAATTTTTTGCCTCATTATAGACCGGTACAATGCAGCTTAGGTGCTTTAATGACCGTATTGCGG
This sequence comes from Gammaproteobacteria bacterium, assembly GCA_009885895.1. GTDB lineage: Bacteria > Pseudomonadota > Gammaproteobacteria > UBA1113 > UBA1113 > VFKP01. The sequence continues at coordinate 25,174 of VFJV01000130.1, forward strand.
TTTTGGGATAATCCATAGTACACCTTGTGTTTCTCTTGATATTGTATGATAAATCCTCAGAGCCTTTGAGTCAAGGAGGCCCCTTATTTGACAAACAAAAACTTCAGGTATAGCATCTGTCTTGAGAATTGAAGAAAGCGAGAAGCCATGAAAAAACAATATTTCAATGCATTGGCGGCCTCTTTAGGCTCTGGGCTCGAATATTTCGCCTTTATTTCTTTTGCCTTGCAGGCGCAATACATTGGCATACTGTTCTTTCCAAACGACTCCTATATTCAAGGCTTACTCAATACCTTTCTGATTTTTGCAACCGGTAGCTTTGTTACCGTGATTGGCGGTTGTATTTTTGGCGTCTTGGGCGATCGTTTTGGACGCAAGAGCATGTTTATCTACGCTATTTTGCTCATGAGTTTTGCCAGTTTAGGGATTGGGATTTTACCTACCCACTGGGGATGGGTAAGTTTAGGCCTATTGATTGCCTTGCGGATTTTACAAGGCATTTCACAAGGCGCGGAGCTTCCCGGGGCCATTACATTTATGGTGGAACATGCAGAAGATCATAATAAAGGTCGGCTTTGTGGTTTGATGTTTTTAGGCGTAGGCTTAGGTGCGGGGCTTGCCACTTCCATTAATGTTGCACTGACACATTTTTTATCTTTTCAACAAATGCTTGCCTATGGCTGGCGTATTCCGTTTCTTGCCGCAACTGTCTTAGGTTTGCTTGGGCTTATTTTGAGGCGTAGAGTGTCTGAAACGCCTGTTTTCTTGACGATGCATCAAAAAGCCCTTGATCCTATCTTAGCACGCCAGGAGAAAGCAAGATTTTATAGTGCCCATCTTATTCTGGGTTTTGGTTTGGTTTTTTTAGGCGCCACCTTGGTATCGTTGGGGTTATACTGGCCTGCATTTTTAAGCAGTTATTATCACTTTAATACAGAGTATGTCTTTTTTGCGATTATGTTGGCCTTTATTCTCACCGCATTTTTGTTGCCTGTATTTGGCGCTATGGGTGATCGCTATGGTCGCGGCAAAGTATACCTCATTGGCGTTATGCTGGTGATACTATTTGCGCCCGTATTATTCGTAATTTTAGCTAAAGGCAATTTGATTACTTTTGCGCTGATTTACTACCTCTTAATTGTTATTTTAGCCGCCAATTATCCGGTTATGCTAACAGAGCTTTTTCCACCCGAACACCGTTTTTTATCTGTAGCTTTAAGTTATGCGGGCTGTTACGCGCTTACCAGTTTTGCACCGGTCATCGCTGCATTTTTATTGTTGCATCAGGGTAATGATCAGGGTCTTTTAATTCTCATTGAGGGTGCCGCCGTTATCAGTCTATTGGCAGGTTTATGCTACGTTAGAATACAGCGGAAATACTAATTTATTTGGAAAAAAATGGGTTATAGTTTTAAAGCTTCCTAGATGGAAGGGGAGCTTGAGATTAGAAGATATTATATATATGGAGGGGATGCAATGAAAACAACCACTATTTTTGAAAATGGGCCGAGCACACAAGCTGTAAGGATCCCTACAGCGTATCGTTTACCAACTTCATCTAAAGAGATATGGATTGAAAAAGTGCATAATGGGCTATTAATTATGCCAAAATCTGATTCTTGGGATTACTCATCCGAATGAAATATATGCTTGAAACCAATATATGTAGCTACATTATAAAGAAAAACCCCTGTCTGTGCTTGAGAAACTCAAAACAATCCCAATAGAATCTTGCGGCATTTAATCTATCACACTTTCTGAAGTGAGAAAATTTATTCATTGCAGTGCATGTAGTAAGCATGAATAGCATTCTTGTGACTCACAATATTAAAAAATTTGAAAATGTGCCAATTTAAGTATTGAAAATTGGTTTTAAAAAATAGTCTATAAACTTTCGTATCTTAGGCTGCGGATGCGCGTATTTAGGGTAATGATAAAACACATAGGCGTTATCGGCCTGATATTCTGACAATACCTCTATCAGTTCACCTGTATTGAGATATTCTTCCAAGACATACAGCGGCAGTTGAATTAATCCTAAACCTTGTTTGGCGCATTCAATCATAGCTGAAACACTGCTTGCCAATAGATAGGGCTGTAGTTGTAACGAATACTGTGGTTTGAGTCTTATAGTGTATTCGCCGATGCGCTCAGTATGCCCTATATAACGATGATGCGCTAGGTCTTTTAAATGTTTTGGTTGGCCATATAACTTGAAATATCCGGGAGAAGCGCACAACACATAGCGTGTAGTCAATATTCTTTTTTGTATCACCTCGCCAGGATTAGGAACGGGTAAGGAGAAACCAACGGCGATATCAATTTGCTCGCGTGTAAAGTCTGGCACTTTTTCCGTAGGGTCAATAATTAATTTTAACTTAGGATAGAGTTGTAAAAAGCCTTTTAGCTTTGGATAAATTAAGCGTTGTGCAAAATAAGTAAATACGACGATGTGCAAGGTTCCCGTAGGTTCTTCATGGAATGCTTGGCAGAGGTCACGCGTATTTTCCAATTCTTTACAGAGTCGTTTGCATTGAAACAATAGAGTTTGACCCTCTGGTGTTAAATGTAAGCGTTGTTTGTGGCGTAAGAAAAGATTAATGTTTAAGTCCGCTTCTAGGCGCTGAATTTGCTTACTCAAAGAGGCTTTTGTCATCCGCAATTGCTCGGCGGCGTGGGTAATACTGCCTATCTCTGCCACACGGGTAAATAGTTCAAAGCGGTCTAAATCAGCCATAATTGTCAACTTTAACGATACAACTGTTTGCTATTATAGGGCTATGTTTCCATTAATGCAACAAAGATAATATTTTAATTTTGAGGTAAATAAATGCACAACACGAATTCAGCAAAAACAGCACTCATCACGCTTTGTTTAGGTTATTTCATGGTCATTATTGACGTTACGGTGGTGAATGTAGCCTTACCCAGTATTGCTCGCTCATTGGGCGCTGAAATATCCTCCTTGCAATGGATTATTGATGGCTATGCCTTATCCTTTGCCTGTTTATTATTATTAGCAGGTAATTTGGCGGATAAGCTAGGCGCGAAACGGTTATTTTTAATGGGGCTGATATTATTTGTAGTGACTTCATTGGGTTGTGGTCTAGCCACTTCAATTGAGATGCTCATTTTAGCGCGTATCTTGCAAGGAATAGGGGCTGCCTTTATGGTGCCAAGTTCTTTATCCTTGATCAATACTACTTTTGATCATCCCGCTGCCAGAGCTAAAGCCATAGGTATTTGGGGTGGAGTAGGGGGCATTGCTGCTGCATTAGGCCCCATTCTAGGCGCATTGCTCACAGCAGGCTTTAGTTGGCGGGCAGTATTTTTTATTAATATTCCCATAGGTTTGTTGGCTATTTATTTCACGTGCACGCAGGTTAGGCCGTTACTAGGCAATAAAATGATAGGAATTGATGTGCCAGGACAAATATTAGCCTGCGTTTGGATCGGTGCATTGGCGTTTACGTTGATTGAAGCGGGAAAATTAGGTTGGTCTTCAGCTACAGTTTTAATGAGTCTGTCGATATTCATTATCAGTCTAATTGTTTTTATTTGGCTTGAAATAAAAGTTAAAGCACCCATGTTTCCGTTCGCATTTTTAGCATCCAGCCATTTTTCAATCCCACTTTGCTTAGGTGTTTTTATTAATATAAGTACCTACGGCTTATTATTTCTCTTGCCTTTGTATTTCCAAGAAATAAGACATTACTCTGTATTGATGACAGGCTTTTCCATTGTGCCCTTGTTTATCTTAGTTGCGGTTTCGTCTTATGTATCGGGGCGTTGTGTTACTCGTTACGGGATCAAAACAGTTATAGCCCTGGGTTTATTAGTAGGTATACTCGGTTTTCTGGGGATGTGGTGGGCAATCAATCTAAGCAATCCACGCTATATAGAAATGATATTGCCTTTATTGTGCATAGGATTTGGCATAGCTTTTTCGATGCCGGCCGCCACTATAGCTATTATTCGTTCTGTGGAGTCGAGTCGCGCAGGACTAGCAGCGGCCTCATTTAATATGATGCGCCAACTGGGTACACTGATTGGCGTTGCGCTGTTTGGCATGATGGTTGCTGTTTTACCTCCGTTTGTTTTAGGCATGAGTCTATGTCTGTGTATAGCAGCGGGGGTTTATATGACTGCTTTAGTGATTGTTTATTATATTTAATCTTAGGAATCTACTCATTTTCTAGAACGGCTGAAATGAATTTTTTCAGGCGTTAATAAACGCAAGTTGTCTTTTAAAGTCTGAAGTCCGTAACGCCCCCTGTCAAAACAGTTATGTGCTAACATTTCTCTTAATTCAGTCTGCTTGTTTGCCTCGTTGTGCAGACGATCGTAATCCAAATTTAAATTAAGACGAACAGCCCCTAGCACCAACACTTTCCATAAACCCATTCCCGGGCGACCATTTTTTTTGCTGACTTTAGGCGCGATGTCCGTTTCTAAGATGTTGAATACCTCTTCAGGAATAGGGATGTGTGTATAAATATACTGTAGCCCCATTAATAATTGAGGTAATTCGTCGCGTGATTTTGGATCGAATTCTATTTTCGATATCTCCACTTCGCCTAATTGTCGTTGCGGGTGT
>VFJV01000114.1 GCA_009885895.1 Gammaproteobacteria bacterium
CGCGTGGATATGACCCATCCTAGTAGTGATATCAATGCTATTTTAGAACGCTGGCACGTTATAGCACCCCCAACACTGATTTTTCTTAATGCCAAAGGTCAGCCTAGCGCCAAAGCTATCGTGGGCGCCGTGAATAGCTCCGTGTTACAAGAGAAATTACAAACGGCGAAAGAGCAGGTATAAAGAACTATACTAACGCACTATTTTGTGCGTACTGGTATACAAGCCGCGCCAGAAGTAAAATATGCTATATGAATTTTATGGGAATAATGATGTCAAATACTTATGCACGTAAATGGTTCGCTTTCATTGGCATAGCGCTACTTTCTTTTGGCTGCTATCTGGATTACACCGTAGTCAACGTTGCGTTGCCTACGATACAACAAGAGTTGAAGGCCAATTTAACGCAGTTGCAATGGGTGATGAATATTTATTTTTTAGCGTTGTGCGTCTTGGCTACTATCATGGGGCAATGCGGGGATTTATACGGGCGGCGGCGCTTGTTTTTTCTAGGCGTATTAATTTTCGCAGGAGCTTCTTTATTAGCGGGCTTTGCACCGAATATTCACTGGTTGATCTTAGGACGTTTATTGCAAGGCGTGAGCGCAGCCATCGTATTTCCTTTAGGGCTATCTTTATTGCCAGAAGCGTTTCCTGAAAACGAACGTAGCAAGGCCATCGCTTGGTTCGGTAGTTTAGGAGGCATTTCTTTGGCCTTGGGTCCTGTTTTAGGAGGGCTTATCGTTAGTCATTATGGGTGGCGGTGGATCTTTTTCATCAACATTCCCATTATTGTACTAGGGTTTTTATTTTGTGTGGATTCAGTCAAAGAATCTGTTGTGCTTAGCGATAAGCCTAAATTAGATTATAAAGGAATGTTGGCCTTGGCTGTGGCTATGGGAGGTATAGTGCTTAGCTTGTTGCACAGTACTTCTGCAGGGTGGACTAATGTTATTACACTCAGTTATCTTTTAATTGGCATTTTGGCCGGGATTGCCTTATTTAAAATCGAACAAAATAGTGAAAACCCGTTATTAGACTTTAAAGACTTTAAGAAGCTTATGTTTTATTCTGGCTCTGTGCTAATGTTTCTATCGGGCGTTTTAAGTGCGGTGGCTTTATTTTTTGACCCATTGTACCTGCAAATCATACGTGGAGAATCAGTACAATTTTCTGGTTTAATCTTATTTTCAATTCCAGCAACGGTGTTGTGTGTGGCTATTTTTGTGGGGTGGTTAATTCAAAAAATAGGTATCATCAATAGTATTATTGTAGGGCTGCCTTTCGGTGCCATCGCCTGTTTTTCACAGACATTCTTTTCCATTACAACTCCACTATGGTATGTTATTATTGCATTCATGTGTTTAGGGGTGATGTGGGCGATGGGAAATACGGTTTCTATCATTGCAGCGCAAACTGCCGTTACCCCCGAACGTAGAAGTGTAGCAACCGGAACTATGGTTACCTTATTTAACATAGGCGCTTCTATAGGGTTGGCTTTGGCGATTGCGATTTACCATCATAGCGCTACAAGGGCGTTGAAACAGCAGATGACCGAATTCAACGCAGATAGTATAGGACCCCTGCAGCATTGGGTTGAAAATCCAGGTGATGCAGTGCAAATACACCTAACGGTGATGTTACGCACCCTCTTTAACACGGCTTTTTTACAAGGGTTCTCCACGATTATGTGGTCCTTATTTATAGTGTTATTGGCAGGATTTTTGAGCGTTTTAGCCTTAAGTTTATTCCTGCGCCGCCAAGGCCGTTTGTAATTTTGCTTGTAACACTCCCTGCGATATAGTCAATCGTGCAAAAAGCAAAAAATTTATTGTCCGTTTGCAACAAACCTTTGGCTCTTTATGTGCCCTTTATGGCGTCTTGCTTATTGTGGGGGCAAGCTTGGGCCACAGTAATCCTTGGTTACCTTTACAACCTGCGCCTTTAGTAGAAAGCAAATTGCCTTTTACAATAGTCACTAGCCCTAAGGATTTAGAGGTTGCCATTAAACGTGCTGATGGCAAACCCGTGCTCATCGATTTTTACGCTGATTGGTGTGTGTCGTGCAAGGCCTTAGACAGGGTCTTTTACACCCCCGAAATCACCGCACTATTGCAACAGTTTCACTTGGTGCGCGTGGATATGACCCATCCTAGTAGTGATATCAATGCTATTTTAGAACGCTGGCACGTTATAGCACCCCCAACACTGATTTTTCTTAATGCCAAAGGTCAGCCTAGCG
>VFJV01000004.1 GCA_009885895.1 Gammaproteobacteria bacterium
ACGGCTATCAAGCCAAAAACCAAAATCAGTTGTCTTTTAATAAAGGCGATATGATTGTTGTCTTAGAGCAACAAGGCAATTGGTGGATGTGTGAATTGGATGGGAGACAAGGGCGCGCACCTAGGAATTATCTAAGCATTATTCCTCAGCAAAGCCAAGAAATAGGTCCCCCCAGTTCGCGAGGTAGCGCTACCTCCTTGTCGTAGGGGGGGTAAACGACAGGCCGTTTTGTTACATAATCGCTCTAATGAGCACTGTTCTAAAAATGTTTCGAAAATAATATATAAAAAGGATGTTAACCGTGTATTCAGATGATGATGTGTTATATTTAGATGATTTTGTAAAAACGGTACTCAGTTGGCCTTTTGCAACGTATGAAGAGCCGCTTACTATTGCGGTAGAGCTGCCGCCTCTTCCTAGAAGGGAAGATAATGTTAAGCAATACTATTATAATTTTTTGCCTTTTATTCTTGAGGAAGCGCGTTCTATTATTGCTGAAGGTTTGGAAAGGGTGAAATTGCTGGCTTTAGTGCCGAAAAAAAGTAGAAATAAGAAAAGAACTTCCCCTCTTAATGAAGCAAAATCATTTGATTTAGTCTTGAAAAAAAAGCCACGGTTTCCACGGAACGAGGATAATCCACTTTCTATGATATTTAGTGGCGCTATTCCTGAGAAGATTGAGCACGGACGGTCTATGAACGTGCTTCTTCTTAAAACAAAAGCAAATGCTGGGGTTCCTGAAAAAAGAATGATTGCTTTAGCCTCAGAGAGTTTTAATGGAACGGAATTATTTGTAAAGATTGTTATATCGTATGTAGACTATGATAATTATCGCAGTTGTTTTACGGAAGGAGTACGCTGGCATGCCCATTATTTAGGCTCATTAATTAGCGAAGAGCGCATGTATGGTGCTTGCTTAACAGCTACTGATACGCCTTGCGTGCGACAGATTGCCAGAAGCCAAATACCAAAGTTACGTTTTGCTGTAAACTCTAATGACGCTACTACCAGTAAGATGAATTTAAATTTATCGCAAAAAAGAGCTGTTCAGGCTTTTTTAAGTGCACAAGAGCAAAGTACACTGTTATTACAAGGACCACCTGGAACCGGAAAAACAACGACCTTGGTTCATTTGCTAAAACAAGTTGCTGCAGGCAAAAAAAGAATACTCGTTAGTGCCCATTCTAATAAAGGGGTGCAAGTATTGGCCTCACGTGCCATAGTGGATATGTCGGATGTTCCTATGATATTAGTCGGGGTAGAGGGTAAAATTTCGGAAACACTAAAACCCATATTTTTGAATAGATGGTATGATTTTATTGCAGACCATTTATCGGCGCATCATAATGTATTAGAATTATTGGCGCAGGGAGAGTTTTTAGAAGTAGAAATACCAACCTACAAAATTCTATCTGATCTTAGAGAAAATCTTAATGATGCGCAATGCGAATTGAATAAATTTGGTTTGATTTTAAATGGGTTGGCTGGGGTAAAAGAAAGGGAAAAAATTTTCGAATTAACAGCAAATCCATTTTCTAGAAATGATTTTGAATACTTACAGAAAATGATTTCTACTGTTGCAGGAAAGCCTCACCATGAAAAATATTGGGAGAGGCTATTAGATGCTTTGTCTGTGATGCAAGAAAAATGGCGTAAAATTAAAAAATATCAACTAGAAAAATACTTGTTAAATTATGCCAGGATTATTTTTTCAACATTAATTACCTCTGGGCGCGATAGCATGCTGGAAATGGACAATATTGATTTTTTGCTTGTGGATGAAGCAGCACAGTCCGTAGAAGCAGCGACGTTGATTCCGATGCGATATAAGCCGAGAAAGGTGCTATTGGTAGGAGATACCAAACAATTACCCGCAACGATTATTTCTAAATTTTTGGATGATGATGCCAAGAAAGACCAATCAAAGAACTACAAATGGTCCATGATGTGGCGCCTCATTGAAGAAAATAAGCAACCTAATATGATGTTAACGGTACAATATCGTATGCATCCGTATATTTGTCGATGGCCATCTAGCCAGTATTATAGGGATAGATTAATCACTGCGCCTGATATTTTGCCGATGAAACAATTAAGCAATGTGGGGATTACCAGTAGGCCTTATGCTATTTATCAAGTCCACGGAGAGGACATACAAGCTAGTGGTTCTCATAGTATTTGTAATCGAGAAGAAGCAAAATATGTGGCGGATATCGTCAGGCTTGTGGGTCAAGAGTATACCGAAGGTTCTATTGGCATTATTACCCCTTATTCGGCACAAAAAAGATTGATCCAAGAGCATTTAGGTCGAATACAACAGGGACTTAAAGTTGATGTGAATACAGTAGATGGGTTCCAAGGAGATGAACGCGATATTATTATTCTTTCTTTTACCCGCACCCATGTGTCTCAGTTTTTACGCGAATTTCGACGATTAAACGTCGCCATTACGCGGCCTAAGTTTTGCTTAATTATATTAGGATCACCGGGACTCATATCCAATGATATTGGCGAGATGATGGAAGATGCTAAGAGAAGAGACCTTCTTTATTCGGAGCAGGAATTAAGAAGTGTTTTGGCAACTAGGCGTGTTTGTGACAAAGGTCAGGCTAGTGCTGCCAATATGAGCCTTGAGCTGCGTGCCTGGCGAGAGGATGCCAGTAGCCAATTTTTATATGCAAAGCGAATCGAAGTTATAGATAAACCTACAGCTATAGTATGGTTTCGTCGTGCTGCTGAAAATGGTTATGCTCAAGCGCAATATTGGATCAGTCAGTTTTATTTTTCGGATCAATCTTTGGAACAAAAAGATATATTTTTGGGGGCTCACTGGCTACAAAAATCAGCACGGCAGAATTTCCCGCAGGCTCAGTATGCCTTAGGCATGGAGTTTTTATCGGGCGAAATTTTCGCTAAAAATATCGAGCAAGGTATTTCTTGGTGCCAACGAGCAGCAGAAAAAGATTTTATATGTGCTATTTTATTTTTAGCCAAGTGTTATGAGCAGGGTATAGACGTTCTTCAAAATGAAATAAAGGCGCAAGCATATTATCGTCGTGGAGCTAAATTAGATAATGAAGAATGCCTGTTTAAACTGGCTGCCGCGCTTTTCAATGGCAATGAACAAAATAAAAGAGAAGCAATAAAGTGGTACAGAAAATTAGCGGAAAAAGGAAAAAAAGAAGCTTATTACCCATTTGCTAAATTATTGATTAACATATTGAATCATTATGAAGAAGGATTAGAGTGGTACATCGAAGCAGCCAATGCGGGCAACATAGAAGCACAATATGAGATAGCATTATGCTTTAAAGAAGGTCGTTATGGATGTAATATAAATTTATCGAAGTCAGCATTTTATTTTGGAAAAGCGGCCACTTCTGGACATACAGAATCTCAATTTATATATGCGATGTGTTTAAAAGAGGGTATTGGCATTGATAGAGACGAAAAAAGAGCAATGCTTCTATTAAAAAAAGCTGCTGATAAAGGTCACACAGAAGCACAATATCACTATGCGCGTTTAAAAGAAAAGGAAACTATACATGAATCTTATATATATTATAGAAAAGCAGCTTTAAAAAACCATGAATTGGCCCTTTACGCCTCTATTGATTATCAAGTTAGATTTAATCATGATTTAACTTGTTGTCTCATCTTCTGTGAGAAGTTGGCTGAAAGAAAAGATGTAAATATAAGCATACAGTTTATACTTGCCCGATTATTAGACAGCGGTATTGCTGGTAAGGTAAATAGGAAAAAGTCCTATGAATATTATGCTTTACTCGCAGAGAAGGAGCATTCTCTAGCTCAGTATTATTGTGCTCTTATGTTAGAAGAGGGTATTGTTGTTCCTCAAAATATTGAATTGGCATGTAGATATTATGAAAAATGTGTTGACCATGTTATCTGGGCCAAACCTCGTTTGGCGCGACTGCTCTTACAAAATGAGCATTATGCTGATGATGAAAAGATAGCAGCTGAAATGATTGATATGTTAACTGGTTTTTACGTTGATTCTCATAAAAAAGATAAAAATAGGCAGGAGGGGGGTGATTTAAACGAGAATATAGAGTACTTAACTAATAGAAACAATTCATTTGACCTTGGTTCTTTTATTTTTTCTATTAATACGGCTTCAAGTTACGCAAACTATACCTTAGGCATGATGCTTAAAGAAGGGCATGGAGTTATTCAAAATTGTCAAAGGGCCATGGTTTTTCTTAAAAAGGCGGCAGACTGCGGACATGTGGAGGCGCAATACCAATTTGCTGTGCTAAGAGCGCCTTTCAACCGGCACGAAGCTTATGGCTATTATAGAAAAGCTGCTGAAGCAAAACATATATTAGCACAATATGCTTGCTTTTATTATCAAATTGAATCTAACTGTGATTTGCCTCATTGCCTTGCGCTGTATGGGGAATTATCACTGCAAGAAAGCGGTCCAAGTAAATTTCAGGCCGCCAAGTTACAATTGGCGCGCTTATTATTACAAGATAAAGAGTACGCCCAGCATGAAAGAAAAGCACTAGAAATGCTAGGATTGGATGGCATTGATGCAAATGAAAAAGAAACCATATCGCCCATTGATTGGATGCAACCATTGGAGAAATTAATACTGCAAGATGCTCATGATTTATCTAATTTTAGTGCGTTTATTACTTCTATCAATACCCATGCGGTCAATGCCAATTATGTGTTTGGCCTTTTTCTCAAAGACAATGGAGGAAACAATCGTTTAGCAGCAATGGCATTTTTAAAAAAAGCAGCAGACAGAGGCCATATAGAGGCACAATATCAATTTGCACTATTAAAAGGGGCTGAATCGCCACAAGAAGCTTATGCTTATTATAAAAAGGCTGCCATGGAAAACCATCCATTAGCACAACGGGCTTGCATTACTTATCAAATAGTTCATAATTGTGATTTAGCGCTTTGCCTTCGTTTTTGCTGTCAATTAGCTTCTGAAGCGAAATTCTCATTTAACTTTGTGCTGGCAAGGTTATTAGATTCGGGTATTGCTGGCAGGATGGATAAATCTGCTGCTTATTTACATTACCTAAAAGCTGCGCAAAATGGGCATAAATTAGCATCTTATTATACTGCAACTATGTTGGCACAAGGAATAGGTGTTAATCAGGATTTGGCTTTAGCAAATCAATATTATAGAAACTGCCTTCACGATTGTTTTGAAGCACAGCTTGGGTTAGCGTGCTTATTATTAACATACAGAAGTTATTGCCCAGATGCACAAATAGTAGCTGAAAAAGAAAAGGAAGCAACTAAGTTATTAAAGTTTTATTATGAGCATTATACAGACAAAAAATCTTCTTTACTAAATGACATAGAGAGAGTGCTGGAAAAAGCAATTATGGACAAAGCATGGAAAGCCAGCATTGTCAGCACGCCTTCTATTGAGGCTAATTATTATTTAGGAAAAATATTTGAGGAAGGAAAAGGAGTGCCAGTGAATGCAGAGCGGGCGCTGTTTTATTATCAATGCGCAGCCCAGTCGATGCCAGATGCGGAGTACCGCATGGGGTATATTCACGAGTTTGGGGTGGGGAATATAGCTCGTAACAAAGGTATGGCACAAACATTTTACCAACGCGCGGCAAATAAAGGCCATGATCTGGCAGCAAAGCGCCTGACTTGGTCATATTCGTTGTTCTCTGTGGCTTCTGACGTGCCAGATGCCACGTTGGCAGAGAAAAAGGAATATAATTGTTTGGTAATGTAAACTCACTAGGACTCAGTGGAAAACAGTAAATTTGGGAATAAAATGCTGTTATGGGGTTCTAGGTGTAAACCGTCGAAATTTCCGGACATTTCTTGCGCATCACGTTGGTTTAGTTCAATAGGACAAAACAACGTTGAACAAGGCGAAAAAAGTTTAAACACTTTAAAAATGAAATATCATGCTGCTCTTAGGTACCGGCGCTTACGTTATCCTGAATCTGCTAATCTGCCTGAGAAGAATAGCCCCGGCTTGGGTTACTGAGCGGCATCACAGTTAAAAAAATAAATCCCCTATAACTTCACCTTCATCAACCGGGCTTTATCGCGCGCCCAGTCTTTGTCGCGTTCGCTGGCGCGTTTGTCGTGTTGCTTTTTACCTTTGGCAAGCGCGATAGTGAGTTTGACGCGGTTTTTGTGCCAGTGTAAGTCTAGCGGGATGAGGGTATAGCCTTGACGCTCTACATACCCTATTAATTTATGCAATTCTTGGCGTTTCATCAATAGTTTGCGGGTGCGATCGGGCACGGCTTTAACGTGGGTTGACGTGGTGTTTAAAGGGTTAATGTGCGTGCCTATTAACCAGGCTTCACCATTTTTGAGCAATACATAGCTGTCTACGAGCTGTACTTTACCCGAGCGCAGACTTTTAACCTCCCATCCTTCTAAGACTAAACCCGCTTCGAAACGTTCTTCAATGTGGTATTCGTGCAGGGCCTTCTTATGTAAGGCGATGGTGGAATTTTGTTTTTTATGTTCATTCGTCACGATATTGCATGCAATCTATACGATTGCCTCCCGATTAATTGACGCAGCAGTATAGCATAGATAAAAGGGTGATGAACAGCCTAAAAGCCCCTGGAAATCCATTTAAACATAATATAGAATTTCTTTTTCTTCTGAAAATTGGGGCTAAAGGTTGTAGAGAGCCCCGTCATAATGTGCTAAACTACGCTGCACAAGGCATTGCCGCCTAATAGTACACGCTTAATACAAGGGTTAACAATATGAGTTGGTTGTCTAAATTATTACCATCTAAAATCCGCACTTCCACTGAAGGCAAGGGCGCTAACGTACCTGAAGGCTTGTGGGTGAATTGCCCTCAATGCAAGGGTATGTTGTACAAACCCGAATTAGAACGCAGCACCGAAGTTTGTCCAAAATGTAGTCATCATTTTTACATTAGCGCGCGCTTGCGCTTAAATCAATTCTTAGACCCAGACAGTGGCAAAGAATTGGCCAACGAATTAGAAGCCAGCGATCTCTTAAAGTTTAAAGACACCAAGCGTTATAAAGACCGTTTACTGCATATGCAGAAAAAAACCGGTGAAAAAGACGCTTTAGTCGTGATGGAAGGACGGCTTCAGGAAAAATCTATCGTCGTAGCGGTTTTTGAATATTCTTTCATAGGCGGTTCTATGGGTGCTGTAGTGGGGGAAAAATTTGTGCGGGGTATTGACCGCGCAGTGCAGCTAAAATGTCCTTTTGTATGCGTTTCGGCCAGCGGTGGCGCGCGTATGCAAGAAGGTTTAACCTCTTTATTTCAAATGGCAAAAACCAGCGCAGCATTGCAGCGTTTTCATCAACAAAAATTACCCTATATTTCCGTATTGACGAACCCTACCATGGGTGGTGTCTCGGCCAGTTTAAGCATGTTGGGCGATATCATTATTGCAGAGCCTAAGGCCTTGATTGGCTTTGCCGGCCCTAGAGTCATCGAACAAACCGTACGTGAAGTATTACCGGAAGGCTTTCAAACCAGTGAATTCTTATTAGAGCACGGTCATATCGATTCAATCATCGATAGGCGCGAATTACGGTCACGCATAGCAAGCTTGTTGGCAAAGCTTTTGGCGCATTAAACCGTGGTGCATAAAACGCTCACCCAATGGTTAACTTGGATAGAGCAGCAAAACGCGCAAGAAATCGATTTGTCCCTAGACAGGGTCCTGCAAGTTGCAAAGCAACTTTGCCTCCTTAAATTCAATTGCCCTGTTATTACCGTAGGCGGCACCAACGGCAAAGGCAGTACGGCCGCAACTTTAGCCGCTATTTATACGGCTCTAGGTTATCGCGCGGGTGTTTATACCTCCCCACATTTGCTGCAATTTAATGAACGCGTGCTTGTGTCCGGCCAAATGGCCAGCGATGCCAGCTTATGCGCCGCTTTTGCCGCGATAGAAGCGGCGAGAAAAAATATTCCTTTAACCTATTTTGAATTTAGCACCTTGGCCGCATTGTATCTGTTTCAACAGAGCCCATTGGACGTGATTATTTTAGAGGTGGGTTTGGGCGGACGTTTAGATGCGGTCAATTGCGTAGACAGCGATGTGGCTATTGTAACCACGGTTGATATAGACCATACCGATTATTTAGGCAACAGCCGCGAGCAAATTGGATTTGAAAAAGCGGGTATTTTTAGGGCCGGTAAACCCGCCATTTACGGTGATATTGATGGTCTTAGCACGGTGCTTGAATGTGCTGCGGCCCGTGGTGCGAAATTATATCTACAAGGACGAGATTTTTCTTTTCAAGAAGGCATTGATGCTTGGCATTGGCGTAATCAGAATCGCCATTATACGGCTTTGCCTAAGCCCGCCGTGTTATTGCACAATGCCTCCTTGGCCCTACAAGCCATAAGCTTATTAGAAAGCCGATTACCCTTTACGGAAGAGGGCATACAGCGAGGGCTAGCAACCATACGCGTAGCAGGGCGTTTTCAAACGCTAGCAAAGCAGCCTAGGTGCATCGTTGATGTGGCGCATAATCCGCAAGCCAGTAGGCAATTGTACGAACAACTGGGGCGTTTAGGCTGGCAAGGAAGCTTGCATATCGTTTTTTCCATGTTGGCGACTAAAGATAAGTGGGCTAGCCTTTTACCCTGGCAGCATTGTAAGGCCAAATGGTATATAGCCCCCTTAAAAGATAAAAAAGCCGCCCCTTTAGGCACTATAGAAGCCAACTTTATCGCTCTGGGGATTACATCGTATCAAAAATATGACACAATTGAAGCCGCTTATGGTGCTGCGCGGCAGAATGCTGCCGCTACTGAAACGGTGCTGGCTTTCGGCTCTTTTCATACGGTGGCCGCAGTGATACAAACAGAATGTACAGGAAACACATAACATGATAATCACCCTAACAACATTAGATTATATTTTAATTGCTATTATTATTCTTTCTAGCCTGATGGGCTTTATGCGTGGCTTTGTACACGAATCTTTGTCTTTGCTGATCGTTTTAACAGCATTGTGGTTAGCCTTCGAATATTCAGCACACGCGCAATTTTATTTTGTAGATCTTATTCCCAATGCCGGAGCCCGTTTGTGGGCAGCGGTAATCGCCATTATTTTAGCAACCTTGCTAATAGGCACGGTGATAAAAAAAATTATTTTGCATTTTATGAAGAAATCGGAGTCTACCTATTTAGATAAAATCGTGGGATTTTTTTTCGGCATTTTACGCGGGTTTGTAGTCGTCGGTTTGATTGTGTGGGGGATTTCCAACACCGCTTTAAAAGAAAAATCCTGGTGGCAGGATTCCGGCATGGTTAAAACCATGCAAAAAAGTTTTGCTTGGCTGGATCAATATCGCAGCAGTTACACCTCTGTTGCTGATAGCGGCAGCGATGCGGCAGCCACCGTATCTGATTTGCAAAAAACAACATAAGAGGGTAGTGCCGTGTGCGGATTAGTTGGGTTAATGTCTAAACGAAGTGTCAGTGCTGAATTGTACGATGCTTTAACGCTGTTGCAGCATAGAGGTCAGGATGCGGCGGGCATGGTTACCTGTGAAGATCGGCAATTGCATTTGCAAAAAGGAAAAGGCTTGGTGCGCGATGTGGTGACTGCCCAAGACATACTGCGTTTGCGCGGCCATTATGGTTTAGGGCATGTGCGTTATCCTACCGCAGGCACCGATTCTGAAGCTGAGGCACAACCCTTGTATGTGAATTCCCCTTATGGCTTATGCTTAGTGCATAACGGTAATTTAACCAACGCGGCTAGCTTGCAAAAAGAATTGTGGCAAAAAGGCTTTAGGCATTTAAATACGCGTTCAGATTCGGAAGTGTTGTTGAATGTTTTTGCTGAAGAATTACAACGTGTGGCAGCCGGTGAATTAACCCCGGAAAAATTATTTCAAGCGGTGCGCCAACTGCATCCCCGCTGCAAAGGGGCTTATGCGGTCATTGTGTTGATTGCCGGTTACGGGCTTTTGGCTTTTCGCGATCCCTTCGGCATTAGGCCGTTGTCCTTGGGGGTAAGAGAAAATGACAGTGCAGCCCCCGATTATCTATTCGCCTCAGAAACAGTTGCTTTAGACAGCTTAGGATTCCATTTATTAGACGATGTAGCCCCCGGCGAGGCTGTTTTCATTAGTGTAGAAGGGCAAATTGAGCGACAGCAATGTGCTAAGAAGGCGCAATTATCACCGTGCTTGTTTGAATTTGTTTATTTATCACGACCTGATTCCATTATGTCCAAAATATTAGTGTATAAAGTGCGTTTGAAATTGGGTGAATATCTGGCCGAGAAATTATTGCGTTTATGGCCAAATCACGATATTGATGTGGTGATGCCCGTGCCCGAAACCAGCCGCACCGCGGCTTACGCCATGTCCTTGCGTTTGGGTTTAAAATATCGAGAAGGCTTAGTGAAAAACCATTACATAGGCCGTACTTTTATTATGCCGGGTAAAGCCATACGTCGTAAATCGGTGCAACGAAAATTAAATGCCATCGATCTGGAATTTCAGGGAAAAAATGTACTGTTAGTCGATGATTCCATTGTGCGTGGTACTACCTCAAAGGAAATTATCGAACTCGCGCGCGCAGCAGGAGCCAATAAAGTCTATTTTGCTTCGGCGGCACCCGAAGTGCTGGCACCTAATGTTTACGGTATCGATATGCCGAGCGCAGAAGATTTAATTGCCCACAATCGTAGTGTGGAAGACATTAGAACGTTGCTCGGTGCGGATGGTTTAATTTTTCAAGATTTAGACAATTTAATCGCCGCAGCGCGGGAAGGCAACCCTGCTATCACACGCTTTGAAGATTCTGTTTTTAGCGGCAATTATATTACGGGCGATATTGATGCTGACTATTTAGCGGCATTGGCGCGCACTAGGGTGTGATGCTTCCTAAATAATGCCCCGTTCTCCCCCATACCAGCACATGGGCAGCATCGTGCCAATCGCTAAGCGTAATGCGGGTAAAGGGCTGCTTATCTTGATAATAAATATGGTAACCCGGCTTATGCGTATGCCCATGGATCAACACGGGAGTATGGCTTTGTTTCATCCAGGCTAGGGCTGTGTCGGAAACGATATCCATTTTTACAGGGTCTACAAGATGCACATAGTTTTTGCTTTTTTGGCGCGCTTTTTGCGCTATTCTACGGCGTAAGCACAAGGGTAGGGCTAAAAATAAGCGTTGTAGCCATCGGCTATGGGTATAGCGGCGCCAACGTTGATAACCTTTGTCGTCTGTGCAAAATAGGTCGCCATGGCTAAGCAACACAGAAAGCCCGTAAAAATCAACAACCTGCGGGTCTTGCAGTTGGGTCCAACCCACACGTTCGGCAAAGCGCTTGCCTAACAGAAAATCGCGATTGCCTGCCATGAAATAAAGGTTGACGCCTTGTTTCTTCCAAGCCTGTAGCTCGGCAACGGTGGCGTCTACAAAAGCGGTATTGTCATCGTCTCCTACCCAAGCTTCAAAAAAGTCACCTAAAATGTATAAATCAGAACAAGCATGAGCCCATTTTTGTCTCAGCATGGTAAAAGCAGCTAAGCCATAGGGCTCTTCCGGGCTTAAATGTAAGTCAGAAATGACAAGAATAGACATGTTATTTAGTTCAATCTCGGGTATAATAGCGAAATAATGAGGTATTCTAGAGCAATAAGAGTGTGTTATGCAAACATCCCCCCTAAAATTTCGTTTTTGTCCTAGCCCTACAGGCTTAATCCATTTTGGCAATGTGCGCACGGCATTATTCAATGCTTTATTAGCCCATAAATTACACGGAACCTTTTTATTGCGCATCGAAGACACCGATAAAGATCGCTCTAAAATGGAGTATACAGAAGCTCTGATGGCCGATTTACGTTGGCTAGGATTAGACTGGCAAGAAGGCCCTGAGATTGGTGGCAGCAATGGACCATATTGGCAGTCTGAACGCCAAGCCATTTACGATAACGATTATCAACGCCTAGGTATGCACGCTTACCCTTGTTTTTGCAGTGAAGAAGACTTAGAAGCCGTGCGTAAAGTGCAACGCGCAGAAAGCCAACCACCGCGCTATGCGGGGACCTGCAGACATTTATCGCCTGCAGACATCAAAGCGAAAATCGCCAGCGGTGAAAAACCCACCTTGCGTTTTAGAATGCCGGATGGCGAAGCGGTAGAATTTACGGATTTAGCGAAGGGGCTACAACGTTTTTCAACCGACGACATTGGGGACTTTATCATTCGTCGTGCCGATGGTACTGCCCCCTTCATGTATTGCAACGCTATCGATGACGCCATGATGGGTGTAACCCATGTGGTTCGGGGTGAAGATCATCTCACCAACACCCCACGGCAAATATTAATTTTGCAATCCTTGGGCTTGCCTGTACCAGAGTATTGTCATATTTCTATGATTATGGGCGCAGACCACACACCGCTGTCTAAACGCAACGGTAGCCGCAACATACAAACTTTGCGCAATGAAGGGTATTTGCCTTTAGCTATCCTTAATTATTTAGCGCGCTTGGGACATCACTATAGCGACGAGCAGTTTATGGATTTATCTCAATTGGCCAGCGCTTTTGATTTTAGCCATTTAAGTCGATCGTCCGCGCATTTTGATGAGCAACAATTATTGCATTGGCAAAAAGAAACAGTAATGCTATTATCACTGACCGAATTTAAATTATGGGTTGGCGTATACAGCACACAATTTAATTTAATACCTGCCAACAAATTGGATTTATTTTTAAAGACACTACAGCCCAACATTCTGTTTCCTAATGAAATTGACGATTGGGCACAGCGTTTGTATGCAAACACATTGGTCTTGGAACCCACATCGCGTGAAATTCTAATCCAAGCAGGTAAACAGTTTTATACAACGGCAATACAGGCGGTTAAAGATCAAGGTGTGCATTACGCCCACTTGCAGCAGTGTTTGCAGCAAGACTGTAACGTTAAGGGACGTACTTTGTTTCAACCCTTGCGCGTCGTTTTAACCGGATCATTACATGGTCCACAATTAGAAGATATTTTGCAATTAATGGGGCCTAAGCAAGTGCTGCATCGTTTGGACAGTGCGTTAGCTTTATTTTCAGCAGAGGGTTAATCGTGTTAAGTATTTACAATAGTGTAACAAAACAAAAAGAAATTTTTAAACCCATACAGGCTAATAAAGTCAGTATGTATGTGTGTGGCATTACGGTGTATGACTATTGCCATATAGGTCATGCTAGACTGATGATGGCTTTTGATGTAATCAATCGTTATTTGCGGCATTGCGGGTATACGGTGAATTATGTGCGCAACATCACCGACATCGACGACAAAATTATTAAAAGAGCGTTTGAAAATAAAGAATCTATGCAATCTTTAACAGCACGTTTTATCGACGCCTTAACGGAAGATATGGACGCACTGGGGATTTTAGCACCCGATGTTGAACCTAAGGCAACCGAGTACATTCCTGAAATGGTGGATTTAATAGATACGTTGATTCAAAAAGGCTTTGCCTATGTAGGCAGTACGGGCGATGTTTATTTCGACGTGATGCAATTTAAACCGTATGGAAAATTAGCGCATAAAGATTTGGATGATTTACAATCCGGAGCACGCATTGCCATTGAAGAGGCTAAAAAAACGCCTTTAGATTTTGTGTTGTGGAAATTATCTAAAGACAATGAACCATATTGGCCTTCGCCCTGGGGCAATGGTCGTCCTGGTTGGCACACCGAATGCGTCGTAATGTCCAGCAAGCAACTGGGGCAACCCTTTGATATTCATGGTGGCGGAAACGATTTAAAATTTCCACACCATGAAAATGAAATTGCGCAGGCCGAATGCGCTTATGAGAAACCTTTTGTCAATTATTGGATGCACGTGGGATTTGTTGAAATCAACAAAGAAAAAATGTCAAAGTCTTTAAATAACTTTTTTACGATACGGGATGTGTTGCGTGACTGGAAAAGTGAGATTGTACGTTATTTTCTGTTATACAGCCATTATCGTAGTCCAGTGGATTACACAATAGAATCTCTAGAAGGGGCCCAAAGTGCTTTAGATCGTTTATACGGTGCTTTACGGGGTATGGATATACCTTTGGGCGTAATAGACAATGAGTCCGCGAAAAACTATGAAAGTCGCTTTATGGCCGCCATGGACGATGACTTCAATACGCCGGTGGCATTATCCGTTTTATTTGATTTGGCTCGAGAGTTGAATCGCAGTAAGGCAGAAGGACTAGACAACGCAGTGGCTTTAGCGCAAAGGCTCAAAAAATTAGCCTCTGTGTTGGGTTTATTAACGGAAGACGTTGAAAATTATTTCCAACAAGATGCCCATTCTGCTATGAATGCCGGCGAAATAGAAGCCTTAATTGCGTTGCGTAAAGCCGCGCGTTCCGAAAAAAATTGGGCCAAGGCCGACGAAATTCGTCTGCAGTTGGCAGAAAAAGGGGTCACTATAGAAGATAGTGGCGACGATACAACCTGGCGATATCAATGAACTGTAACAAAATATACTCATTACACTTTAAGATGTGATATGCGCGTAGGGGCAGGCCCCCGTGCCTGCCCTAGAGGGGCAACCACAGCGGGTTGCCCCTACGGAGCAACCCGCATTTTGAAGTGTAATGAGTATATCAATGAACCATAATAGACCGGAGGATTAAATAATGACTACATACACGACATTAACCGGATTAAAAGCGATATTAAGTCAGATGGAATATACAGGAGATTTTAATTTTTCGGACTTAAAAGGTAAAAAGGTGGTGATTTATTTTTACCCTAAGGACAATACCCCGGGATGTACCTTAGAGGGTGAAGATTTTCGCGATGCCTATAAAAAATTTGAAAAAGAAAATGCCGTTATTTTAGGGGTTTCCCGCGATTCGATACGATCGCATGAAAATTTTAAGTGCAAATATGAATTTCCTTTTGCCCTATTGTCTGATACCGATGAAGCCTTGTGCACGGCTTTCGATGTTATTAAAGATAAGATGATGTACGGTAAAAAGGTACGCGGTATTGAACGCAGCACTTTTTTATACGATGAAAAAGGTAAATTGGTTCATCAATGGCGTAAGTTAAAGGTAGAAGGACATGTGGCGGAAGTATTGGCTATGGTGAAGGCGTAGTGTTTTTTAAGAAAAAATTAACCTGCATTTTATTTTCCTTAGCAACGGGGGTTGCTTATGCCAATTTAAATTCCCCTTTTATGCAGTGCTCTGTTTTTAATGATCACTGCAATAACCCCTTTAATGTCGAGTATCTGTATTATTCTATTCCTGCTTTGTCCTCATTGTCGCCGCATCCTACGGCTAATCCGGATATACCCATACTCTTAAGGGCAAACACAACCCCATTTACCAATGCTATCTCTAAAGTAACCCTGTTAAACAGCGGCCTTTATGTAGGGACCGAAGCCAATTATTCCATGCATTTAAATGCCGCAGATTATTTGTTTATGCAAAATCCAAAACTATACGCTATGGGGGATAGGTTTCAGGTGATGGGTATGGGAGTAAACTTTGCAGACAATAATGATCCTGGGGGTAAACTTTACGCGGGTTATCGTCTTAACGATCACTTTGCCTTCGAAGAGCGTTATACTCGCTTTACACTGGGTGATATCCACCAAATGACCGATGTACAATACAATAATTACAGCCATGCGCCTAAAAGTAATGCCTATGAAGCTATTGCCAGACAAAGTTTTTCCTTAACACCGCATTTAAGTCTATTGGCAAAAGAAGGGGAGGCCTTAATTAGCACCGATCTGCGTGCAGAAAATGGAGACTTGATGAGTAACGGCGCAAGCGACCATCATAATTTGCTGCGTCCAGTAGTGGGCGTAGGAACGGGTTACACCCTTTCAGATAATATGACCGCTGATTTTTTCTATAGTTATTTATTAGAGACTTCCGCTATTCACGCGCAAATGATTTCTACTGGGTTGACGTATTACCTTAGGTAATGATAACACTACGCCTAGTGCTCACTGTAGACAAAGAAGGTTAACAATGAAAAAAATGTACCGAGCGATAAGACCACTCCTATTTATGTGCCCTCCCGAAAGTGCTCACCATGCGGTATTGGGTCTATTGGACTTGCAGGCAAAATTATTCAATAAATACCCTGAATGGGCGCTGCAAAGGCCAGAGCACTTAGGAGGCCTATCTTTTCCCAATCCGGTGGGTTTAGCGGCGGGTTTTGACAATCATGCGGCGCATTTACCGGCTTTATTTCATATGGGATTTGGCTTTATTGAGGTGGGTGGTATCACGCCTAAAGCTCAGCCCGGACGCCTTAAACCGCGCTTATTTCGTTTGCAGGCCGAGCAATCGTTATTAAACCGTATGGGCTTTTGCAATCTGGGCGTGGATCACCTGGTGGAAAACCTCAAAAAAAGGCCGGCCGGTCAAATAGTAGGCGTTAATATCTGCAAAAATACCGATACGTCCCTAGTTGACGCGCTGCAAGACTATTTATATTGTTTTGAGCGGGTAGCTCCTTTTTGTGATTACGTGACTATTAATATTTCTTCCCCCAATATGCCAGGCTTGCGTGAGTTACAAGACAGTGACTATTGCCGCAATCTTCTAAAAGGTCTAAAAAAGGCGCAAAGTGCTTATGCCGATCGCGCCGATCGTTATGTGCCTTTATGGGTTAAGGTAGCGCCGGATCTTAATGTTGAAGAGATTAAAGTGTTAGCAGATATTTTTTGCACACAAAAAATGGACGCGGTTGTGGCCACCAACACGACTATAAACCGCGCAAATGTGTCAGAACAGTGGCGCGATCAGGCTGGGGGTATTAGTGGCCGCGCCTTAAACGAGAGTGCCGATGCAGTGCTGGCAGCATTTCACAGTGCCATAGGCGAGGCCATACCCTTAGTGGGTGTGGGGGGTATATTTTCTTTGGCTGATGCCAAACGTAAATGCGCAAAAGGCGCCAAATTATTGCAATTATACACGGGATTAATTTATGAAGGGCCAGGATTGGTCAAAGACATTGTGACCGGCTTATGACTCAATCCACTTATCCGCCACGTCGTATCAAAAGCTTTGCCCGTTGCGCTGGGCGTATGACGCCGGCGCAAAAACGCGCAGTAGATGAGGTATTGCCTCAGTATCTGTGGTCCAAGGATGCGGTGGTGGATAAGCCATTGGTTTTGGATATAGGCTTTGGTATGGGACACAGTTTAGCCTGGCAAGCCGAGCAATATCCCCAGTTTCATTTTTTAGGTGCCGAGGTGTTTATGCCGGGTGCGGCCCGCTTAGCCACGTTATTGCAAGAAAAAAAATTGACCAATGTACACATTGCTTATGGCGATGTAGTGTTGCTACTAAAAGAGCAATTACCAGTGCAATGCTTAGCGGGGGTGCAAATTTTTTTTCCCGATCCCTGGCCCAAAAAACGGCATCACAAACGGCGTTTACTACAAGGCGATTTTTTAGATCGGCTATTGCCGCATATGAAAGCAGGTGCTTTTTTACACTTTGCCAGTGATTGGGCGGAGTACTGTTTGGCCGTTAAAGCCGTATTAGCATCGTATCCAATGCTTAGCTTTGAAAAGCCATTATTCGGTGTGGATGCCTTAGAAAGGCCAAAGACCCGGTATGAAGATAGAGGCGTGGTGCAAGGGCATGACATTGTAGATATTCTCGTTTGGAGTAAACATGAATAAGCTTTTTTTAAAAGATCATTCCCCTAAAATAAATATTATTTTAATTTCTTTACTGTTGGTTATGCCTATCATCGGTATGGCGGTTGATTTAATTGCACCCTCATTGCCCGCCATAGCCGAAGGCTTAGGCGTAAGCAGCCGTTCTGCAAAAAACATTATTAGCCTGTATCTATTAGGATACGGGCTGGGTAATTTTATGACGGGGTTTTTAACCGATGCGCTAGGACGAAAGAAAATATTACGCATTGGGTTAGTCCTCTTTATAAGCGCAAGTCTAATGCCTGTTTTATGGGCTAAAATCGATGTAGTTCTGCTTGCACGTTTCTTACAAGGATTAAGCATAGGTGCTGTGGCGGTGGTTATACGCGCTATTTTTTCCGATCTCTTGGAAAAAGAACAATTAGTCAAATGGGGCGTTTTATTGGGAACGATGTTTGGTTTAGGGCCAATCGTTGGGCCTTTAATCGGCGGTTACTTGCAATTTTATTTTGGTTGGCAAGCGTGCTTTTTATTTTTTGCGGTTATTTTGTTTTTTCTTTCAATTATTTTATTTATCGTTATTCCTGAGACACATCTGAATCGGCAGTCATTGAAGCTCAAAAAAATAAAAATAGACATGCTGCGATTATGCAAAAATAAAACCTTTATGGGTTTAAGCTTAATAACGGGTATAGTCTATTCGTTGATTATTTCGTTTAATACGGTCGGTCCATTCTTAGTGCAAAGCACTCTGGGACATTCGACACTGTTTTTTGGACATTTAGCACTTATATGGGATTCACTTTTTTAACGGCAACGTTTATGTGCCAATATTTACTGCGCCATTTAGCGGTGCAAAAAATAATCCTCATTTCCATTCATGTTTTTTTATTAATAGTCAGTGTGGGGATTGCGATTGCTTATTTTATAAACAATAATATAGTCTTGCTGGGGATTATATCCGGAATTATGTTTTTTGCCACAGGCCTTTTATTTCCGATGTCTGTGGGGAAAACGTTATCCTTATTTAGGGACATTGCCGGCAGTGCCACCGCAACGATGTATCTTATTAATACACTTATGACTAGCTTCTGCGCGTTTATATTAAGTCTTATTCATCTCGATAATGTTGCTATTTTATTTTGGGTTTATTTCATTTTACTTGTTTTATGCGTGGTCTTTTATTGGGGTATATTTAGTCGGGATAAGGTTTAGAAGGCTAGGGCGTTGGGGGCTTTATGCTATAAAAGTGGACCTAAAAAACCAGCGCGCTATTCACACTTCAGGGCAACTGCATCTAAATTGCTAATCCTTTGACCAAAACACTCCTATATTCATCATCCAGAGCTGCCATTTGTCTTTTTCGCTTGACACTTGCCTTCTTGAAGGTATCTTTACGAATGATATTGAGGGCAATATGCCTAAAGATGGCGTAATTTTCTGCTGAGGCTTCGGTTCTGATCCTCGATTCATCTTCCCTAAATGTAACATCCAGAGTCTGATGTGGCTACACTTTCCCGGACAGAAAAGTTAAAATAGTTCGAGAAAGAGGAGTCCATAAAATGGTCAAAAGAAAGATAACACAATATACTATTGAGTTTAAAAA
>VFJV01000077.1 GCA_009885895.1 Gammaproteobacteria bacterium
CGGATTAACCCCTGAGCAGATAGAGCGACTAAGACAAGAAACCCAGAAATAACGGGCGCCCGACAGGCCAAAAAGCTCATTTTTAAATCAAATTAGCGCATATTTTCTCCATGCATTTAGGGGCGATTATAATTCTTATCACCCCTATATTCTATACCCCAGGATGGACCCCCTCTATCATGGCCAGCTTTTCTTCCAGCTGCAGCTGCTTTCTCTTTGCCCTTTCGTCGCCCTTTTCTGAAAGCAGGCTATACCACTTTAGGGCGGCACTCAGGTCTTTTCCTATTCCATCTCCTTTTTCAAGCTGGTTTGCCAAATTGTCGAGTAGCCAGCCCTCGTTACCGAGGACCAGCCCTCTAAGAACGCAGCATGCTAGTTTCCCAGCACTACGCTCAAGCCTTAATAAGGCCATCTATAATGGCCCAGCATTCCACTAGCTACCGTTGTATTTTAGTTCCCACCAGGGTGACCATTGTGATTTGCACGGAAAGAATAATCGCTTGGCTTTACGGCGAGCTTGCCGCACCCAGAAATATTCCTCATATGCTGGATCAAATGGTGTGGCATCGCCTTTAATTTTGACATGCCGTCTGATGGGAGTATGGCTGATGTCAACCAGGTCTAGCCATTCAACTTTCCCTTTCTTGTTCGCGACCTTAGTTGAAAATTGCCAGTTCTTGTTTCCTTTTGCTCGAAAATATTTCCTGACAATCCAAAGATTCCCTTTGCGGTTGTGTCGTTTCTTCGCCCACATCCACAGTAGAGCAAAAAGTTTATTGGCTACATCTCCAAAAGTTCTTTTCGAGCAGTAGTGACGGTAATAATTCGACCACCCCGTTAGCTTGGGGTTTAATTGGTGAATGAGTACTTCGGTACTAACTGCTTGGTTTTTGCGGATAGTTTCCTTTAGCGTTCGGACAAAACGTTTAATACCTTCTTTGGTTGGCTTTTGGATAAGCTTACCGTTTCGGTATTTACGCGTGTTGACGCCAAGAAAATCAAATCCCTCGTTGATGTGGGTAATTCTGGTTTTCTCTTGCGAGAGCTCCAGTCCACGCTCATTGAGAAACCGCTCTACGGTGGGTTTTTACCCTGTTTTCCAGCACTTCTTTTGTGGCACCAGTAATGATAAAATCATCGGCATAAATGACGACATTGATTTTATCTTGCCTCTTGAAGTTTGCCTTGATGGTATTCTCCAATCCGCTTAATGTGACATTCAAAAGTGTTGGTTAAATGACTCCGCCTTGCGGGGTGCCTTCCTCAGTAGAGTGAAGTTCGCCCTGGTATAGGTAGCCAGCTTTCAACCACTTCTCCAACATCCTTTTATCCATGGGCGCGTTTCCGAGCAGCCATGGATGAGATATTTTGTCGAAGCAGGATTTAATGTCCACCTCAAGGATATACTGCGGCGAATGTCTTCGAGACAATGCAATGAAGCATTGCCCTAGTGCATCGGCAGTAGACCTTTTTAGCCTGAATCCATAGGAATTCTTATCCGCCATCATTTCTGCGATCGGTTCAAGCGCTAATGTGTAAAGAGCTTGTTGTGCACGACAGTGCATGACCGGAATGGAAAGCGGGCGAAGTTTTCCTGGTTGCTTCTTTGGGATATAAATCCTTCTCAGTGGTTGTGTTTTGTAACCTTGTCGTTTTAATGATAAGGCTGCTTGCAACTTTTGCTTTGGCGTTTTCCATACAACGTTATCAACTCCAGGTGTTTTACCACCTTGATTACTAGTGACTCGCCTTACTGCTAATGCCTTAGCATAAAACGAGTGGGTTAGAAGCCATTGCAGTGCTTTCGCCTTGCCGTGTTTTC
>VFJV01000169.1 GCA_009885895.1 Gammaproteobacteria bacterium
AAAAGAAGAGCAAAAAGAAGAGCAAAAAGAAGAGCAAAAAGAAGAGCAAAAAGAAGAGCAAAAAGAAGAGCAAAAAGAAGAAGTAGGGAAAGAAGAAGAAATAGGCGAAGAAGTCGCAGCATCTACCGGCGCGCCTTTTGGTGAAATGCGGACCTATTTGTTGGCTCATGTTTATTCTAAACCCAGGGTCAATGAAAAAGAAGAAGAAGGAAAAGAAGAAGAGAAAGAAGAAGAAGAATCTGAGGAACAATCGCTCGCAAAAAGAATTTTAGACTCTTATACGCGCAAGAAACAGCGCAATCAAACTGATCTGGATTCCTTGCAAAAAAGCTTTCCAAAGAGCTATGCTAAAGATAAAAATACAATTTACATCGAAGAAAAGGCTGGGGAAAGCATTACTTTCACTGAAAAAAATGCTGAAAAAACAATATCCACAACAGCTTTTATAAAAGAAGATGATAGTACAACGAGCGTAAAAGTAAGCGGCGAACGTGGTAATGCTATAGCGGCGACTGTGAGTGCGGCACAAAAAGCATGCGCCGTTAGCCGCAGTAATGTTTTCGTTTTTAAGGTTCAATTGCCTGACGATGAGGAAGGTGATCGTGCTAAAATTGAAGCGGACTATTGTACTGCACTGTTAGCTAAAAAAATTGTGCCGCTGCTTCAAAAATATGAAGATAGAAGTCAAGATACGGCCATATGGAAAACTTTTAAGGCCTTCTGCAACGGGGCCGACGTTAAAGAACAAGAACAATATTTAACTGTACTCTGGGCTGATGACGATGAATCTTTAAAAGCAGAATTTTTAAAGGCGATGTTTACGAAAAAAACTGTTGATGGGAAGATAACATTAGATGGAGCTCAATACACCTTAGATCAATTATTGAACCAAGATCTAAATTCCGAGCTAAAAGCCGCTATATGCAGCGCAGCAGCGGACGCGACTCCGTCTAGCAGCTCTTCGCTTAGCTCTTCGCTTAGCAGCTCTTCGTCTAGCAGCTCTTCGTCTAGCAGCTCTTCGTCTAGCAACTCTTCGTCTAGCAGCTCTTCGTCTAGCAGCTCTTCTAGCAGCTCTTCGTCTAGCAACTTTTCGCCTAGCAGCTCTTCGTCTAGCTTCTTTTCTTCATTCAAAAATCCATTCAAAACGAAGACAACACCCCCTCAAAAAATAACGGCCTTAACTAGCAGCACTCCCCAGGGCGGTTTATAACCGCCCTCTCTACACGCTAGGGCACTCTCCATTGGCAAGGACTAGCATCTAAAGAGTACATTACCTGCACAGAGCATTGCCCCGCAAGGCCTTTTTCTTTTTTAAAAAAACTTTCAAAAAAGCACCTATTTATCTTTTACTTATGTTTTATTTTTGGTATGATAGTAGCGACTCTAGGTGTTTACACCTTGGGTAGTACGTGTGGGGTCTTTTTTAAGGCCAAACACAAAGGCGCAACGCTGAGCCCTTAGCTTTAAAACGAAGGCTCAACGCTGCAAATTGTTCAGTCGCCCCTCTGGTATGCTAAGAACACACCAAAAGGGCTAACTTGAACCTTACACTCAATAAGGACAAGCTATGCACATTATACCGCATTG
>VFJV01000127.1 GCA_009885895.1 Gammaproteobacteria bacterium
TATTTATAGATCAGTTTAAAGCGCTCAGGTGAGGATTACGTTTCCTATCTAGAGGTGCAATTCGAAGCCGCAACGATTGGCCTTGAATGTGCTCATTCAAATGAATAGAGCCGCATAAGGGGGTTCTATACCCTAATCGCCAATGAAGATGCGAGATTGCGCGTAGGGGCAGGCCCCCGTGCCTGCCCTAGAGGGGCACAACCACAGGGGGTTGCCCCTAACGGAACAATTCGCATCCTGAAGTGGAATGGGTATATAATATTTAATTAACAGGGATATTAAAAATGAGTTCAACGAATAATGTTTATGTAGATCTGCAATCTGATGATGAAAGGTCCTTATTGAGTGAACATGAATCATCTGCTTCGTTCTTTGATGTTTTTAAAGAAATATCTGGAATTGCTATTCCTATGGGCTTGTCTTTTGCGTATAGCTTTGAAGTGTTCTTAACGGTATTTCTATTGCAACGCCTTAGTGAAACCGATGAGGAGATAGCCGCAGCGGGCTTGGTATCGACGATGGTAAGTACAGTCTGTGGACTGGCTTTGTCTCCGTTCGTGATTGTATCAAATAATTTAAGTGGCAAACTTGGGAAATGGTATAAAGAAAAAAAGAAAGAAGATGAGGGGGAGGAAATAGGGCCTGTTAATAGTATTGAAATATATGATATAAGTCAAGAAAAAGAGGAAATTGAAGCGGTGAGTATTAATTCCTTCCTGCTGGCTTCTGTGCTCATGGTTCCTGCCACTGTAATACTTTATAATTCCAGCTCTATATTAACCTCTGTTTTTCGTCAAGATAGTGTGGTTGCGCATTCGGCTCAAAAATTTTTAAGACCCTTTTCGTTTGCCGTTCCGGGACTCATGGCAAAAATGTGCTTGGAGCAAATTATATTTAGTTTCGGAAACACTCGTCCTGCTATGTATATGGCCCTGACTAGTTTTTCTATAGGCGCAACCTTATCTGTACTATTGGGTTTTGGTATTGACGTAGGCTCCATACAGTTTCCTAAAATGAACCAAGTGGGTGTTGCCTTAGGCTTTGTGCTTGAAACGTACCTAACCGCTTTGGCTTATGGTCTTTTTGTTAAGTTCGGTAAAAATTGCAGGGAATTTGATTTTTATGCGGTGTCAATTGGGAAACTGAAGAGGAATTTTGACGGTTTAAAGGAAATACTACGCAAGGGTGGAACAAATACTTTTTCTGCCGTAATTGAGCTTTCCTTGACCTTAGCTATAGTCATTTTTAGCGGTATCTTAGGCACTAAACAACAAGCCGCCATGGCCTACTGTATGCAATTTATCTATTTCGAATTTATTATGATTGCCGCATTTAGTTTCAGCTGTGCTCAAGAGTTGAGTAGACAATTAGGTGCTGAACAAGCCAGAAAGGCAAAAGCAATAGCGCGATACGGCCTTTTAACGAGCTTAGTTTATCTTATCCCTATTCCTTTTCTTTTTGCGGTGTATCCTAAATCTTTAGAAGCGCTCTCAGGTGGTGTTTCAGAGGATATTTCAAATATTTTGCGTAGCTTAGTTCCTATTATGTCTGTAGGGGTTATTTTAGATGCGGCGCGTCATAATTTACTGCAACAATCTAGACCTCTTAATGATCTTTTGATCCCCAGTATCATTGCTCTTTTGGGTATGTCCAGCGGCATTGCCATGGCCGCTATTTTGGGATTTGAAACCCTCATGGGTATTGATGGGATAGCAGCGGGATACACCTTTGGCGTTGGGGTAACCGCTACTGCATTATTTTTACGCTGGAGACCCAAAATACAGCAACTAACGGTGGTAGAAGCCGACACTAACACCGCATTAGAACCCGAGGCACCAGCCAGCGGTGGTTTGTGGAATTGTTTTGCTTCTTTTTTTTCATCTCCCAGAACAACAGTTAGTGGAGCTGAGCAAACAATGTGTGTAGACACAGGCTCCTCTACTCTAGCCATAAAATAACCCGTCTTAAATAAGGAGTTTAAAAAATGAGTGCAGAATACAACGACTTTAGTATGAACATTCAATCCCAAGCGGAGACTGAAGGTTCCAATCTACTGTTACCCTACATTGCCCCAGTGAGTCAAGGTTATGGTTCAATTAATTCTACCTATATTGAAAATCCGATGACTGACAATGATCCTTCGCTTTCATTCGTAGATGTCTTTAAAAGAATATCTGGCATTGCTATTCCTATGAGCCTGTCTTTTGCTTTTAGCTTTGAGGTTTTTTTAGCCGTTCTTCTGTTGCAGATTTTGAGTGAGTCTGATGAAGATACTGCGGCGGCTAGCTTAGTTTCCACCATGATGAATACGGTCTGTGCACTTGCTCTTGCCCCACTGGTTATTATATCCAATGATTTGAGTAAAAAAATCGGCAGGTGGAAAAAAGAAGAAAAAAGACTAGAAAACGAAGAAAATAGCACTGAAATGGAACTGTACGATATAAGTTGTGAAAAAGAGAAAATCGAAAGTGTCACTGTGAATTCATTTTTGCTAGGCTCGGCCACTACTGTGCCTGCCATGTTAATATTTTATTATTCCAGCTCTATATTAACCTCTGTTTTTCATCAAAATAGCGATGTCACACAGTCGGCACAAAAATTTTTAAGGCCTTTTGCATTTGGATTGCCGGGATTGATGTTAAAGGTAAATTTAGAGCAGATTATATTTAGCTTTGGCAAGGCTAAACCCGCTATGTGGATGGGGTTAAGCGGCCTTTCTGTAGGCACCGCACTATCAATGCTTCTGGGTTTTGGCGTTAAAATCGGCCCTATACAATTTCCTAGAATGAAGCAAACGGGTGTTGCATTAGGTTTTGTGCTGGAATCTTATTTGACTGGCCTGGCTTATGGCCTTTTCGTCAAATTTGGTAAAGAGTGTAGGCAGTTTGATTTCTATAGCATTTCAACCGAGAAAATACGCAGGAATTGGGATGAGTTGAAAATGATGCTAAGTAATGGTGGTATCAATACATTTACGATGTCAATTGAATTGGCATTGACCCTTTCGGTGGTTATTTTTAGCGGCTTATTAGGCACGAAACAACAAGCGGCGATGGCTTCTTGTATGCAATTTATTTATTTTGAATTTATTTTCTTAGCTGCGTTTAGTTTCACCTGTGCTCAAGAGTTGAGTAGAAAATTGGGTGCGGAAAAATGGGATGACGCACAAAAAATAGCGATGTATGGTATTTTAACCAGCCTCGTTTATATTAGCCCTTTGCCTTTGCTTTTTGCGGTATATCCTAAAGCCTTAGAAGCACTATCGGGTGGCGTTTCTGATGATGCGGCAAGTATTTTACGCAGTTTAGTTCCCATTATGTCTTTGGGCGTTATTTTAGATTGTGTGCGTTTTAATTTACTTCAACAATGCAGATCTCTTAACGATCTTTTAGTGCCTAGTATTATCGCTCTTTTGGGCCTGTCTAGCGGTATTGGCTTGGCCGCTATCCTAGGATTTGAAACGCCCATGGGTATTGATGGAATAGGTGCGGGATATACGCTAGGAATTGGCATAACAGCCGGTGCATTATTTTTACGCTGGAGACCCAAAATACAGCAACTAACGGTGGTAGAAGCCGACACTAACACCGCATTAGAACCCGAGGCACCAGCCA
>VFJV01000089.1 GCA_009885895.1 Gammaproteobacteria bacterium
ACACCCATTTTTACAAAATCGCTTGCTTTATTTTTTGGGCGGATATATCATGCGGACAGTAAAGTAACTTTGCTTTGCTTCACGCGACAACTATCCTGACAGTCACCGGTTTAACGCTTTCCATAAAAGGAGAGTTTATTTTAAAGATATAAAATAGTTGCTAATTAACAATATTTAATTAATGGAGTAATGTATAATGCCGCATTTAACAAGATATAATCCCAATAATTCAGCGCTTGTTTCTACTAATAGTTTTTTTTCAAATCAAACTGTACATGTTTTTCATGGTTTACGTGAGAATAAACAAACAGAACTACTCCCTTTACCTCCCCTGACACAGCCTAGTGCAAGCTCTGAGGTTGTCGAATGGATATTCAGCGGTTATATTGGTGATTTTTTAGGCTGGACTGGAGAAAAATTGGCAAATATTGGTGCCGAAATAATTCCAACACCCAGTTTTT
Source organism: Gammaproteobacteria bacterium (assembly GCA_009885895.1). GTDB lineage: Bacteria > Pseudomonadota > Gammaproteobacteria > UBA1113 > UBA1113 > VFKP01. The sequence continues at coordinate 462 of VFJV01000089.1, forward strand.
CTGAGCGCCGAGCAGCAATGCGTGCAAATGAACAAGGTTTAAGGCAACTTTTTGCTGAAGCTTTAGTTGGCGAAAATATAATAGAAGCTGAAGCTTATGAGATATTGGGAATCTATTTACGTCATGGCCTAGTTCTTATTAAATCGGGAGAACTTCCCCCAGAAAAATGGAAAAAAGAATTACATAGTTTACAAATTCAAGCAGAATGGGCAAAAGAAGAGAAATTTGCTTCTATTTTGGATGAATGGGAAAAACAGCTAGGCATTTTGGCAGAAAAACAAATAAACGAAAGTAGTAAGAAAGCAACTTGGTTCTCTTTCCCAATGGCTGAAGCTGCTTGGAGCCCATTTAAGGGAGCTGGTTTATTAGGAAATACGTTAAAAGCTATTTTTTCTCCAGCAGACTATTTTATGCCAAATGATTCCATTAAAGAATTAATGGAAAAAGCTGGCCAGGAGAGCAAACAAGTAGTATGGGAAGTAGGTAAAGAAGTACGCCTAACAGTAAGAGAAGCAGGAATAGAAGCCAGGGCTACTATTGAAACTGCTGGAAACGAGGGCAACAAGCTTATAGCTAATTTTGGGAAGGAAGGGAAACTACTGATAGAGAAAGCAGGTGAAGAATTTCGAGTTACGGCAGATGACGTATTGAAAAAAACTATTGCTGGCACAGAGTTGATTCTTCATATAGCAGGGCAAGAAGCCCGCATGACTACTGAAGTTGTTGGCAAAGAAGCACGGTTAGTCATTAGAGAAACTGGTTTAGAGGCCCGTCTTACTGTCCAAGAAACTGGAAAAGTGCTGGAAGGAGTTATTGAAAAAGCAGGGAAGAGTTCCAATGAATTGGTGATAAATATGGGCAAAGAAGGACGTTTGTTTATCACCAAAGTTAGTGAAGAATTTCGGTTTTCTGCCGATCATGTATTGAAGGGAATGATGGAAAATAGCCAAATAACGCTAGAAACTGCAGGAATGGAAGCACGGTTAACTATTCAAGGAGCGGGGAAAGTGGCCAATCATGTTGCCAATACTGTAGGGCTTGAATTACGCAGTATCATTACTCATGCTGGGAATGAATATCGCGCTATATCTTATGAAATGCCAAGATTATTTAGATTAGGTGCGGAATCCATCGCTGCAGGTTTTATAGAAGAAGCCAAGTCCCAACTTTGGGGGCAGACCGAGCTAGGAGCTATTCGTTATAAAATAAGTACTCATGTTCGAGATAATCCAGAAATTAGCCTTGAACACTTATTAGCGTACGTTGAAGAACAAAATCACTTAGAACCACAAGATAAAGCGCAGCTTTATACAGATTTAATGCGCTATGTTAATAACCTAACACAATTAAAAAACAGCAGAAATCAATTAGAGCTAATTATTGGTATGGTCGCATTAAATGACCCAAAACTTTTTAAGCAGGTTAACGGATGGTTTAACTCTTATGTACAGGATTATACACAACCTATTCTTGATGTTATTCCCAATCTTTTAGTAAGACAAGCGTTAATCGAGAGAGATGAAAATAAAATATTAGATTATTTTGGGCTATTACCGCTTTCTAAAATAGAATCAGATGGCTCTGTACCTATTGGTACGGTGATTGCTTTCCCCAGCCACGTTGCGCCAGAAGATTTTACAGAGTGCGATGGTCGGGAATATTCTGTTGCGGATTTTCAAGATTTGTATGCTGTGATTGGGAAGCGTTATGGATACCGTATTGATGATAAGGGAAATGAATTTTTTAAAGTGCCAGATTACCGTGGCCATTTCTTAAGGGGTTGGGAACAGGCTGTTGATGAAAATGAACAAATGCCACTTTTAGGCTCTATACAGGAAGATAGCACACGTATGCCACATTCACCGTTTCAAGTGGAATTTGCTGGAAAACATACTCATAGTGCTAAGTCATCTGGTGAACATACTCATGCTATTGATGCATCCGGTGCACATGAGCATATTACTACTAGCGCAGGTGATCATAGGCATAAGATTGATGGTGTAGATGGTCACACCCATACGATGTACAGTAAAGGCAGGCACTCACATACTATTTATAACTCAGGTCAACACTCACATGCAATGGATGAGTCAGGAGAACATACTCACAAATATAAATATACTCTGGGATTTCAGGTAAAAGGCGGGGATCCGAATAGAGCTGAGTATAATGACCGAGAAACCGACACAAGTAAAGCTGGGCTACATAGGCATGGCATTCATGATAGTGGAGAGCATGCTCATACTATGAGTAATGAAGGTTCACATACACATCCCATTAATAGTGGTGGGAGTCATGAACACACAATGCAAATTACAGGGAAACATGAGCATAAAATTAATTCTTCCGGGGCTCATACACATACTACTCAGCAAGCACAATCACATACCCATGAATTAGAATCAGCTGGTGAACATAATCATATTTTAACGGGTGGGGACAAAGAAACACGCCCCAGAAATGTTCAGGTTAAGTTCATGATTAAATATAAATCTTCTGCTCGTAATTTACATCAAGAAATAAAAGAACTTAAAGAGGAATTAGAATCAACTCGCGCGCAAATGACCGAAAATTATCAGTCCGGTTTCTTTTATTCTACGGTTGCTACGTCTCTTTCCGTTGTGGCGCTTGTTTCTAACACATGTTTAAGTTATTTTAAGAGACAGCCATAAAAGAATGGGTCGAGTGACATATTTACCCCTTTTATGTATTCTACGCTATAAGCCGGGTATCGTGTTACTGCCCCCCATAAGCACTATTTTGGGTAAAATAGGTGCAAAATAAACCTGGTTTTTGTAAAGAAAGCCGTATAAAAATCTGCTTAATTTAAAGTGATGCTTTAAAATTAATCAAATTTTTCCTTTAAATATCAAAGAATTACCTCTTATGAGGGGTAAATATTCGTCTAACCTCGGCAGGAGAAAAGCTTAGGTTTTCAATAAGACCCTAAAATTTCGAGCCAAAGGATATAGGAAGATGTCTTTAATGGGTACGCTTTGGAT
>VFJV01000019.1 GCA_009885895.1 Gammaproteobacteria bacterium
ACACCCATTTTTACAAAATCGCTTGCTTTATTTTTTGGGCGGATATATCATGCGGACAGTAAAGTAACTTTGCTTTGCTTCACGCGACAACTATCCTGACAGTCACCGGGCTTGTTCTTTGAGCTAGTGCGCGCAATTTTTCTGCAAAGATTTCCTCAATAGAGTAGGTTAGTACTTTAACTTTATTAAATGCTTGATCGCTATATGGATGATGGATCTCTTTTAATACAGGCGGCCCCACCACTATTTCATCCCAATTCAAATCTAGTTTTACTGTTGGTTCAGAGCTACGTCTGCCCATTGGACCTCTATACGCTATTTTACCCTGTACGGATAGCTGGCCTCGGGTATTTTTGTATACTTCAAATGCTATCTTTTCTTTTGGAATTTCAATGCCGGAATATTCATGGATGTTTTCTGCTATTTTATAGAAAATGGCGCGTAAAAATTCCTCATTTAAATGTGAGGGGTTAGTAATCGTAAAATCCAGGTCTTCAGAAAAACGATATTCTTTAAAATAGCATTTTTTCAAACAGGTTCCGCCTTTAAAAATCCATTGCTGTTTTAGTTCAACAGATTCTGCGATTCCAGCTAATAGCCAATTCAACACATAGTCTTTCTCTATCGTATTAGGCGATAAATTAAACAGCCTTGCATGCTCCATAACGTCTTGTTTATCTATCATCAAATTTTTCCTTCCAACTTTCTGGGAGTCCTATACGCCATTTACGAATAAGCCGCTGACACTTTTGTGAAGGGTTTAGTTTAGCATAGCCCTGTGTGAGATTCATTTGGCAATAGGCGATGAGTTCTGGTTCTTTGCACGCATTCATCTCCAATAAAAAGCCTAATCGTTTTAATGCCGCGCCACTATTTGCTTTTCTAAGATAATCAATCAATAGCTCGATGGCTTTATGCTCCGATTGAAGATACTGTATTAATACGTCATTTATAAACCGGATACCACCAAAAAATTGCGGAAACATCAACATATCCACAATAGTTTTACTTGGATCTGAGATTTTTACCTGATTATTGCCAAACCAGACTGTTTTTAGCCCATAAAATGCTGCCGGCTTTAGAGTGTGAAGCCTATATTGCGTTCCAGCAATATGTTGCATTCTATCTATAACTAACTTGCTTGTTATCACGGTGATATCGATGAAAATCTGCTCGGTTAAGCCCCAATAATTTGCTGCATTAACGCCACCGATATAGCAGGGAGAAAACAACTCAGTTGCGACGACAAAGGATTCTTCTGGCACTATATCGCTAGTTTGGGAACTAAGAGGAACTGCTATATAAGCACCACGCTTAATGCGTTTGAACCAGCCTTTTTCATTATACAAAGCCAATATTTTAGCTGCCTGTGGCGAGCTTAATGCCCAAACCTCGGCTGCCTGTGATACTGTAATAAGGCCTTTAGCATTGCGCAAAAGCTGAGCTAAGCGCTGCCGCTCTTGCTGCCCTAAACCCGAAAAATGTGCATTTTTGGTATAATTCATATTTAATAATTCATCTAATAAATGAATAACAATATATAAAATATACCATAAAGTCAGCAATTTTTCAAGCTAATGTATAATGTTTATACGGTTACAGTGAAAAAGTCGATAGAATCATTGTTGATAATGATTGAAAGTATTAAAAAATTAGCGCTTACCTGTATATTAATCAACTAGAGCCAATAATTAAAAATAAAGGATTCATAAAGGGCTCAATGGGTTCACAAAATCAAACTGTTTTCTCTTTTTCTAGTAAAACATAATAAAATCAAAAAGGTGGAAAAAAGCCCATGCCAGAGCCGAGGGATGAAGAGAAGCTTGAGTGCGATGAGCTGCTGCTACCACTATTTAATGTGTCAACCCCTTTCCGGACACTTTTTTTAACCATTTACGCTACGCTCTTCAAATACAGCAGGGGCCATAGGTACAACGACTTTCCATGAAAACCTCCTTAATTCTTTTTTCTAAACGCTGTCTTTCTAATTGCCTTGCTGAGGGTTGCCATTCTAGCCATTCGTAATAGCTACTGCGCCCTATTTCTAGCAACGGGCACATC
>VFJV01000105.1 GCA_009885895.1 Gammaproteobacteria bacterium
AAGGAAGCCTTGGCTTTAACAGAAGAAGCCGCTTATACGCCGGAAGAACTTGAAGCCTATGCTAGAAATTGGGATGCCATCCGAACTGAAAGAATGCTGATGAATGACAAGTTCTCTGAAGGTAAAGCTGAAGGTGAAGCTAAGGGTATAACACTGACTTTAGAAGCAGCAGATCTGATCCAGGCCGGAGAAAGTAATGCGGTCATCCATGAAAAACTCGGGCTTGCCGTAGAAATTATAGCCGCCTTACGCCAGAAAATATATCCCAAAGAATAGAGTAAGCATAAAATTTACGGCAGATAAGGGTGATAAGAATTATAATCACAAACTTTTTGATTAAAAAATGGTCTGCTTCTTTAGTCCCGATAAGGCCACTTATATGCTTCTAGATATCTGTTCTATTAGCCATGAGAATGTAAATACTCTTCCGCTGCTTTTTGAAGAAAGATCGATCTTTTCAAGCCTATCTTTTTTATAGCCTTGTCTATAGATTCCAGCGTTTTTTTAGGGAAAATAACCTTGAACCGTTTTAATTCTGTATAAAAGTCTATAATTTTTTCATTTACACCAATTGGCACGAGATTTTTTGATAAATGAATAAGATCATCATGCTTAGACGGCTCTTTAATATCTTGTTGTTCCGCGTGCGATAGCCATGCAGACAACACATCTTCTGCGTTTTCAAGGGCCTCTTCCCCGTCTTTACCAAAAGTAACACAACCCTCTAAATCAGGGAATTCAACCTCAACTGCCTCGGAGGTTTTCTTAAAAATAGCGTAATAGTGCTTCATACTTCTACCCTTCTTATCGCCTTCAATTTTCTGTTACATTTAACCTTGCTGCTTTTAAGATACTGTTCAATGTACCTTTTGGAATATCCCCTTTATGGCGAGGTACTGGTATTGGTGCACAGCCAGGCTTTTTCCAAATATCGTGTTTACGGCCTGGTTCAACTGAGGTGAACACGGTGTTTTTGAAATCAGCCTATAACCACTTAATTAATATCATAATATTCATTTCCTCGGCAAGTAAAGTATACGCTGAAACACGGCCTTTTCAAAGTATCGATATCTTCGGTTTAGCTCAAAAATAGCGGCTTACGCACAGTTACTGGCAAATAAAAGCGTTGTGGATATCCTATATGCATTAAATAGAGTCCATTCGCTGGTGCCGTCATGGCCGCCACGCGTCTATCACACGCGCTTAACACCTCATTCATCCAGCTCACGGGCCGTTTGCCCAAACCTATCTCGATTAAAACACCCATGATGTTGCGCACCATGTGGTGTAAAAAACCATCGGCCTCTATTTCGAATACAAACAAGTTATCTTGTCTGTCTATGGTACAGGTACTAATGGTGCGTATAGGGGTCTTAGCCTGACATTCAGCCGCTCTGAAGGATGAGAAATCATGTTGTCCTAATAATAATTCGCACGCCTTAGCCATCGCCTCTACATTTAAATCCTCACCATAACGCCAACTTACATAGGGCGCTAAAATAGCTGGAGAAATAGGACTAACCTGCAATACGTAACAATAGCGACGGCTATACGCGCTAAAGCGCGCATGAAAATCTTTGGGCACTTCCTGCACCCAATGCAAGCGTATGTCTTTAGGTAAATAGCTATTAGCGCCAACTATCCAGGCACGATCTACACGCACGCTATTGGTATCAAAATGAATAACCTGGGTAGTCGCATGCACGCCCCTATCGGTACGACCCGCACAAAATACGCGTATGGGTTCTGCTGCCACACGACTTAAGGCTTGCTCTACAGCCGCTTGCACACTTAAAGCCGTAGTTTGTCGTTGCCAGCCCCAGTACTGAGAACCATCGTATTCTAAGGATAAGGCTAAGCGCATGGCGGCTCCTTTATGAGATCCACTAAAAAAAATACGCCACTATAATGCCCGCCGCAGCACCGCAACAATGCCCTTCCCAGGATACTTTTTCTGCGCTGGGAAATAAGCTGAAAAACAAACCGGCTAAATAATACAACATAATAAGGCACATGATAACCGCCATTAAGGACGGGTGATTCCATGTATAGGCTATAATATAGGCCCAATAGCCCATAACGACGCCGCTCGCCCCCACATGTATCGCTTTACGCCCCACTAGCCAGGTTAAAGTGCCGCTGAGGATGATAATCCATGCGGAAATCTCGCTGAAGTAAATTCCACCGACCATTGACAGTAAAAATGCCATTAATAAAAATAAAGGAATGCTGTTAAAAAATAAATGCTCGGCATTGGCGTGTATAAATGGGCTTAAAAAAATACCGGGAACTCCCGCCAAATGCCGTGGATAAACCCCCAGCACCCGTAAAAATCCACCATTCATCCAATTAATACTATTAATACACCACAAAAAGGCGACGATCAACGCGGGCAAGAGCATATTCATCTTAATGACGGCAATGGTATGGGTTAAGGCAGTGGCAATATCGTCGAAAGTCATTTTCTATACATGGCCCATCAGTAAAGTGGCTAATACCAATAATACCGCCCACACCAATGGCCAAAAATAAGGAAATTGTTTTTTCGTCAATATCCAATAAACCCCAGCAGGTATAGCACCGATGACCACTGGCACCAGACCTAAACTCAGCACCCCTAAAATGATAGGCCCCACACCGCGACCCGAAAACAAAGGCGCTAATACTGCATGCACCCATTGGTAAGAAGTCCACAATACAGTGCTAAGGCTCTTCAAATAATGCGCTGCTAGCACGACCAATACAATAACCAACATGAATATGAGCCATTGCTTGCACGTATTATTTTTCATTTATAACCACCCCCTCTATTATAATTCTCTCGTTTCATCCGGCCTTTAGAAATTCACCCCACGCGGCACGCAGATAAATGAACATAGTCCAAACCGTTAAGATCGCGGCAACGTACAGACCCATATACCCCGCAAAGGAAAACCATTTTGCAAAAGATAAAGTTTCTACGCGCCCAATAAGCAGCAAGAAAATAGCCAGCATTTGCACGAAGGTTTTAATTTTTGCTAAATAAGAAACAGCTATCGATGTTCTTTGCCCTAATTCAGCCATCCATTCCCGTAATGCCGACACGACAATTTCGCGGCAAATGATAATGGCGGCAGGAATAGCCAACCAAGAAAAAGCGTGTTCCCCCACCAACAATACCAAGGCCATTACCACGACTAATTTGTCCGCCACAGGGTCCAAAAAAGCACCCAAACGCGTACTTTGAGAAAGATTGCGCGCCAAATAACCATCCAGCCAGTCGGTTATTGCGGCAAAAGCAAAAATGCTCGCCGTCAGTAAAGATAAACTTGGAAAAGGTAGATAAAATAAAATCATAAATAAAGGAACTAAAAAAATACGGAATAAAGTCAACATATTTGGGATTGTCATTCTCATTGCCATTTCCTTTTCCTTTTTATGGGTGTAAATTATCGTAAATTCGCTGTGCCAATAAGGGGCTTATTCCCGGCACTTTCCTCAATTCATCCGGATGCGCACGTTTTAATTCTTGCCACCCACCAAAATGTTCTAATAAGCGCTGACGCCGCTTCGGCCCTATGCCCGCAATCGTCTCTAAATTAGAACGCACACGGCGTTTGTCGCGCAGTTTACGATGCCCCGTAATGGCAAAACGGTGCGCTTCATCGCGAACTTGTTGCAATAAGTGTAACTCGATTGCATCCGAAGAACAATGTATTCCCTGCGTTTGACCGGATAAAAATAGGGTTTCTAAGCCGGGTTTACGCCCCTTTCCTTTAGCAATCCCCAGTAACAACAGCGATTGCAGGGAAAGCTCCGTTAAGACCGAATGCACAGCCGATAATTGCCCTTTACCGCCATCAATCAAGAGTAAATCGGGCAATGGTAATTTCTGCTCTAAAATAGTACTAAAATGCCGCGACACGGCCTGCTTTAAGGCCGCATAATCATCGCCGGGGCTAATATCCTTAATGTGGTAGCGTCTGTAATCTCGCACGCACGCACCTTGTGTATCAAACACCACGCAAGACGCTACCGTCGCCTCACCGCTGCTATGGCTGATATCAAAGCATTCAATACGCCCTATGACCTTTGACGTATTCAGTAGGGTCGATACCGCAGCCAATTGCTCTAGCAAGCGTTGTGAATGATTCGTGTGCTGCTGCAATGCGACCTTCGCATTGTCTTCGGCCATCGATAACCATTTTAGTTTAACCCCGCGCTGTGGTTTTTTGATAGCGATGCCTACCTGATGCTGCTCGCGTAAAAAAGCACTTAATGCAGTCGTATTGTGTAACAACATGGGCACTAAAATTTCGTCATATGATGACAATGCCTGCGGCCTATCGCTAGCATAATATTGGCTGATAAAAGATTCTATTATTTCCGTTGCATCCGTTTCGAAAGGAACACTAGGAAAATAGGATTGGCTGGCTAACAATTGCCCTTGACGTATTGATAAAACAGCCACACACACATGCCGATCTTTTTCTGCAAGCCCCAAAACATCACAATTGGCATCCCCAGAGATAACGTGTTGCTGCTCTTGGGTTTTATGCAGTAATTGAATACGATCGCGTAATTTTGCGGCTTTCTCATATTCCAGTGCTGCACTTGCGGCCTGCATTTGTGTTGCTAAAGCATCGACGATAGCCGTATTTTTCCCCTGCAAAAATAACAGCGCATAGTCTAAGGCCTGCCGATACGGGGCTGCATCAATTAAACCCACGCAAGGCCCACTACAGCGTTTAATTTGATATTGCAAACAAGGCCTCTTACGATGTTTAAAAAACGATTCGCTGCATTGTCTGATGCCAAATAATTTTTGCAAAAACTGTAAGGTTTCGCGCGCTGCATCTACGCTAGGATAAGGGCCGAAATAACGGCCTTCTATTTTCTTCTTGCTTCTAAGCAAACTTAAACGTGGAAATGCCGATGTTTCATCTAAAATAATATAGGGATAACTTTTGTCGTCGCGTAGCAAAACATTGTAGCGCGGTTTATGCTGTTTTATCAGGGTGTTTTCTAGGATAAGCGCTTCGTTTTCAGTACGGGTTACCGTCACTTCAATGCGCTGCACTTGAGTCATTAATAAGGCTGTTTTACGCGCTAAATTATTTTTTTGAAAATAACTGTGTAATCGTTTTTGTAGATTGTAGGCTTTACCCACATACAACACTTCACTACTATCGCTTAACATGCGATACACGCCAGGTTGCGTTGTCATATGAGAAAGAAAAGCGCTGCGGTTGTTTTCGGAATCAACCCAAGTAGACTGATTGTTATTCAATAGGTACCATTTTAAAAAATTATTCTTCTGCTAATTGGATGTCATCCACAATACCATGGCGCAGCGCTAATAGCGTCAGCTCTACATCGGTTGTAATGAGCATTTTTTTGTAAATGCGAGAACGATACGTGGAGACCGTCTTTGGTTCTATGTACATTTTATCCGCGATATGTTTGTTTTTTTTGCCGCCGATCAGCATTAACGCCACCTGCAATTCTTTGATGGACAAGGTATTAAACGGCGATCCTCCTTCAGGAGCCCTCATTCGTTCCTCAATCGCTTGTGCCGTTTCTAGGCTTAAATATTGTTGGCCCGATGCCACAGCACGTACCGCTGTTAACATTTCAGCATCGCTACGACCCTTGCCTAAAAAACCAGTCGCGCCCACTTCCAATAAAGCAGAGGGAAACGGCTCCTCATCACAAGAGCTTAGCGCGAGGATACGGCTTTCAGGAAATGCGTGCGCAATTTTACGCGTTGCTTCCAAGCCACCAATGCCGGGCATACGAATATCCATTACTATGACATTGGGCTGATGTTCTTTCGTAAATTCAATGGCATCTTCACCGGTGCCCACATCGCCAATGACCTCTATATCTTCAGCACTGTCTAACAGCGTCTTTAGACCAGAACGAATCAATCCGTGATCGTCTACGATTAATACTTTAATTGCTTTTTTAGTTATCATGAACGCGCCCCTTCCCTTTAAAATCATAATGATGGCGGAGAGGCAGGGATTCGAACCCTGGGAGGGGGGTTACCCCTCAACGGTTTTCAAGACCGCCGCCTTCAGCCACTCAGCCACCTCTCCACAAACTGCTCACTATAGAATACGCTACATTTACAGATCCGTCAAAGAAAATAGCCCCTAAATGCTGGCTTTTAGCCAAGGGGCGTGTCTTTTTTTTCAAAAAAAACAGTCCCCTAGGGGAGTTTTTGTATAAATCCTGCCTTTTTCAGACCCCGGTAGGATTTATCCCCGCTTCTCATGCACCGCAGAAACCAAGGCCTGCACATTTTCTATAGGCGTATCTTGCTCTATACCATGGCCTAAATTAACAATTAATCCTGGGTGCGAACCCCACTCATCTAATAAATTTTTGACAGCCAGGCGTATTTTTTGCGGTGTAGAAAACAATAAAGCCGGATCTAAATTGCCCTGTAAACATATTGTCGCCCCCACGCGTTCACGCGCCGCGCTTAAAGCGACAGTCCAATCTACGCCTAATGCATCGGCACCGCTTTGTGCCATAGCCTCTAAATGAATGGCAGCACCCTTACTAAATAAAATAATCGGTATGTGGGCTGTGCTGGGATCTGATTTTAAATTGGCAACCACTTTTTGCATGCTGCTTAACGAAAATAATTCATAATGCGCTGGCGTTAATAAGCCGCCCCAGGTATCAAATAACATCACCACATCCACGCCCGCTAAAATTTGCCCTTTTAAATAGGCTGTAGTGGCCTTCATTAATTTTTCTAATAATGCCGTTAAAATTTCCGGCGCCTGATGCGCCATTTTGCGCGCGGTGATAAAATTTTTGTGGCTACGGCCTTCTATCATATAGCAGGCTACTGTCCAAGGACTGCCGGCAAAACCAATAAGCGGCACACGGCCCTGTAATTCGTGTTGAATCATGCGCACCGCTTCTGGCACATAACCTAACTCATCCTCTACCTCTGGAATAGGCAAAGACTTCACATCGCGCAACGTTTCTATGCGTTTTTTAAAACAAGGCCCCTCGCCTTCTTCAAAAGACAAACCTAAACCCATCGCATGTGGGATAGTCAGTATATCGGAAAATAAAATAGCGGCGTCTAAATCGAAGCGTTGCAATGGCTGCAAAGTCACTTCAGTGGCTAATTGTGGTGTTTGGCATAACGTTAAGAAATCCCCCGCTTTAGCGCGTAAGGCACGATATTCTGGTAAATAACGCCCCGCTTGGCGCATAAGCCATACCGGCGGCACATCAACCGTTTGTCGTTTTAGCGCCTTGAGTAAGCGGGTATTATTATATTGCGTCATTGTAATTATTCTCTATTGATTAAAAAAGGTGAGGCTATTTTAAGGCCACTACGGTCAAGTTTGGGATTTCGGCAAAAGCACGCACCCACGGTGTATTTTTTTGCACCTGGGCCGGCAATTGGCGTAACGCACCACGGGCTTCTGCTGAGCTTTTGTATTGCCCCATCGTTGCAATATACCAATCCTGATTGTCTTTTTGCGTGTGCACATAGTGTAAATTCCTGGGTAATCCCTGGCATTGCTGCTTTGCCTGCCGCGTCCATACTTGGCACACCGTTTTTTGCAATGTGATTAAATCGGCAGCCCCTGCAATTTGGATGGTATAGCCTTCGGCTTTAAAAGGGGTCGTCTGGGTTGGCTTTTTTTCCACCCTAGTGGCTACCACAGGGCTGGAAATTACGGGGGGGGTCGCTACAGGAATAGGCTGTACTACAGGCTCTATTTGCGCAGCCGTATCAGCCATTCTTAACTGCCCTTCAGGCTTTATGACCGTTTTAATCCATTGACCTTGTTTTTCTACGCTAATAATTTCACCCTGATTCGCAGCAATGACGGTGGGCTTTGGCGCTGAGTAATGCCATAACCCTATGCTCAACATCAGCATCACCGCCACCGCCACCGCAGCTATGATGACTTTCTGTCGATTGCCTTTGGCGCTGCGAATTTGCTCCGTATCCGCTACTTTATTTTTTTTAAATAGGGTTGCTAAATTCCAACGACCAGAAACAGGCGCACGGCCCTTTTTTTCTAATATATCAACGACCATCACCAGTAAACGCGCCAATATACCCTTAGAATCGCGACTTAATTCTAAAAACTGCGCTTTAGAAAAAGGCATCACGCCTCTGTAACCCGCCTGCCTTAAACCATGCCGTATATAGTTGACCACATCTTCTTCGCCCAAGGGCTGCAGTACTATCGTAAAACTACTGCCCGTATTCCACTCTGAAGACACCGAATTAACACACAAGTGCTCCAGTTGTAAACGTCCAGCCAATAAAACACTTAAGCTCTGTTCTGTTTCTTCTAACTCTGAAACAACGTCCAATAAAAAGCGTACGGTTTCTGCCGGCAATTCGTGCGCATCATCAATAATTAATAAAAACCGTTGCTTTGATTCAGACAGGTGCACCAAACGCGCTCGTAAAGAGGGCATAAAGGTATCATCAAGAATATCGGCTATTGCCAAATGTTTTGCCAGTAATGTTTTTATCATGGCAACCGTAACGCCGTGATCGCCTTGCATCTCACATAACCCAAGAATGCCTTGCTCGCTGGGTAATGCGCTCTTTTTTTTGAGTACATTTAAAAAGGTGGTCTTACCTACACCAGATACGCCCAATAGCAGTAGTAAATGCCCACCTTCGCGCACCAATTCTTCTAATAGCTTGAGTTGCTGGCGCTGTGTTTCCGTTAAAAAAGGATTTGTGCGGCTTAAATTAATGAAAGGCTTACGCTTAAAGCCCATGACTTGCCATGCATCGCCCACTTTCAGCACCTTAGACACAACTCAATATATCATTGACCACCGCGCGTATGCTGCGGTTGTCAGTTGCAAAAACATGATCGGCGATCTCGGAGTACAATTCATCATAATTGACTGCAATATCCCGTAACACGGCTTTTCTGTCCGTTGCTTGCAACAATAATGGCCGTTTTTTATCTTTTTCGGTGCGCTCCAGTTGCTGATCGACCGTGGTTTTTAAGTAAATGACTAAGCCTCGCGCCGCCAAATGCCTGCGATTTTGTGGCTCTATCACCACGCTGCCACCAGTGGCCAAAACCACACCCACTTTTTGGGTTAATTCATCCACGACCAATATTTCGCGCTGTCTAAAGCCTTCTTCCCCTTCCACATCGAAGATCCAAGGAATATCCACGCCCGTGCGCGATTCTATCACTTCATCGGTGTCGTAGAACTCTCTTTTTAATTCTTTAGCCAGCATACGGCCCACAGTGGTTTTGCCCGCGCCCATAGGGCCCACTAAGAATATATTTTGTGTTTTTTTCATCATTCAATCATCTATTTCGGCGTTATCCGGTTGTACAATCTTAGGGGTAATGAAAATAAGTAATTCCCCGCGAGAATCCGTCACTTTAGTGCTTCTAAATAAGGCCCCCAAAAAAGGAATAGAGCCTAAAAATGGCACCCGCAGAATGGAATGGGTCTTTTCTTGGCGATAAATACCGCCCAAGACAACTGTTTCACCATTAGCCACCCGCACCTTGGTATCAATTTTGCGCGTTGTAATTGCGGGGGTCCCCCGTACATCCAACGCAGCATTTGGTTTATCCTGATTAACCTTGATAGCCAGAATAATATTGTTGTTCGGCGTGATATGCGGCGTAACATCCA
>VFJV01000031.1 GCA_009885895.1 Gammaproteobacteria bacterium
CATTTTTTTCTTAAAAAGAGCGCGAGCAGTGATAAACTACGTATATTGTGACTACGCACCCGTCATTGCGAGCCGGTGAGCGCAGCGAACAGGCGTGGCAATCCAGCGGTTGAATGATGAAAATTAACTTTTTGTGCAGCGAGGTTTTTAAAACGCTGTGGTACGTGTACTCTACGCAGTTGATTTTTAGGGGCTGTTGCCTTCGCCCATCTCGCCCTAGTATAGGACAGAATATTACACTCCTTGGACTCGAGGACTAGTCTTCTACCCTAAAAATTAACTGCTATGAGTATAACCCTACTGCGCCACCATACCATATTCTATCTGCATGCCATTGTTCAGCGTTACCATGCCATTGATAGGATCAATCGTCTTAACCGTGCTATTTAACGCCACAATACGATCGCCTTGCGTTACAGTGATAATGCGCCCATTGCTGTCGCCAATCCAGGCACGGCCAGGAATAATGGCTTGCACATAATACACCAGAGAATTTTTACTATCGCTCTCGCTCACACTTGTCGTATTAGCATTGCTCTTTGAACTTGCCGCAGGCGCCGCTGTTACTGGGCGTGGCGTTTGTACTGGCGCCGTATTGCTTACCTCACCCATCTTGTTCACTTTTTCTTGCAGCTGCAGAACTAATTTTTCTAAACTATCCGCACGTGCCGCCGTTTCTTCGCTTTTTGCGCTAACTTGCTGCAGTTTTAGCGTTAAGGTTTGGTTCTCTTGATTCAATGTTTGGATCTGCATAGACACGCTAGTATCATCAGGCACACTGCCTTGTGTAGGCGCATTTTCCGCTATGGGTGGTGCTTTGCTAGGGGAAGCCGATGCATCACCACCATCAGCGTCTCCCAACCACGCACCATCCGTAGCACCGCCTAGGTTTGTATTTGCATTAGCGTCCATTGTGCTGTCTTTGGCTACAACAGGTGCTGCTTCTACCGCTGATTTTTCGGCCGTACTCGCAGGCGCAATATTAACAGAAGGAATAGACGGTGCTACCTTAGCCTTTGGTTTCATAAAAAAGTACCCTACCACTATGAATACAATGACAGCACCCACTGCTATAGACGCTTTTTTAATTGTTTCTGCTTTTTTCCCAGACTCGGCTACTGCGCGCTCATTGCTCCATTTTTTTGTTTCTGTTTCCTCTGTAGCCTCTGTAGCCTCATCTTCGCCTACGAATTCTTCTTCTGTTGCTTCGCTTTCGCCAAAGTCAAAACTTTCACTGTCATCAAAATGATACTCTTCTTCGTCGTGATGGTTTAGATCGCTCATGTCATCATCCTATTATTGTTATTGTCCACTCTGTGCATCAGGCACAACTTGGACTAATTGATTTTGGGCCTGATCTATAGGCAATACGTTTGATGTGCCCACATTATTTGCCGCTATTTGATCTTGTGCCGTCTTGGTTGCAATGGCTTGTTTAATTCCCGCCGGTGGCGTAGAACTAGCAGACACGTCCGTTAAAAATAAAATCCCCAATCCCGTACCAGAATGCACCGTAATGGTGTTAGGACGGTTAAAGGTGCTTCCCAATTGCTGCCCCCATGCCTGGCCTACTTGCCCAAAACCCGAGGCTACTTCTCGTCTAGGATCGGCTTCCGGGTAAGTGGTAAATGTACCACCATCCGAGTTTTGTGTGGTACTGGAGCCCGCTTGCAATGCGGCATTACCATAGCCATTTAAAAAGGACGATGCAAATAAGGATCCATAACGCAATAAGTAGTGGTGATCCACTTCGCTGGCTACCGCCGTACGCGCTGTATTCGGATCGATTGCAACCGCTGAAATACCTAAGCTACTCTTCAACCCCGCAAAGCTCATTATGGTAAAACGCACCACCACCGCTTCCGCACCATTCGTGCCCGGTAAAGCCTTAGCGCGACTTAAATCTCCCAGTAATTTTGCCCCTTTATAAGGACCCAGCACCACCGTAGCCATAACCGGGCCGGGTTCATCCGAATTAATTTCCGTGTTTAACACGGCAAATTGAATGTCGCCAGCCTTAATTAATACAGGCGATGCTGATTGATCCAGCGCCGAAGCATCACCGCCCACGAGTGTACCCAACGCTTCTGGGTTATCGCTTTCGCCAACTTGATAACTTTGATTAGGCGATTGCCCCCAGGCTTGCAGCAATTGTTGCGCTTGTGTGCGCATAGCAGCACTTTTATCCACCATTGTTTGTTGTATTTGCTCCGCTGTGGCTTGTTGAAACTGCGCATTCTGCTCTGCCACCTGCTCTTGCAACGCAAGAACTTGTGGGTTTACCGTTGTTGTTTGGGCCTGCACGGCATTATTGGGTTTATCGGGATTAACGTATTGCTGTAAAGTGCTTTGCGTAGATGGCTGTTCGCCTTGATACGGTATTGTAGGAATAGAACTACCACCTGTTTTTTTAGCCTCTTGAATACGCTGCTGATTAATTTTTTTCTGAAGCTCTGCATATTCAGGAGACGTCGGCCTTAATCCTGGGACGGTTTTTCCTGCAGGCGCATTGGCTAAACCCGCGTTGACTACCCCCGTTTGATCCGGCGCTTTAATCAAACGAATAATACCCACTAAAATAGCCAAGCCGAGTATAAGCAACGTAACAATAATAATGCTGCGCGTTCTAAAATTGGAAAATAATTTTGTAACATTCTCTAAGCGGCTACCCATCACGACAAGCCCTCTATTTTAACCGATACAATTTGCCCATGCCGCATTAATAACACCAAGGGTGCTGGGGATAATTTATATGCATTCATACCATCTGCGCTGGACATTTTAGAAACCCATGCGGGTGATAACATGGCATAGACACTACGTAAATACAATAGGTTGTCAACCAACCACACTTCGGCAAAATCATTTTCTGTTTTCAAACGGCGACCATTCATCGGTGCTATGCCATTTAGAACATTCAGCAATTGATTGTCTGCGGATGCCGGTAGATCATCGCCTATGGAAACCGCTGCCTGCGGCCCTCGACCCGGCACGCGCATATCGACTCTATAATCTACCACACGCTGCCCTGGCACTAAGGTTAACATGACCGGCGTATTTAAATTTTTAAGATTCACCGCCAAATTACCATAGCTGTACTCTTGGCGTGCCTGCACCATCAATGTGTTGCCTTTTTTATCCCAACTAATATTAAACGCCGTGGGGTCGCCTAAATCAAAAGAGTCTATAGGCCATGCTGCACCCGTGGTATCAATAAAAACCAATGAAGAAACAAACCCTTTAGACAAACGAACAACGGGCGGTACAGCACCCGGCGCTAAATCAATGCTCAAGGAAGTAGACGTAGGTGCAGGCGGTGTTTTATACGGCGCGGCCGCTTGCGCACGTTGCGTTTGATCCAACATATTACGCAGCGCGTTGATCTGATTTGGGTTCAATGGAAAAGCCTCTTGCGATACGGATCGGAAAGCCCCCCCATTGGCTATAGCTTCGTTGCCATCGGCAGGGATCCAAGGATTGGTTGGGGGCGCAGCAGTAGCTGGCCCAGAGGCTGTTGGCGCAGGCTGGCTCGTATTTTGGGATTGCAAAAATTGATTGATAGCGGCTTGGTCATCGTTTTCATCAGACGCTTCGTTGGCACTCTTTGCAGCCCCATTCGGGCTTGCCGTCGGATCCTGACCGGGTGTCATGGACTTAGCTTGCGGCTTTTTTAGCTGTGTTTGTTGTTGGGCATCGGAGATGAAACTAGTGGCGGCACCCAGCCCCAGTAGATCGGCGCTACTTTCCTCTGCGCGGATCCCTAGGCACATGAATAGCACACTTAAACCCACCAGCAGTTTTCTCAATCGACTGTTCCTCAAATAGACCAATTTTAGACACGAACGGTTGTCTTTTTTAAAGCACACCACTATCTATAGGTTAGTGATCCGCACACAACCACTATATCATTGGTATGGATTATAATATCATTTGAAGATAAAACATAGGCCCAGCCACTGAATGCACTCGGTTTTAGCGTAAAATATGTAAAAAATTTACTCTTTTGTCAGTTCATGACCAATGTAGCCACCCGCTACCGTGCCCCCGATGGTTGCCGCTGTTTTCCCAGTACCACTGCCAAATTGACTGCCGATGACACCACCGGCTACAGCGCCGCCTACCGTTCCTACGTCTTGCTTCGTAATGCCGCCACTGCACCCAGCCAAACTCAACGCAATCAGGCTTAGCCCTAACGTTAATGCTATTTTTTTCATGATAAATCCCCTTAGTATCATTATAAATAGTAGCAAAAATAGTCAATTTTGCAGCTCTTTTGCTTAACTCTGGCTGAATACGTTGTTTTTTCGTATAGCCTTTACTTGGGTACAAAAATAGTGTGTTCTAATGGATTGAAAATTTAGATATTTTACTGACATAACTTAAATAAACCGACCGCTGCATAGGCGATCGGCTTTTATTATTACCCCCGCTAATCCCCTTAGCTACCTATAAGCTTAACAGCTGAACCTTAAGGAAATATTAGGGATAGCAGAAAATAGAAGAATTTTCCAAAAATAAAAATTTAGCTCCGTTATCCAACTATAGGCCTTTACAAGAGCATCCCTAACAACGACAGCGTTGCTATCAGGAAAAACAATGTGCTGGGAATATAGTGAATTACTTGAGTAGATCTAAGGTGTGCTAGTTTGTATTTTAAGTGCTGGCTACACAGTGCCACCAATGAATTAACAACAAAACCGCATACATTAAAAGCCAATCCTAATATAAAAAATATTTTTATATTTCTGTGATCGGTGGGTACGAATTGTGGCAACAGTGTAATAAAAAACAAAAGTATTTTAGGATTCGTCATGTTTAAAATAACCCCCCTTAATATTGTGATGGTTTTGCTTTTAACCGTCTTTTTTATTATGGCTTGTTGTTTTTGCTTGGGTAAAGCGTTATAGGCAAGGTAGAGTAAATACAAAGCCCCTAATATTCTTAAACCAGAATATATCCTGGGAGACGCTAAAATGACAGCAGCTAATCCTAATGCCGTTATCAGCACATAAATGAAGGTTCCTAATTCAACTCCAATCGCAGCCATTAGGCCCGCTCGTTTGCCATGATTGATAGACGTTGTAATACAATACATCATCGCTGGACCCGGAATTAATGCCATGATTATGGCCGTTAGGGCAAAGTAGAACACGTAATAATACATTTGAGATCTTTCCTTCCTGCTATACTCTACGCATTTTATTTTTGTAGAATAATACACTACTGCCGCTCGCGAGCTAGTCTTCTACCCTAAAAACCAACTACCGTGAGTATAGACATAAATATTAGAGTATTACAAGCTCCAAAAAAAACCCCGCAGATGCGGGGTTTTCAAGAGCACAAAGGCTATGGAAACGCTGACTTACATCATACCGCCCATACCGCCCATGCCACCCATACCGCCCATGCCGCCCATATCGCCAGCACCCGACGTTTCTTTTTCTTTAAGTTCAGTCACAACGCATTCCGTTGTTAAAACCAAACCTGCAACGGAGGCTGCGTTTTGTAAAGCACTGCGTGTCACTTTAGTAGGATCGATAATTCCCGCTTCAACCATATCGCAGAATTCACCTGTAGCCGCATTGTAGCCTGCATTACCCTTAGAAGACAGGATCTTATCCAAGATAATGGCTGGCTCGTAACCTGCATTCATGACGATTTGACGTAGCGGAGAACTCATTGCGCGTTTGGCAATGGCAATACCGATGTTTTGATCGTCATTAGCGCCTTTTAAGTCAGACAAAGATTGCATTGCACGAATCAACGCAACACCACCTCCAGGAACAATCCCCTCTTCAACAGCAGCACGGGTAGCATGCAAAGCGTCTTCAACGCGTGCTTTCTTTTCTTTCATTTCTACTTCAGTTGCAGCACCCACTTTGATGACAGCCACACCACCAGACAATTTAGCAACGCGTTCTTGTAACTTCTCACGATCGTAATCGGAAGAGGTGTCTTCGATTTGCGCACGAATTTGATCCACACGCGCTTTAATGTCCACAGGATTGCCGGAACCAGAAATAAGCGTTGTTTCGTCTTTGGTGATACTGACTTTTTTAGCGGTTCCTAAGTCTGTCAAAGTAACCGATTCTAAAGTACGGCCTGTTTCTTCAGAGATAACCGTGCCTGAAGTTAAAATAGCAATATCTTGTAACATCGCTTTACGCCTATCGCCAAACCCAGGTGCTTTTACCGCAGCCACTTTCAAAATACCACGAATATTGTTGACCACTAAGGTTGCCAAGGCTTCGCCGTCTACATCTTCAGCAATTAACAACAAGGAACGACCCGCTTTAGCCACCGCTTCCAATGTAGGCAACATATCACGAATATTACTGATTTTCTTGTCTGTCATTAGAATGTAGGGATTGTCTAATTCCACACTCATGTTTTGTTGGTTGGTAACAAAGTAAGGGGATACATAACCACGATCAAACTGCATACCTTCGACTACGGTTAATTCGATTTGGAAGGATTGACCTTCTTCCACCGTAATAACACCTTCTTTACCCACTTTTTCCATTGCATCCGCAATCGCTTCGCCAATTTCAGGATCGCCATTGGCAGACACTGTCCCGACATTTTTGATTTGCGCCTTGCTGGTGCAGGCTTGAGATACGCTCTTCAAAGCATCGACTGCTTTGTTCACACATAAATCAATACCGCGTTTGATTTCCATTGCGTTACGTCCAGCGTGCACGCCCTTCAAGCCTTCGTTGACCATGTTAGCGGCCAATACCGTTGCTGTAGTCGTGCCGTCGCCTGCGATATCGGATGTTTGTGAAGCCACTTCTTTTACCATTTGTGCGCCCATGTTTTCGAAAGGATCTTTTAATTCGATCTCTTTTGCTACAGACACACCATCTTTAGTCACCGTAGGGGCACCAAATTTTTTATCTAAGGCAACGACGCAGCCTGCGGGACCTAAAGTTACCTTAACAGCATCGGCCAGAATATTGACACCACGTGCGAGTGCCGCACGGGCAACATCACCAAACTGAATTTCTTTTGCAGCCATTTTACTTTTCCTCTATATGTATTAAACTTAGAAATAATTACTATGCCTCGATGACAGCCATGATGTCGTCTTCACGCATCACTATCAAGGTTTCTCCGTTGATCTCGACTTCGGTACCGGCATATTTGCCAAACAATACCTTATCATTAATACGTACCATTAATTCTTGTACGCTACCATTATCCAACACACGACCACCGCCTAGAGCGACCGCTATGCCCATCATGGGTTTTTCAGTTGCTGTATCGGGGATCACTATACCACCCGCCGTTTTGCGTTCTTCTTCTAAACGACGTACGACTATACGGTCGCGTAATGGGCGAATATTTGTTTTTGCACTCATCGTATTTAACCTCTTTAAAAATATCTTAAAGTCACTATGGGACATTTATGGCTAGCCGCCCCGCAAGCGCGGAAACCGGACTACCATATTCCTTCTGTCGCCTAGAACACGCTTATTCCAGTAGCGACCCCTCCTAGATATGGGCACATCCCTAAAATTCAAGGCTTATTAGGATTTTTAGAAAAAATCGTGTTAAGATAAACCAGAGTGGGACTACACGAGCACAAAATGTTTAAATTTAGAGCAATATACCCTTTTTTATGGCTTTTCTGGATGCTGCTTCTTGCCTGCCGCGCCACCGCAACCCCCCTCATCATCTCAAGCCCGCTGCCCGTAGACCAAGCCTTTCAGCTGTCTTTAGACATTAATTCTGATAAAACCCTGCGCACAACCTGGGTCATGCAAAAAGGTTATTATCTGTACCGTGATCGCTTTCATTTTACCTTGCTGGATTCAAAACCCATCACCATCCTCCCAGAAAACTGGCCCAAAGGCCTAGAGCGTTACAACGACCTGTTGGGTCATTACAGCCTCTATTCAGGCCGATTGGTGCTGACTTTACCGCTTCCCATGGCCTCAACAAAAAGCACTATTCAACTCCAATACCAAGGTTGTTCGGATGCCGAATTTTGTTATCCTCCACAAACACAAACATTCACTCTTAATTTTGCAACGGGTGCGGTGCAAAAAACGGCGATCGCTACAGCCACACCCATTCAGCCTAACAAGAAAGAGCCGGCGACACTGTATTGGTCCTTACTCTTAAGTTATTTTGGTTTAGGCATTTTACTTGCTTTTACGCCTTGTGTTTTGCCCTTGCTCCCTATTTTATCCGGCCTTATTCTAGGACACAGCACCACCCTTAAAACCAAACGCGCACTAGGCCTATCGATTGCCTACGTGTTAGGCATGTGTGTTACTTACACGCTCGCGGGTTTACTTTTTTCTGTACTGGGTTTAAGTTTACAAAGCACTTTGCAAACACCCTGGATAATAGGATTTTTAAGCATTTTATTTGTAGGCCTAGCCTTGTGCTTATTGAGCGGGCACGATTTACGCCTACCTCAAAAATGGACGCATAAAATGGCCCTGTTAAGTGAACATCCCACAAAAGGACATTTCTTTGGTGTAGCCCTTATGGGCGCGATATCGGCATTGATCGTCTCACCTTGCGTGAGTGCGCCCTTAGTGGGTGCCTTAGCTTATATCAGTCAAACAGGCCATGTTTGGTTAGGCGGCGCGGCTTTATTTTGTTTAAGCCTAGGCATGGGATTGCCTTTAATTATTTTTAATACTTTTGGCGCACACTATATTCCCAAAACCGGTCCGTGGATGTTAGGGATTAAAAAATGTTTTGCATTTGTTTTTCTAGGGTTGGCAATTTGGCTATCGTCTCGTTTTTTGCCCGATTTTTTAGGCTTATATTTATGGGGTATAGTGCTGCTATTAGCGGCTTATCACTGCGATATAGTCAATCGTGCAAAAAGCAAAAAATTTATTGTTCGTTTGCAACAAACCTTTGGCTCTTTATGTGCCCTTTATGGCGTCTTGCTTATTGTGGGGGCAAGCTTGGGCCACAGTAATCCTTGGTTACCTTTACAA
>VFJV01000161.1 GCA_009885895.1 Gammaproteobacteria bacterium
ATCCCTCAAGGTGTTATTACCGTTTCCCCAATCAGTTCCTAACATTGGATCCAAGAAAGCTACTTCAGGATGCTTACCTATATAGTGCGTAAGCAAGACTATTATTTCATCATCACTGTACCAGGGGTTGTTTACACCATGAGCAGGATTACCCACACGATTCATCATAGGGCCACTTTCTTCTTCGGATTTCACTGGATTTTCAGTTAAATAACATAAATACTTCTCCAAATCATCCATTAATTCAGAAGAAAACTCTAATGAAAATTTATGTGCTGTTTTTAGAATTTCGTCCTCAGATAATTTTCCTGTGTTTTCTAAGACCCAGTCAAACAGTTCCTGAATATGCTCTAGTTTAGATAAGAAAAATTTTTCAGGCTTGCTTGATCGGAATATTAACCGGTTACATGTAAGCACCATAGCCCATAAATCTTGAATCAACCGATATTCTCCAAAACGCAAAAACCCAATATTTTTTTGATCATTAAAAAATGGATGTAAGTAGTCTATTGAAAAAACAGGTGGTGCAGAAAGGATGTCATCAATAGAAGACATGCCATCAAGGTCAATTAAAGTTATTTTTTGCTTGGGTGTTCTTTCTCCTTTCGCATAATATTCATCATGATAACATGCATTTTCTAGTTTTAGATCTCCATGCGTTTTACCCTGAACAAATAAATCGCATACTTTATCCACATAGTGGACTGCTAGACGGACCCCTTCTTCAAAAGAAGTTTCTTTTCTGTGCGCGATCGTGAAAAAATCAGGTCCATAATTACGCATGATAAACCCAGCTTGGTAACTGCTCTCCATAAGAAATAGTCTTTTTGTGCTAGGATCAGCTAAACTAATCACGTTATTTTCTGCTCCATATCTGCGCAGAACTGCACCATCAGATACAGGAGCCTTGAATAGATTTAATATATATTTACCCGGAATATTTTTGAGTACCATTTCATGCTCTTTAATTGATACTATCCAGTCTATAGGAACCAGCCTTTTATTTGAGCCCAAAAAAGAGATGTCTCCACTTTTTACAGGCAGAAGCCAGTTCCTACCCTGATTACTCTTAGTCATTAGAAGACTACCCCCAGTAAAACGAAAAGTATGCGCATTGCGTTTTTCATCATGAAATTCATATTCTATATTTTCATCGCATTTAGAAGGGGTAAAATCTATATCTAAAAGCAGTGTAGAATCCACAAGGCCACTATCCTGACTGGGATTCAACTCTTCAGACTCTTCAGACTCTTCAGACTCTTCATCGCTTACCTCAAAAAAGTCTATATTTATAAGAAAATATTTACTTAAAAAGCATACTAATGCGTTGTATAGATCAACAGGCTGCTTACTGGACAAAATTTGTCCGACGTTAGATACATCAATTGTATAGTTCATAATATTACCCTCTATAAGTCCTATTGGACATTTTTTAATTTAACTGGCGTGACCAAGCCACAAAGGCTTCGGCGCAGAGTATAAACAATTACATGGCTTAAATCAATTGATCGGTCGTAAGATTTATTACGTTTTTTCTGTTTTGTTTTTAACCTTTTTAGGCAGTTGATACTTTTATTGTCATCCTGTGGTACAGTTTAAAAAACACCCAACCCTGATAGGAAAATAAAAATACAGTGAAATATCTAAAAATCTTATTATTCATAGGGTTACTTTCTTTTTTTAAAATCTCTGCTGCATATTCCATGGGCCTGGCCATTACCGTGGACGATATCCCTGCCAATGGAAATAAACCGCCAGACATCACCCGCCTAGAAATTACGCAAAAAATGCTCGTTGTGTTTAAGAAGCACCACCTCAGCGGTGTATACGGCCTTATCAATGGGGATAAAATTGAAAACTCTAGTGAAGGCTTAGCGGTTGCAAAAGAATGGTTAAACTCAGGGCAGCTACTGGGTAATCATAGCTTTAGTCATTTGGATCTGGCTAAAAGCAGCAGTAAGGACTACATTGCCGATATCCAAAAAAATGACGTCTTATTAACGCGGTTAATGGGCAATAAAGAGTATCGTTATTTTCGTTATCCGTATCTTTCCGAAGGCAACACGGCACAAAAACGCGATGCCGTTAGACGCTATTTACGTGAAAATCACTATAAAATAGCCCCCGTCACCGTTGATTTTTTTGAATATGAATGGAACGATGCCTACGTACGTTGTCTTAAAAAAAATGATGGGGCTGCTATTGCTTGGCTAAAACAATCTTATTTAGAACAGGCGTTAAACGCCTTAACGATATCCCATACACTCTCTATGATGCTATTTGATCGCGATATTAAAAATGTTCTGCTGATTCATGTCAATGCTTTTAGTGCAGAAAGGCTGGATGAGCTGTTAAGTGCTTATGAAAGGAATAACGTATACTTTATCCCGCTTACAGACGCTTTGCAAGATAGTGTCTATAACATTAATCCAAATATAATTCGTGATAGATCGTATACTTTCTTAAATCAAATTAGGTTAGCACGTGGATTAGAAAATCCTCCGCTTGTTTCGCAGTTGTATGCGTCATTGCCGGAGGATAAAATTAGTAAATTGTGTTGCTAAGAAGACGGTAGATAAAAACCGTTTTTCAAGAAAGTGGTTTTAAATCTTCTAGCTTCGTTAGCCATTCGTCGAAATGACTGCATTTTTTCCGCATCGTGAGTAAACCTATCTGATTAGCAATTTGAATACCGTTGAGCCTTTTGCTATAGGTTCTAAATTTACCGATAATTCTCTTAGAAGGTGATGTTTCTTCACCATCATTAATCTCTTCTGGATCAGGATATTTGTCCGCTATACCTTGAATAAAATTAACGGCCGAAGTAGAGAATTCGCTCCAAGCAGAAGGTTCACTATACAAAAGAGTTTCAAATTCATGCATTTGGATGTGAGGGATAAAATGTTCTTGCGCTATTTTTTCAGCAGTTGCATCTTCCAGAATTCCAGCTTTCTCTTTTGGAGTTAGTTTCGTTTTACTCCCTTTTAGCTTATCAATTTTATCCATTCCAGGCCATTGACTATCTATACGAAAAAAAATCAAACATAGTTGAAACGTAGCATTTTTTCCGTACTGAAAAAAAATCTTTTTTTAACGTCTCAAACTTAACATTTCCGCCCTTTTTTCCTAAGGTGCTGGCCGAAAAATAAATTTTTTTCCCCTCAAACTCTGGCTTTAAAATATTTAAAACAAAATCTTGTTCAGTTTGCCCTTCTACAATTAAATGGATGTAAACAGCCGCCTCACTCATTGCTAGGCCTTCCTTCAATCAAATTTTTACACCAAATCTCACCTAAAGAATATTCTTCCAACCACCCAGACAAATCCATCTTATCTAATCGTGTAAAAGTAGACGCGCCATTTTTACGATCGGCTACTATAATGTCTCCTGGCTCAAAATAATCTAATAATAGTGGGGATTGAGTTGTAATAATAATTCTAGGTGAATCATCTCTACGAGAAGCTAATTTAATTAGTTCAGCAAGTACTTCAATGGCATAAGGATGCAAACCCAGCTCAGGCTCATCTATCACTAAGCAATCAGGCAATACGGGTTGTAGTAAGGCAGTGGCCAAGCAAATAAAACGCAAGGTCCCATCAGACAATTGGTATGGCGCAAATGGATAATTTGAACCCTTTTGATTCCAGTTTAATTTAACCACTGTCGCCGGACCTCTTTGTTCTGGTGTTAAATCAAAATCATTAAAAAAAGGAGCCACTATTTGGATCGTTGCAACAATTTTCTTATAACACTCTGGTTTATTATTTTTTAAATCTAATAAGAACGGAGCGATATTGCCCGCATCAGATTCTAGATATTTATAATGATCTACACTTTCTGAATGCCGCATTTTTGAAAGAATACTTGTGTCATGAAAATGGTATACTATCCATTTAAAAATGTTATCGTAAACATAGTACCCAATGCCTCGACCAGATTTAACACCTTTTTCTTCTTTTTGTTTTTTAAGAGTGCTTTCATAGATATTAGAACCTGGCGATTTCCACATATTCTTATATTTTTGACTTTCTTCTTTAATAAAGATTTTCTCATCCGCCGCCATAGCCAGCGTAAAACGATATCCATTATCGCCAAACATAAATTCCATTCTGATTGCGGGTGTTGTTTTAGCTCCGTTAAAGAAGAAAGAGCTTGGGCCTCCCGATTCCATAATATGGCCTTGCAGATTCTCGTCCATCATTTTGCGCAATAAACGAAATATACTCACAAAATTACTTTTGCCTGAACCATTAGCCCCAATCAAGACATTCAAGCCTCTAATTTCAAAATTTTTTAGTTGCGAAATTGATTTAAAGCCTTCTATGCTCAACTTTTTTAGCGTCATTTTAACCTACTTCCGGACTTTGCACCAAAACCTCGCGGCCGCCATTAGAGCCTGGCCTACTGACAAGCCCTGCACGCTCCATATCTTCAACTAAACGAGCTGCGCGATTAAATCCGATTTTAAACCGCCGTTGTATCGATGAAATTGAAACCCTGCCACTGTCGATTACTAAGTTAACAACTTCATCGTATAACGGATCAGCTTCACCGCTAGATTGCGATGATGAAGCTTCGCCGTTGTCATCATCGGATTCTAAGACTTCAACCAAATATTGAGGTTCGCCATAGGCCTGGCGTAATTCACTCACCACACTATGCACTTCCTCATCGGCAACATAAGCCCCATGCACCCGTATAGGCACACCCGTTCCAGGCGGCAAATACAACATATCGCCATGCCCTAGCAACTGCTCCGCCCCCTGTTGATCCAAAACCGTACGGGAGTCGATGCGTGAAGACACCTGAAAACTCAAACGCGTAGGAATGTTCGCTTTGATTAAACCGGTAATAACATCTACCGACGGTCTTTGCGTCGCCAAAATTAAATGAATTCCCGCGGCACGTGCTTTTTGCGCAATACGCGCAATAAGGTGCTCTACCTTCTTGCCTACCACCAATATCATATCGGCAAATTCATCTACTATGACCACCACTGCTGGCAAGGGCGCTAAAGGATCGCGAGACCCATCGGGATATTCTGGTTGCACCTTATTCATTAAAGGCTTACCCTCTTTAATGGCTTCTTTCACCTTTTGATTGTAACCCGCCAAATTACGAACACCTAAAGACGCCATGACTGCATAACGCTTATCCATCTCCGTTACACACCACTTTAACGCATTCGCCGCTTCGCGCATATCGGTTACCACTGGCGTTAATAAATGAGGAATGCCTTCATACACCGACAATTCCAGCATTTTAGGATCGACCATGATGATACGCACATCCTCAGGTTTAGCCTTATACAATAGGCTTAAAATCATTGCATTTAAGCCTACAGACTTACCTGCACCAGTCGTTCCGGCCACCAATAAATGAGGCATTTTGCCTAAATCTACAATAACCGGCAGCCCCGCGATATCTTTACCTAAACCCAGACTTAAAGGGGATTTAGATTGTTGATATTGTTTAGATTCTAAAATTTCGCGCAAACGCACCGTTTCGCGCACTTCATTCGGCAATTCTAGGCCTATAAAAGACTTTCCGGGAATCACCTCTACAACACGCACGCTCACAACGGATAATGCCCGCGCCAAATCTTTAGACAGCCCTGTAATTTTACTGACTTTAACGCCTGGCGCTAAACTCAATTCATAACGCGTTACCACCGGTCCTGGATGCACCCCTTCTACTTGCACCATCACACCAAAATCCGCCAGATGACGCTCCACCTCGCGCGATTTGTCTTCTAAGGCTTGGCGAGACCACGGTAATAATTGCTTAGATTCTGTTTGCTCTAATAAGTCCAGAGAAGGCAAGCCATCGACCAGGCCCTTAGCCTTCGCTATTTTAGGGGGTGTTTTATTATTAGAAGAGGTTAACAATGCCTTTGGGGATTCTATACGCAAAGGCGGAGCTTCTGTACGCACTTCCGCAATGATAGGTTTTTCAATTCGGGGAGCTTTAAGATTCTCAATATTGGGCACAACGCCTTCTTTAGAGCGCCTCATTGCCTGCCAATATAACCTTAATCCGTGTTTACAACGCTTAAGCCAAGTCAATAATTTAACGCTACTACGATGCAAAAATTGCCGCCAAATTAAACCCGTAAAAAAAGTCACCCCTATAAAAAATAAAGCTAATAAAATAACGCTTGCGCCAAAGCCATTAAAGTCAGCAGATAATATTCCTGAAAAAGCACTACCTAGAATTCCGCCTGGGGGTGCCGGAAAATTAGCGGAACGATGTGTGTCCCATAAATTTAATAACGCACTGCCTGAAATAATAATGAGGCAAAATCCAACCCATTTACTGGTTAACAAATGCCAATTGTCTTCTTCTAACACCATCGCTTTATCTTTAATGTTGAACCAAGCGGCTGTCGTTATCAATGCGGGCAAACAATACGCCCAATAGCCTACGAAAGAAAATAGAATATCCGATAAATAAGCCCCTACACGTCCGCCGGCATTCGCAATCGTTGGGGAACTAGCCGCACGCGACCAACCTGGATCGCTGTGTTGATACGTAATAAGAGAAAGTAAAACGTATAAAGCAAATGCCAGCATGACAATAAGCAAGCCTTCACGCAAACGATGGTGCAGCTCCTGCGGTAAAGACGCTTTAGTTGAGGATTCCTTTTTGCGAAGGTCTTTTTTACGACCCTTTTTTACGGCCACTACACTTTAGCCTCTGCTGCTTCGGGTTGGTAGACCGGCAAAACTTGGCGCTTACTATGTTCAAATGCAAGTGTCCAGGGTTCGCGATTCTGATCCAAAACCTGACCATCCAGCTCATCGGCTATTTGCATTGCGCAATCAACCATTTCATTAAAAGCATAACGCGGTCGAACCGATTTTTTAGGATAAATAAATAAACACAAACCTGGGGTAGCAAAATCACCCATATTGGTTAAGTCAATGGTTCCCGCACCGGCGGCGGAAGCAACGCTAAAAATAATGCGCCCTTCTTCGTCATAACGATGCACGATGTTCATAGGGCCGGCTTGTAAGCCTTGTGCCATTAAACTTTGCATCAATTCATAACCCATGAATGGGCCATTATTGCTGGAAGCAACGTAGATCACCAAAAGTTCTGTGTCGTCAACCACGGCTTTTTTCTCTGGCGCGCTATGATGTACAGGCTCTCGCGGCTGAGACTCTTCTGCAGGTACGATCCGTACGCTACCCACAATACCATCGTCTAAGGGTGCAGGATGCTCCCTATAGGTCTGCACAGGCGACACGCTATCTTTATCGTGATTACGGCGCATCAACGCATATAAGCCTAAGCTTGCTAAAATACAAATTGCAATAACTGCATACATTTCCATTATTTCCCCCTCAAAATTTGTAACTACTCACTCTCGCGATCCCGTCAGTAAGCAAGTAAACTCATTAATCTACGGCCATCGCTAAGGCTTCTTCCATGTCAACCGACACCAAACGCGATACCCCAGGCTCTTTCATCGTCACGCCAATTAAATTTTCAGCCATTTCCATCGCCAGTTTATTATGGCTAATGAAAATAAATTGCAATTCTTTAGACATTTCTTTAACTAAATTACAATAACGAAATACGTTGTTATCGTCTAGAGGGGCGTCTACCTCATCCAACATACAAAATGGCGCGGGATTTAAACGAAAAATAGAAAACACCAAGGCTATGGCCGTTAGTGCTTTTTCACCGCCCGATAATAAATGAATAGTAGCATTACGCTTACCTGGCGGTCTAGCCATAATAGTCACACCCATATCCAATAATTCTTCTCCCGTTGCTTCTAAATAGCATTCGCCACCACCAAATATTTTGGGGAATAATTTTTGCAAATGTCCGTTAACCTGATCAAAGGTGTTCTTAAATAAGGCTTTAGTTTCGCGGTCAATTTTTTGAATAGCCTCTTCCAAGATAGTTAAAGCCTCCACCAAATCGTCATTTTGCCTATCTAAATAAATTTTTCGCTCCGACTCACTTTGATATTCCTCTATGGCCGCAAGATTAATTGCCCCTAAGCGTTGGATACGATCCAATACCTTTTGCAACGCTTCTTCTAAGAGCAATTCTGTCATTTCAGGGTCTAATAACGTTTGAGTGGCTTCCACTGAGATAGCATAGGCTTCTATTTGCTCTTGCAATGTTTGCAGCCGCACGACTATAGTTTGTTTTTCAAGCCGCTGTTTTTCCAATTGATTGCGTATGGTTTCAAGTTTATCTTCAATGTCATGGCGACTTTGCGTTAACTCACGCAATTTAAACTCAACGGCTTCCAGCTGCGTGCGGGTGATTTGCAAGGCTTTGTCGGCTTCGGCTCGTGCGGCCAAGGCATCTTGTAATTCTTGTTGTAAATCTTCTAACGGCGCTTCACTGTTGCTTAAAGATTTTTGCAACTCGCCGTGCTTTCCTTCTACTATTTTTAATTGTTGCGCGGTACGTTGCAGATGTTCGGTTTTGGCCGTTAATTCGCTTTTTAGACTTTGCTCTTGAATGCGCAAAGATTGCATCGTGTCATGCGTTACTTTGGCTTCTACCCTCGCCTTTTGCACTTGCTGCTGCAATGTTTCCTTGTGCGTTACCAAGTTTTGCCGCGTTCCAGACTGCTCTTCCATTGCGTTCATAGCCTGCTGCCAAAGATAACGTGCCGTAGTTAAATCACCGGAAAAAGATTCTAGGCGGGCTTTTTCATCTAACCTATCTTTCTCATTTTGCGCCACGCGTTGTTTGACTTGTTCGATGCGGTTTTGTTCAATTCTAAGATTAGCGCGCGCTTCCGAGATTTTCTGGCTCAATTGTTGCAAGGTACGTTGTGATTCTTCTTGCGACGCTTGCAACTGTTGTCGCTGAGTTTGTATCTCGTTTATTTCTTTATCTAAGGCGGCTACACGAGCTTCATTTTCTTGCAAGCGAATTTGCAAGGCACTGATTTGCCCCTCGCGCTTTAAAACACCTTCTTCATTGCTACTCGCTTTAGGAACGCTGATGCCGTACTGCGAGATCCAAATGCCTTCTTTGGTAATAAAAGAAGCTTCTTTGGCACTGTTCTTGATTAAGGCCAAACCTACACTCACATCAGAAACGACATAAATGTTTTGCAATAAATGCGCCCATTCCTGGCCGCTTTGCAATAAACTGGCTAAAGAGGGTTGATTGTTAATCGATGCATTATTATCAGAAAAAGCTGCTTGTGGCGGATACAATAATTGCAGATTGTTGGGTAAAGCATTCTGCTCTACAGCGACACTCAATGCCGCTACATCTTCCAAACAAACCGCTTGCAATTGCTCACCCAAAACGGCTTCTAAAGCGGTTTCGTAACCGGCGGCTATACGCAATACTTGTGCTAACCGTGCTTTATCGGCAAAGCCTTGTGCTTTTAGCCAATCCACCGTTTTGCTATTGTCCTGACCCAATGCCGCTTGTTGCAAGGTTTGCAAGGATTGTAATTGCCCCTGCCCTTTACGCAATTCTGTTTTTAAGGCATCTAATTCGCTGCCCATGCCTTGACGTTGTTCACGCAAGCCTAGCAATTCTTGTTGCTGTTCCGTCTTGGCGGTTTCTAAGTTTTGTTTTTGTTGCTCTAGGGTTTGTATTTGCGCTTCTACCACGGCATTAGGACGATCACTTGCACTATTTTGCTCACTCAAACGCATGTTATCTGTTTCTAAACGCTCAATTCGGTTACGGCTGCTCTGCTGTTGCGTTTCTAAATGGCGAATGCGTGTTTGCTCAACTTCGGCTTCCTTCATACTTTGTGCTGCCAGTTGATTGAAACTATCCCATTGTTGCTGCCAATCGTCAAAAGCTTGCTCTGCCTGACCTAAATGCTGCGCCGCAATTTCCGCTTGCCCGCTGTGTTCGGCTAAAGGCGTGGCCACCTCGGCCAATTCTTCCGTTAGCCATTGGATACGCGCCGTATCTTGTTCTTGGTGTTGCAACATTTCTTGCAAGGCGCTTTGGGTTGCTTCTAAATCGTCTTGCCATTGTACGCGTCTTTCTTTTTGATACGCTATGGCCTGCTCTATGCGTGTTACCTCAGAGCCCGCCGTATAATAGGTGGCCTGTGTTTCATTCAAAGCATCGCTGCGTGTGCTGTGTTGCTCTTGCTCAATTTCTAAAAATTTTTCCACTTCACGCAAAGCCGCCATTTGGCCTTCTAGGCTAACTTCTAGCTCACGTATGGCCGCACTCAATGCCGCATCTTCCTCCGTTAAACGCATTAAACGACGTGTTAATAATTGGGCGCGCAAGGCATCTTCTTCATTCTTAAATTCTTGATAGCGTTTTGCATTGGCCGATTGACGTTCTAAACGTTGTAATTGCTTATCTAATTCTTCGCGTAAATCATTTAACCGCGCTAAGTTTTCACGGGTATGTCGTATACGGGTTTCTGTTTCGCGCCTACGTTCTTTATATTTGGATATACCGGCCGCTTCTTCCAAGTAAACGCGCAGCTCTTCGGGTTTGGCTTCAATTAAACGCGAAATCATGCCTTGTTCAATAATGGCGTAACTGCGTGGACCCATACCGGTGCCTAAAAATATGTCTAAAATATCGCGACGCCTGCAACGCACATTGTTCAAAAAATAGGTGGATTGTCCTTCGCGCGTAACCAATCGTTTAATAGCAATTTCAGGGTATTGGGCATATTCCCCGCCTAAAGCCCCATTAGGATTGTCAAATAATAACTCTACCGAAGCCTGCCCTATGGGCTTACGGGCGGTAGAACCGTTAAAAATAACATCGGCCATACCCTCACCACGCAGTTGTTTTGCAGAGCTTTCTCCCATAACCCAGCGTACCGCGTCGATAATATTGGACTTTCCACAACCATTAGGCCCTACAACGGCCGTTAAATTCCCAGGAAAAGCGATTACCGTTGGGTCAACAAATGACTTAAATCCGGCTAACTTGATGTTTTTTAAACTTAATTTGGCATCTGACATATGCGGTTCTAATCCTCACCCGGACAAAATGATAGGGCATAGTATACCTGATGTGAGGGGGGTTGTTAAGTATTATCTGCATTGGAGGAGTTCAGTATTTTTGTGTTAAAATAAAGCAAATTTGTGCATGGAGATGTACCTTTATATTACATCCATGCCAGCACATAATAAAAACATAGCTTTAGAGCCCTAACCTTGAAGAAAATAATATTAATAAATATCGATTTAAAGATACGTGGGCTCCCATAGCTTCCATAACTAATTTGCGGTGAACTTCTGGTGGCACTCTTACAACAAATTTTCCACTATATTCTTTCGTAGAAATCGGTTCAGGGATCGGTTCGCCTGCCTTTTCCATATCTTGAATAACGCTTGCGGCAAGTTTCATGATGCCATCGAAAGCCTCAGTCTGATTAGGACTAAGCCAACTTAAACTAGGTAATTCCGTACATAAGCCTACATACTCTTGATCTTCCTCAGACCATATTATGCGATAACTATATTTTTCATGCATTTCTACTTTCCTCAAATTTTTCAATCGCTAAAAGCACTTGCTTAACCTGATAAATTTTTGCCATGCCTTTATTGTTTTGAATATTGACTCTAGGATCACCATACCATGGAGTCTTATAAACCCTATGGCTACTACCACTTTGCCTTGGTTCTCCAAAATAATGTTCGCAAACTTTAGCTAATTCAGAAAACCGTATAGCCATCGGATTCTGCAGCATTTTCTCTAGAATATCTTGTGTAGAATTACCCATTCATTCTTCCTTATCTATTATAGTATCACTATTGATACTATATGTCAAGTTTTATTGGCGTCATTGTAATGCTTTAATGTATTTTTGTAAATATGTTTTGGCGGTTTATTTTGAGCTGGGTGTGTTTTCTTTTTTTAAAGAGATACGTGCCCTAAAAGTAAGAATGGCACTACATTCCACACGCTAACTTTACTTCCAGCAATTACGTTTCAAACACCCAACCCCTTACTTAACGGACTTAAATGAATTTATTTACTGCCAGAAACTGCCATGACCAATTTCTGGTTTACGAGGTCACCCTAAGCGGCACTTTCCACTCATCCAAGCCGTTTTAAGACTAAACTAACGTAATGGTGAAAACTAAAGCCCCTTAGTTTGGCATTTCTTGCAAATGCAAAGGAATATTTCGCGTCCGAAACCACGAGAAAGCACAATACCATTTTGGGAAACTGCCATATACCCTTCGCGCTTTGGCTGTTGGCTTTGTTGGCTTTGTTGGCTGCGCCCCTTCGCAGCAGTTGGTTACAATCTATTTTCAACCAACCAGCAGAAAAAGTTTTAGCGCTTCCAAGTAGCTCAGGGAGTTTACTTAATATTTTTTTAAGTGGTTTTTTCAGTGAAAAAATATTATTAATATAGCAACAGGCCATGCTAACGCATCTACTAATATAGAAAATTATTCTCTACTTCAAGCCGGCCGTGCTAAGAAAGTGCAGATTGGCGTGGATTCAAGGGGTAATGACTCGATATTACGGCGGGGTGGCACGCGACAGAGGTCTCCGGCGCGCGCAGGCACGAGCACGACGGAGAGATCGCGTGACCGGGCCCGGCCAGCTAGGAACTATAATATTTAACCCTGGATCATGAATTCGTTTCGTTCTGTGCAACTCAATCGATGGATTGCCACGCCTTGTTCGCTGCGCTCACTGGCTCGCAATGACGATGCAGAGCAATTGAATACATTCACAGAGTTATTCACAAAGGCAGGCACGGGGGCCTGCCCTACGAAAACACAGCTTTACGTTTCTACAAATTAAACTCAATCCCCTGCGCCAATGGCAAATCATTACCCCAATTGATGGTATTGGTTTGGCGTCGCATGTAGGCTTGCCATGCATCGGAACCGGATTCGCGACCACCACCCGTTTCTTTTTCACCGCCAAAAGCGCCTCCAATTTCAGCACCCGATGTACCTATGTTGACATTCGCTATACCACAATCGCTGCCACAGGCGGATAAAAAAGCTTCCGCTTCGCGCACATCTAATGTGAAAATAGCCGAAGATAACCCTTGTTTGACTGCATTCTGCAAAGCAATCGCTTCTTCTAAAGTATCGTACGTCATCACATATAAAATGGGCGCAAAGGTTTCACGTTGCACTACCGGCCAATCACCTTCGGCCCGAATAAGGGTGGGCTCTACAAAATAACCCTGACCTTTGATTCTATGTCCACCCACCAAAATTTCCGCACCCAATTCCCGCGCCTCGGCAATGGCATTTTCATAGTCTTTTACCGCCTCAGCACTGATCAAAGGTCCCATATGATTGTGTTTATCCAAGGGGTCGCCTACTTTAACCTGTTGATAGGCTTTTACCAAGCGCGGCACTAAAGTAGCCATTAATGATTTATGAACAATTAAACGACGCGTGGTGGTGCAACGTTGTCCCGCAGTACCCACAGCACCAAATACAATCGCTGGCACCGCTATATTAAGATCGGCCGTAGGTGTAACGATAATCGCATTATTGCCGCCTAATTCTAATAAACTTTTACCAAAACGTTTACTAACCACTTCAGCCACATGACGGCCCGCAGCCGTTGAACCCGTAAAGGAAACTAGCGCCACTCGTTCATCGTGTACAAATTGTTCCGCAATATCCCGTTCAGAAATAAACAGCGAAAAAATAGGTGGACAGGCATGCGCTTTTAACACCGCATTACAAATATGTTGCACCGCAATCGCGCAAAGCGGCGTTTGCCTAGAGGGTTTCCACACCACACTATTACCACAAATGGCGGCTATAAAGGCATTCCATGCCCATACCGCTACCGGAAAATTAAACGCGGAAATCACACCTACCACGCCCAACGGATGCCATTGATCGTACATACGATGTTTTGGCCGCTCGGAATGCATGGTCTTACCGTATAACATGCGCGATTGACCTACAGCAAAATCAGCAATATCGATCATCTCTTGCACTTCACCATCACCTTCCACTTTAGATTTACCCATTTCTAAAGCCACCAAAGAGCCCAAAGCATCTTTTTCTGCACGCAAGGCATCGCCCATTAAACGCACCAACTCCCCTCGCTTGGGTGCAGGAACCGCACGCCATGCTACGCTTGCTTTTTGTGCGGCCAGCATAATTTGCTCATACGCTTTGGCCTCGGTTAATTGAATAGAAGCCAAACGCTCACCCGTTGAAGGATTTAAAGAATCAAAATATTTTTCGCCTCCTTCCAACCATTTTTCACCACCGATGCAAGCACCCTCATTTAAATCGGTTAAATTGAGTTCTTTTAAAATGGTTTTCATAAAAAATTCCTTAACTATAATATTGACCAAAACGATTTGCGAGAAAATCCTCTAAGCGGATGTTTTCTTGATACACAAAGCCCTCTTTTTGCCCATTGCCATTGAGGGTTAAATCGACCATAGCACAAATCGACGCAGCGGTCGTTATCTGTATAGCAGACCAACGGTGACCCGCAATATCCTTAGGATACACTTTATAAACCAGATTATCCTCTAGAAATAGGCCTTCTAAGTAGCCAGACACCGAAACATAAATCAAAACAACATCTTGATAGGTTTTAGGGATAGCCCGTTCTAGAATGGTTTTTAAAGTGCCTCTATCTTCGTTTAAACGCAAATCATTCATCAAAAAACGTATTTTTTCGCAATGCCCTGGATAACGTAAGGTACGGTAATTCATTGTGCGCACTTTGCCTTGATACAATTGCGCTAAACTGCCTAAACCGCCAGACGTATTAAACGCTTCATATTGCACACCATCTAATTCTATCGCTTCTAAACCTTCTAAAGGCCTAACCCACATTAAGTCGCCTTGAACAATGGCTTCACACAAATTCGCATATTCGTTGATTAAGCCCTCTGTAGACCAGGTCAGTGCATAATGCAATGCATTATTAGAATTCACCGGCAAAGCCCCTACGCGCATTTTCACCGTGTCTATTGTCGAGAATTTTTTCATGAGATGATGCGCTGCAATGCCTATAAACCCAGGGGCTAAACCACATTGGGGCACAAAAGCCGTACGAGCACCTTCAGAAAATTTTTTAACCGCAGCAGTGACTTCTGTGTCTTCGGTTAGATCGAAATAGTGCATATTAAATTTTTTAGCGCATTCGGCAACCAGAGGATTGCAATAAAAAGGCAGGCTTGAAACAATCGCATCATGAGGATTTTCGCGTAGAAAATCACTGAGTTTTTTTTCATCTGTAGCATCAACCACAACTTTACGCAATACGGCACTTTCTTGTAAACGCTGTACATCGTGTCCAGAAAAATCGGCATCTAACATCGTAACCTGATAGTCGCTGCTTTCTAAAAATAATGCGCTAATTAAAGAGCCAATTTTACCGGCTCCGGCTACAATAATTTTATGCATCTGGACACTCCCTCTATAAACCTTTAGGGCGCAGAGTACCATGCATTTAGGTTTTGCGCTAGCCTATATCCCGCCAAAGTAATTTGTTTTTGACAAATAATTTGTGCATTTTTCTGTGCTTTTACAGTTAAATAATGTTTAGGCGCCGCTTTGTACGCGTATTCTACCGCCAAAGCATGGCTATCCTTTGCCCAGCTTAGAGGATCTTTATGGGCTAAGACAGCTGTAAATTCTTTTTTCGGATACTGCGCTTGCCAAACTTTCGCCAAGCTCTGCAATTGTTTTCTATTTAAACTTTTGTTTTTCGGCCATAAACCACAGCCTCCATCCCAATACGCATGCAGATTAGGGTAAGGATTATCGTGCAATGCATAACGGTTACCTCCCGCATCGCCTTCTACATAGTCCTTACTATAATAAGTAATACTATGCATGGGTTGATGGATATCGCCTAACCAATGCATATAAAAGCGTAATGCTTCCCCTTTTTGTATTGCGCTCGCCAGCTTGTTTTGCACTATCGCTGCATCTAGTAATATGGCCGTTACAATATTTGGACTTGCTGTTTTTTGCTTAAAGCAACTATCGTTATCACAATAAGGGATATTGATATAATGCCAACTATTGTATTCTGGGAGATTACTGCGGATCCAATCGGCCCAGGCGGCACTATTGCTAAAGGATAAAGGATGTTTATACTCAGGGCCCGGTGTTTTCAGCATCTCTAGTACACTCTTCTTTGCATTCGGCGTTAAATTTTCATAGGCAATTTCCGCCACCAGTTTATGTCCATTGCTATCCCATGCGTATAAAGAAGAATATAGACCGATTGTAAAAATGAATAGTATCGCCTTCAACAATCGCACAAGGACACGCCTAAGTGCTGCAAGATGCGCCGATTGGGTGGCGGAAAAATGTGTTTTGCTAATTGCCGCTTATCCACCCAGCGCAATTCATCGGCGGCTAAGGGTTTAGGATCCCCGCTATAGTGTGCGACTTGCCACACACTGAAAAAAATCTTTTTTTCCACCTCATAGACATAGTCAAACAATAATTCAGCAGATAAAACAGCTATCCCCAGCTCTTCTTCCAATTCTCTGCATAAAGCTTCGTATGCCGTTTCTGTGCTTTCAATTTTACCGCCCGGAAATTCCCAGAAACCCGCTAAAGGTTTTCCTTCTGGCCGCAAGGCTAATAAATATTGACTCTGCTCGCTCCGAATAATACCAATAGCCACCTTTAACACAATACTTATCGCACCGCACCATGGCATTGTTTAAATTTTTGCCCTGACCCGCAAGGACACAGATCGTTACGGCCTATTTTTTTATCGCCACGCTCAAAAGGCATCGTTTTTCCTTCAAAAACACCTTCCTCGGCAGTGATGTCATCATGCAAATAACGTACCTTATCGTTATTCAACACGTTTTTTTGAGGCTCTTCTATAGCACTAAGTGCAACTTCATTGGGAACTTCTAATTGCATTAAATTACTAATAATGTCATAACGCAAACTTTTTAGCATGGACCCAAATAATTCAAAGGCTTCACGCTTATATTCTTGCTTCGGATTTTTTTGCGCATAACCGCGTAAATGAATGCCTTGACGCAAATAATCCATCGTGGCCAAATGTTCCTTCCAGTGTTGATCCAATTGCTGCAACAGAACTGCTTTTTCAATGTGCCGCATCACATCCACATTGATTGACAGCCATTTATGTTCATAGCTGTTTTCCATGGTTTCTTTTATTTTATGACGCAAGCCTTCCTCATTCAACTGTTCATCTTTGGCCAACCAATCACGCACAGGCAATGCTACATGAAACGCCGTTTGAAATTCAGCCTCTAAGGACTCAACAGCCCATTCTTCAGCAAAACTGCCTGGCGCAATAAATTGCTCTATGGTTTCTTCCGTAACATCCGTTAGCATCAAACGTATCGTTTCAGAAACATCGGCGGCGGCCAGCATTGAATTGCGTTGCTCGTAAATGACTTTACGCTGTTCATTGGCAACATCGTCGTATTCTAATAACTGTTTGCGCATATCAAAATTAAAACCTTCAACCTTGCGCTGCGCACCGGCAATAATGCGGTTTAGCATAGGATGCTCCATCGCTTCATTAGGTTGCCCTAAACGGGCAATAAAGCCTGCCACTTTTTCAGAGGCAAAAATACGCAATAAGTTATCATCCATACCCAGATAAAAACGGCTGGAACCCGGATCCCCTTGACGCCCAGAACGACCCCGCAATTGATTGTCGATGCGCCTAGATTCATGACGCTCTGTACCCAATACATGCAACCCACCCGCAGCAACCACCGTTTCATGGCGCTTTTGCCAATCAGCAGTATGTACGGTAATCTCCTCT
The DNA here is from genome assembly GCA_009885895.1 of Gammaproteobacteria bacterium. Taxonomy (GTDB): domain Bacteria; phylum Pseudomonadota; class Gammaproteobacteria; order UBA1113; family UBA1113; genus VFKP01. Next base: position 17,714 of record VFJV01000161.1, read on the forward strand.
GCGCTCGCTTCACTTAAATTGGCTAATTCACTGCTCAACTGTCCGCCTAAAACAATGTCGGTACCACGGCCGGCCATATTGGTAGCAATGGTTACAGCAGCGGGACGCCCCGCCTCAGCGATGATAGACGCTTCTCGTTCGTGTTGTTTGGCATTTAACACTTCATGTTTTATTTTTTCAGCTGTTAATAACGTTGACAAATATTCTGAAACTTCAATCGAAATAGTGCCCACTAAAACGGGTTGCAAACGCGCAACACAGTCTTTAATTTCCGCCACCACCGCTTTAAATTTTTCTTCGCGATTGACATACACTTTGTCGGGGTAATCCACACGCGCCACCGCTTTGTTCGGCGGAATAGCCACCACTTCCAAGCCATAGATTTGATGGAATTCATAGGCTTCCGTATCCGCGGTTCCCGTCATACCAGCCAATTTATCGTATAATCTAAAATAATTTTGAAAAGTGATAGAAGCCAATGTTTGATTTTCATTTTGCACTGACACCCCTTCTTTAGCTTCCACTGCCTGATGTAAACCATCAGACCAACGGCGCCCCACCATTAACCGCCCCGTGTGCTCATCGACTATAAAAATTTCATCGTCCTTAACCACATAATCCACATCACGTTGATAGATGAAGTGAGCGCGCAAGGCCGCATTAACATGGTGCATTAACATGACATTTTGCGTGTCATATAGACTTTTGTGATTTTTAATAAGACCCGCGTCCGTTAGCAATTTTTCTATATGCGCATGTCCATCTTCGGAAAGAAAAACTTGTTTTGCTTTTTCATCCACGTAAAAATCGCCTTCACTGTCTTCGCTGACTTGGCGCGTTAATTGTGGCGCAATGATATTGATATGCCCATACAATTCAGCACCCCCTTCTGAAGGCCCCGAAATAATTAAGGGTGTGCGCGCTTCATCCACTAAAATAGAGTCCACTTCGTCGACGATGGCAAAATAATTATCGCGCTGCACTTTGTTTTGCAGACTAAAGGCCATATTGTCACGCAAATAGTCAAAACCAAACTCATTGTTGGTACCGTAGGTAATATCAGCCAAATAAGCTACACGTTTTTCTTCGGGAGATATTTGGGATAGATTAATGCCGACCGTTAATCCTAAAAATTGATAGACAGGCTCCATCCATTCTGCATCGCGTTTGGCCAAATAATCATTAACCGTCACGATATGTACGCCACGACCGGTCAAGGCGTTTAAATACGCGGCTAAAGTAGCCATCAAGGTTTTACCCTCGCCGGTTAACATTTCAGCGATATTGCCTTCATGCAGCACCATACCGCCTATTAATTGCACATCAAAATGCCTAAAGCCTAAAGTGCGATCGGCCGCTTCTCTTGCGACAGCAAAAGCTTCCGGCAACAAGCTGTCTAAAGATTCGCCTTTGGCGAAACGATCTTTAAATTGTATTGTTTTTGCCTTAATGTCATCGTCGCTTAAAGCCTTAAAGTCGGCTTCCAACGCATTGATTTTTGCAACTTGCTGATACAAACGACGCAAGATGCGATCATTGCGGCTCCCAAAAATACGTTGGATGATATTGCTCAATGCCATAACCAATGTTCTTCCTCTAATTCTGTACAGTTTATTACCTAATGTGGCTCATTATTCTACCTTAGTTCGGGCACAAATGCGAAGACTTGAGGATGGTTAATTTTCTTCCACCGTACTCACAAACAAGTAGGGAGGGGCAACACCTGAATTGTGATTGCACGATGCATCTAAAGCCAACTGCAAAATATCTTGTGTTGCGGTGTCAGAAAAATGCGGTGCTCTAGTCAAGGCAAACAGAGCACCTAGAGCACTATTTGAACCGCAACCAACCGCATCATATGGATTTGCGGTTTCAGCAACTTGGTAATCTGCGTGAATGGTGAACAACCTTCCTTGATACCCAACGAGGAACGAGCCACCCTGTTCCTGATTGCTCTCAATCTTTGCCCAGCCCCCTTCTTTGAAGAGCCGTCGGATTCCATCAATAAAATTCGTAACCATGTACTCCATGACATCTTGTTGTAATGCTCTTTCTGGGGGCGTGAAGTGATACTGAATCAATTGCCCCATTCGCCATGAAGACGTATAGCCCATAACGAACTCCCCTTTACGGAATACTTTGGGATTTTTTACAATGGTAATACTGCGATCGTCGTTAATACTTGCGCTATCACCGCCTAGATAAACGTGCCCATCACGAACAAGCCCTACTATACATGTCATGACCTACTCCTATTAGTGTATAATTTACACAGCATTATGCTACTATAGGTCTACTGTGATTGCAAGTAGAGATCCTCTCCTTGCTGGCTTTAAGTCAATTTTAACTGTATGCTGTACTTCATTGGGAAGGATAATCGTGTGAACTATAAAAGCATACAAGACATCATAGGCAAATCCAAAGAACTGCAAAAAATACAGGCGCATAGTCTCATCTTGCAAAAAATTGGGGATTTAGTCATACCGCTGCTGCCCCCAGAATTACAAGAGCACGTTAAAGTGGCTGATTATCAAAATACCACTTTATTTTTAGAGTTGAAAAACCCAAACTATGCATTATCATTGCGTTTTCAGCTTCCCACATTATTGCAAAAACTGTGTTTAAAACCCCTACTATGTCGTTTGCGCGAAATTAAGTATTATGTGCAGCGACGGCAGGATGGTTCCTAACAGGATAAGAAAGAAGAACTTTTCAACCAACGTGGATCAGGATAGTAAGCAAATACCACTGAGCCACCTTGAATGGTGTTGATGGTATTCTTAGCCTCAGCACGAGGCAAGGCCGGACATCCCCAACTGCGACCTATGCGCCCTTGTGATTCTGCAGCGGCTTGACTGACATAATCAGCACCGTGAAACACCACATTACGCTGTAAAGCATGATCATTGACACCCGGCTCTAAACCTTGCATACGCAAAGACAAGCCATTGTGCCCCACATAGGTATTCTTAGTCACAAAGACACCTAAACTGGATTGGTGGGAATTGCTCGTGTCTGAAAATTTTGTGGGCACATTCGCGCCACTGCCACTGCCATGGGCCACCAATTCATTGAATTTTAGTTTAAACTTGGTCATGTCAATCACCCACAAGCGTTTTTGGGTCGAAGGTTGTGAATAATCAATAATGGTTAAAAATTGTCTATTGACTACGCCCCGTTTACTGGCGCAATAAAAAGCTTTCTCGGCCAATTGCAACACTTTAGGATTTAAGTTCCTGGCTTCTTTTAAAATATTACCTTCTGCCTTCGTGCTGGCCTTAGCCATATTCACCATACTCACACTGAATACCGCGGCACTCGCTAACAGAGTTACTTTCTTTAAAACCATTCTCATTACCTCTTATAAATACAATACTTCATCTACTTCATAACTCAATACGCCTCCTGGCGTCTTCACTTCCACTGTGTCGCCCTGCTCTTTGCCGATTAAGGCGCGCGCTAAAGGCGAATTTACGGAAATCTTACCCATTTTAATATTGGCTTCATCTTCCCCCACTATGTGATAACGGATCTTTTCATCCGTATCACCATTAATTAATTGTACCGTCACACCAAAAATAATTCGTCCCGTGTGTGGCATTTTCATAATATCAATGATTTGGGCATTTCCCAATTTGCCTTCTATATCCTGAATGCGCGTTTCTGTAAAACTTTGCTGTTCTTTAGCCGCATGATATTCCGCATTTTCTTTTAAATCGCCATGGGCACGCGCTTCGGCAATCGCTTCCACAATTCTACGTCGTGTGATCCGTATTAATTCATCCAATTCTTTTTGTAAGGCAGCCGCACCTGCAACTGTCATGGGTGTTTTGCTACTCATACTATCACCTCTTTTATGGCATGCAATGTTTGCAATGCACTCACTTTAATATTATGCTGATAGCCCATCGCTAAAATCAGCGCTCTGGCACCGGCCAAAGTTGTGGTATAACACACACGATGTTGCAAGGCGCTACTGCGTATTGTATAAGAGTCGTTAATCGACTTTTGTCCATCCGTAGTATTGATAATAAAATCGATCTCATCATTTTTAATACTATCAATGATATGGGGTCTACCTTCCCTATATTTATTGATCGGCTTACAGTCTATGCCCGCTTCTTTTAACGCATTCGCCGTACCGCGTGTGGCACACACTCTAAAACCAACTTCCACTAAGCGTTTGGCAATAGTAACCACCAGTGCCTTATCTTCATCACGCACGCTAATAAAAGCTTGGCCTTTAGTCGGTATTTCACCTTTATTTTGACTCCCTAAGAACCCATACGCAAAGGCTTCACCAAAATGCTCACCTATGCCCATAGCCTCGCCGGTGGATTTCATTTCCGGCCCTAGTATGGGGTCAACCCCACCAAAACGCGAAAATGGAAACACCGGATATTTAACGGAATAATAAGGTGGAATATCTAAAATATCGCCATACCCCATATCGTTCAAAGACTTACCCGCCATGCAATACGCCGCTATTTGCGTCACCGCAATACCCGTTGCCTTAGAAATAAAAGGCACCGTACGCGAGGCACGGGGATTAACTTCTAGCACATAAATAGTGTTCCCTTGGATTGCAAATTGAGCATTTAATAGTCCGACAATGTGCATTTCTCTCGCAATCAAAGTCACTTGACGGCGTAATTCTTGTTGTATTTCAACAGACAAGCTAAAGGGCGGATAACAGCAAGAAGAATCTCCAGAATGCACCCCTGCTTGTTCAATGTGTTCCATGATACCACAAACAAGACTATTTTCTCCATCTGCCACCGCATCAACGTCCACTTCCTGCGCATTGTCTAAAAATTCCTCTAGTAAAAGAGGGGATTCCTTTGATATTGAAGGGTTTTTCTTAAGATAGGCGAGCAATTCTTCTTCGTGGGTAATAATTTGCATACCTCGACCGCCTAATACATAGGAAGGTCGCGTCATTAAAGGATATTGCAGCGTACGCGATTTGATTATAGCCTCGTCAATTTCAGTCGCCGTCACATTCGCCGGTTGCTTTAACCCTAAAGCATGCAATAAGGCTTGAAAGCGTTGTCTATCTTCGGCCCAATCGATGGTGTCGGCAGAACTGCCCCAAATAGGTATACCCAAAGTAGACAAAGGCTCCACCAATTTTAAGGGGGTTTGTCCGCCCAATTGCACAATAACGCCATCGGGTTGTTCTTTATGGCAAATTTCCAGTACATCTTCTAGGGTTAAAGGCTCAAAATAGAGCCTATCGGCACGGTCAAAATCGGTAGAGACCGTTTCGGGATTGCAATTGACCATAATGGTTTGATACCCTAATTCGCTGAATGCCATCGCACCATGCACACAACAATAATCAAATTCTATTCCTTGGCCTATCCGGTTTGGACCACTACCCAACACCATAACCTTAGGTTTATTTTCTACACGTGCTTCGCAATATTGTTCGTAGGTAGAATAAAAATACGCGGTTTCACTGGCAAATTCGGCCGCACAACTGTCTATGCGTTTATAAACAGGACGAATATCCCAGTCGTGGCGTAATTGCCGTAACTTAGCTTCTGTAATGCCTAATAATTTTGCCAGATAACTATCAGCAAAACCGCAGCGTTTTAAACTGTAGAGTAGATCGCGATCTAAACCCGCTAAACCTTGCAGGCGCACTTTTTCCTCCCAACGAATAAGATCTTCAATTTGCCCTAAAAACCAGGGATCAATTTGAGTGTGCAACGCCACTTCTTCGATGCTTAAGCCTTGGCGAAAAGCATCTGCCACATACCATAAACGATCCGCCGTGGCGGTTTTTAATTCATACTGTAAATGTTCAGACCATTGTTCGTCTTCATCGCTGATTAAAGAATTCAAACCATCGTAACCGTTTTCCAAACTGCGTATGGCTTTTTGTAAGCTTTCTTGAAAGTTATGGCCTATAGCCATCACTTCGCCTACGGATTTCATTTGCGTGGTTAAACGCGGATCGGCATTGGGAAATTTTTCAAAATTAAACCGCGGGATTTTAGTCACCACGTAATCTATAGTCGGCTCAAAAGAAGCAGGCATCGCTCCTTGCGTAATTTCATTTGCCAATTCATCTAAGGTGTAACCTACTGCCAATTTAGCCGCAATTTTTGCAATCGGAAAACCCGTAGCCTTAGAAGCCAAGGCGGAAGATCGAGATACCCGTGGATTCATTTCGATGACAATCAAACGACCATCGACAGGATTCACCGCAAACTGCACATTAGAGCCACCGGTTTCAACGCCAATTTCGCGCAAAATGGCCATCGCCGCATTGCGCATTACTTGATATTCTTTATCCGTTAAGGTTTGCGCAGGCGCCACTGTAATAGAATCGCCAGTATGCACGCCCATAGGATCAAGATTTTCGATAGTGCACACAATAATGCAATTGTCATTTTTATCGCGCACGACTTCTAATTCAAATTCTTTCCATCCCAACAACGATTCTTCAATCAACAATTCCGCAGTAGGCGATAGTTCAAAACCCCGCTCGCAAATGTCGATAAATTCTTCCCTATTATAGGCAATACCACCACCGGTTCCACCTGAAGTAAACGAAGGGCGAATCACCGTAGGAAAACCCAATTGTGCTTGAACTTGCACCGCTTCTTCTAAACTGTGGGCTATGAAGGATCGCGCGACCTCTAAGCCTATTTTTTGCATAGCACGGCGAAATAAATCGCGATCTTCCGCTTTATCGATGGCTTCGCGAGTCGCCCCTATCATTTCAACGTTGTATTTTTCCAATATGCCTGCGCTGGCTAGATCCAAGGCGCAATTTAAGGCTGTTTGTCCGCCCATAGTGGGCAATAAAGCATCGGGCCTTTCTTCTGCGATAATTTTTTCAATAACCTCTGCACGTATAGGTGCAATATACGTTTTGTCGGCTAAGCTGGGATCGGTCATAATCGTGGCCGGATTAGAATTTACTAAAATAACTCTATACCCTTCTTCACGCAAAGCTTGGCAGGCTTGCACACCGGAATAATCGAATTCACAAGCCTGCCCTATGACAATAGGTCCTGCGCCTAATAACAAAATAGTTTTTATATCGTCGCGTTTAGGCATGTTGCATATTCCTTGCGGTGATCAATTGGGTAAAGCGCTTAAATAAAATATCGATATCATTCGGCCCGGGACTTGCTTCGGGATGACCTTGAAAAGCAAGTAAAGGCAAAGTCTCGTGGCTAAAGCCTTGTAAGGTATTGTCGAATAAAGAACGGTGCGTAACGCGTATTCCCGCAGGCAGAGTGCTTTCATCCACCGCAAAACCATGGTTTTGGCTTGTAATAAACACACGCTTTGTCGCAACATCCTGCACCGGATGATTGGCACCATGATGCCCTTGTTTCATCTTAAGTGTTTTAGCGCCTAGGGCTAAAGCCAACAATTGATGCCCCAAACAAATACCGAAGATCGGAATATTTTTAGTAAGCAACGTTTGGGTGGTTTGGATGGCCTGTGTGCACGCGGCGGGATCGCCTGGGCCATTGGATAATACGATGCCCTGAGGTTGTAGTTTTAAGATATCGTCTGCAGACGTTTCCGGCGGCACCACCAGCACATTACAGTTTTCCCGCGCCAAACAACGCAGTATGCCTTGTTTCACACCAAAATCAATGACCGCTACTGTAAGATTTTCCTTTTTATGCAGGGACTCTTGCCAGGCATAGGTTTTCTTTGTGGCAACCGCATCGATGAGTGCACGCCCTTGCATATCACCCCAAGCACAGGCCTTAGCAACCGCGGTAGCGACATCCGCATTATCGCCAGCCAAAATACAGCCCGCTTGGGCGCCATACTGACGCAAATGCTGCACTAAAGCACGGGTGTCAATTTCAGCGATACCGAGTAAATTATAATCGTTTATAAATTGTTTAAAAGAATGCTCTGAGCGCCAATTGCTGGGTTCTGTAGGCATCTCTCGCAGAATAAAACCTTTGGCATGAACAACACTACCTTCAAAATCAGCCGCATTAGTGCCCACGTTGCCAATATGTGGCGTGGTAAAAGTAATGAGCTGCTCTCTGTAGGAAGGGTCGCTTAATATTTCTTGATATCCGGTCATAGCGGTATTAAAAACCACTTCACCGACCGTATAATCCCCATGGCCTACAGCAAGACCCTTAAAGTGGGTTCCATCGGCCAAGGCTAATATGGCTTTTTTTTGCACAAAGCACCTCCACTGGTTTCCCATCGTTGATTTTACTAAACGAGATTGTACCTTATTGAGGGTTTAACTGTCCATGGTAGTATGAGCCTGCTATTTAAAGTGGCCCTTTAGGGACATCGGCCTATAGCTTATTTCAAGACTATAAATGCTGTTATTACAGCAGGATATTAAGTCTTTTTAGCCGTTTAAAACCGCGTTTTGTTCTTTATTTACCTAACTAAAAGGGCTTAAAATTGATTTTTTGTGCTCGTTGCGATACAATGCCCCCCAACGTACTGAAGCAGGAACCATTATGAGCAAACATGGCACATTACATAAGCGAATTTCCACGTTTTCACTGACAATGACTGGGGTAACGACGATCATAGGCTCCGGTTGGTTATTAAGCACACAGAAAATTGCTACTATGGCCGGACCAGCCAGTTTATTATCCTGGGGTCTAGGCGCATTCATTGCTCTTTTAGTGGGTTTCTTCTATATAGAGATAGGCTCTGCGCATCCTTCTGCAGGCGGCATTGGTTATTATTCACATATCACGCATGGCCGATTTTGCGGCTTTTTAACCTCTTGGATCAACTGGCTCAGCATCGTCGCCGTTCCCCCTATAGAAGCGCAGGCAGTCATTCAATATTTGAGTCAACTTTCCCCCACCTTTACGCGCTTTTATGATTTAACTAGCCACAACTTAACGGGCATCGGCATTGCATTTGCTTTCATCTTGATGGCCCTGTTCATGGTTTTGAACTACTGGAGTATCAAGTTTTTTTTACGTTTTAACAATTTCTTTACGCTTTTAAAAGTCGCTATTCCTATCTTGACCATAATCGCCTTGTTTTCTACTGGGATACATGCCGAAAACTTTGGCACAAACTTGCACGAGTTTATGCCTTTTGGTTGGAGTTCAATCTTTGCCAGCGTAGTATCCTGTGGTGTGGTGATGTCTTTTAATGGTTTTCAATCACCACTCACCTTTTCCGAGGAAATAGCCTCGCCTAAACGGCAATTGCCCATCGCTGTTTTAGGCAGTATAGGCATCAGCCTCGTAGTCTATGCACTATTGCAAATTGTTTTTATAGGGAGTCTTTCCCCTGATACTGTAGCCCATGGTTGGAGTGAAATCAATTTCAGATCGCCTTATGTACAGTTATTACTGTTGGCCAATTTTCAACTCTTAGTATCCACCGTCTACATAGGCTCAGTCGTGTCGCCTGGCGTCTGTGCCGTCACTTTTGTTGCGTCTAGTGCACGCATCATGTTTTCCCTATCTAGAGAAGGACATATGCCCAAAGCTTTATCGACCCTGCACTCTAAGTACAATACACCTTGGAATGCTATCATTATGAATACGCTCGTTGGTTCCATATTCCTACTGTTTTTTAAAGGCTGGTACAGTCTGGTAGCCGTTATTTCTGTGTTGCATTTGTTTTCTTATGTGCCTGCACCCATCATTACCATTGCCAATAGACTGAAAAATGGTCGCTCTGTTCGTAACTCAGGACACTTTACACTGCCTTTTGCGCAGGTGTTAGCACCTGCGTTGTTGTTCTTACTGTCGGTTCTGATTTTCAGTGCTGGCTGGCCTTTAGCCGATGAAATGGCGGTTTTGATCGCCCCCGGTTTAGCTTTCTATTTTTACTATGAGTATAAAGAAGATCGCGTAGGCTCTTTCTGGTTGGCCTTCAAAGGCGCATCCTGGTTGATTTTCTACATCCTAGGTATTAGTCTCATCACCTATCTAGGCAATCACACCGGTGCAAGCATCCAACTCATCAGCCATTCCACAAGCATCTGGCTGTTATTGGTATTGTCTGCAATAACGCACATATATGGTGCTTATTTCGCTTACGATAACGAAACGTATGTACGGGGTGGTCAACGTAAAGAATATGCCAGTGACGATGAGGGAATCCCCCCCTTAGCTGCAGCGACCGAATAACACCTTAGATGTAGGGCGGAATCGTGCCGCCCTTTTTCTGTTACTTTTGCACCCCTCTACAATAATTAATAATAAGCTTAAACAACGTTTTCACAAATTTAGGCTCTAAATTATATTGCAATGAAAGCTTTTCATATATGGTATAAAGTTCTTTTTCTCGTATAGGATTAATAATTTCCATACCTTGCTTTAGTTTGATTTCGCCAATCTCTTTCGAGAGTTGCTGTCGTATAGCCAATTTTTCAATGATATCAGTATCTATCTGGTTGACTTGTTCCCTTAGTTGCAATAATGTCCGCATACTATATTTCCCCTGATATACTATTTACCAAAATAAAAGCGGTTAAATTAGGGTTGCTATTTTGAATTCCCTTCGCCATAACACCTAAACCGTAAATCTCTGCGGCACGCTCAGGTGCTATCACGGCACAGCTGGCATCTAAGCGACCTTCGGCTAAATCTTTGGCAGCTTTTGCAGTATCACACCACTCTACACGATCAATTTTATTGAATTCTTTTTCTAGATAATGCCTGCATTGCGCCAATCCCTGTGGATGAGAAACAATGCGGGTGACTTGTAACTTCTCCGTTCAGAGCAATAGCAGCAAGCATTGGTTAACGTTAAACCACAGTTCATCAATAGGAATAAATGTCTGTCCATAGCCTCTAAAGCGGGTTTAACCAAGCCCCCGTTCAAATTAACAACAGGCAAAATACCCACTTCAATTTCTTGATTGTCTAGAGCTGCCAATACACCTTCCATATCGATCAAATAATCAAGAACCACTGTTAAGCCTTTTTGTTTTGCATACAACAACGCGGCTTCTTCTGAGAAGGAGCCTACATCCCCAGAAACCCCTAATTGTATCATGGCTTACTCCTATTGATTTTGAGCTTTGTGCCTTAGCACATGATCCATAATCACTAATGCCGACATCGCATCGACAATGGGCACCGCTCTAGGCAACACACAAGGATCGTGCCTTCCCGAAGCTTTTAGGGACACCGTTTCGTGCGCAAGCGTTAGCGTCTCTTGTGCTAAACCTATAGTCGCAACGGCTTTAAAGGCCACTCTGAAATAAATGGTTTCGCCCGTAGAAATACCCCCCAAGATCCCACCCGCATGATTGGTTTTGGTTGAGACAATATCGCCTTTTAAAATAAAAGCATCGTTGTGCATGCTACCCTTCATCGATATGCCCTCAAAACCACTGCCTAGATCAAAACCCTTAACCGCATTAATACTGAGCATGGCTTTGCCCAAATCAGCGGACAATTTATCAAATACGGGTTCCCCTAGACCTGCGGGCACATTGCGAATCACGCCCTTAATGATACCCCCTACAGAATTTTTCTCTCTTTGCACCTGTTCAATGAGCGTTATCATTTCTTTTGCCACTTTTTCATCCGGACAACGGATGAGATTGTTTTCAATGGCAGCACGGTTTACTGTATTGTGATCAATATCAGCACGTATAGATCCCACTTGTTCTACAAAACTCAAAATCTCTATATTAAAATGCTGTTGTAAATATTTTTTGGCAATAGCGCCCGCCGCGACTCGCGCCAGAGTTTCTCTCGCGCTCGCTCGACCACTGCCGCGAAAATCGCGTCTACCGTATTTCATTAAATAGCTAAAGTCGGCGTGTGAAGGTCTATAGACTGATTTTAGATGTTCATAATCTTGAGGCTGTGCGTCAGAATTATAGGCCAATAATAGTATAGGCGTTCCCGTCGTCTTACCTTCAAATATACCTGATAAAATATGAATACGATCCGCTTCTTTACGCGGTGTAGTAATGGCGCTTTGCCCTGGCTTTCTACGATCTAATTCTTGCTGTATGTCATTTTCGGTAATGTCTAAGTTCGGTGGGCAACCATCCACAATGACCGCAACGGCACCGCCATGCGATTCGCCACAGGTGGTGATTTTAAACAGTTGACCAAAACTATTTCCAGGCATATTTTATTCCTCATTATTGTTTCAAACCCTCAGCGACACGTAAGTGTTACACTGTTTTATCGTAGGGGCGGGCCCCTGTGCCCGCCCAAAAAGGGCAGCCACGGGGGCCCGCCCAAAAAGGGCAGCCACG
>VFJV01000053.1 GCA_009885895.1 Gammaproteobacteria bacterium
GTTGGCAATGTCTTGTGTCTTACAGCGTGTTGATTGTTTATTTTAACAATTATTATCATCGGAGCTTAGACTAAAACCAATGAAAATGATTCGAAATTAAGCCTATTTTTGCTAATGCATTACTCCAGTCAATCTGCTGCGGAAGATGAGTTAACAGATATCTTAGGGGTGATTTAAATGAGGGGGTACCTGAGGGATAAAACAGCTTGACAGCACTCTCATAATGGTGTAGCATTACATAAATACACTTGGAGGCGCTATGACAGACGATAATTGGTTAAAATTTGTATCTTTTTGCGCCAAAGATGCCGATGTTCAACGCTTGACGCAATTTTTTGATTTATTTTTAACCCATGAAGAAAGACAAAGCATCGCCACGCGTTTGTGTATCGTGAAAGCCTTATTGGCAGAAGAATTGACGCAACGCGACATAGCGCAGGAATTTAATGTGAGCATCGCCAAGATTACTCGGGGCTCAAATGAACTAAAACGTTTAACGACGGAACAACGGCAAGCTTTAAAAAAGTTCTTGTATGCAAAATAATTAACGTGAGGAAACCAGACATGAAGCGACTCTTAGCCCATTTTAGCTTAGTGACTTTATTATTGCTGAGTGCCTGCGATAAACCACATAACACACGTAACCCCGCTCAAAAACCCATTCAGATAGGCATTATTATCCCTATAGAACATCCAGCGATGGATGAAATCACGAGTGGTTTTGAAGATACCTTAAGCGCGACTTTAAAACAGCCGGTGAAATTTCAAGTCATGCGCGCCCAAGGCGATATAAATTTACAACGCGCCATGATTTTACAATTGCAAAATAAAAACATCGACCTCTACGCGCCCATCGCCACACAACCCACCGAAATGACCGCCGCGATGATCAAAGATCGCCCCATCGTGGGTCTTGCCGCCTTATTACCCGACAGCGCACGCGAGCATAGCCAATTGGCCTTGGTAGACGATGAAATCACCCCGACTCAAATCATACAATTCATACACGCTGTTTACCCTCTCAAAACACAATTTACGTTGGTTTACAGCAACAACGATAAAATACTGCCCCAAGTCAATGAGGCCGTTGCCGCCGGGAAAACATTGGGCATACAAATCAATACCCGCATGATCACCGCCTTGCCCGATCTGTATAGCATTGCCCAATCCCTATCGCCACAAACGCAAGGTATTATTGTCTTAAAAGATGTCTTAGTCGTCAGTGGTATTGCCACCTTGTCGAAAACAGCCAACGAAAAACACATTGCCTTAATCAGCGCCGATGATGGCTCCGTACAAAATGGCTCAGGCTTTGCTTTGGGCGTTAAAGAATATCAGATTGGCGTAGAAGGCGCTAAGGTCGCACTGAACATTTTACAAGGCACGCATGCAACCGATATTCCCGTCGTTAAAATGACGAATTTATCAGTATTTATTAACCCCGAGGCTTTGACAGCACAAGGGCAAGATATCCAATCCATTCAAGAACAAGCGGAAAAGCAACATTATGCCGTAGTCAATGTCAGCGATGCGCGTTTAGGAGCCGTGAAATGATTGGGTTATTACTGGCAACACTCACGCAATCCTTAACCTTAATTCCCTTAGCCTTGGGTATTAATTTAAGTTATACCTTATTACGCGCCACCGACATGACTATAGACGGCAGTTTCGTCTTGGGTGCTGGCGTATTCGCACAGTTAAGCACCATGGGCATATCGCCCTTCATCGCGTTTTTGGTCGCCTTAACCTGCGGTGCCCTAGCAGGTACTTTTACGGCATTTCTACAAAATGGCGGAAAAGTAGATCCGCTGTTGGCTGGTATTTTAACCTCCTTCATTTTATACAGTGTTAATATGGCCATTATGGGACGGCCTAATATTAATTTACTCAACACACCGACTTTGTTCAGCACCGCTTTTGCCCACAGTACAACGTTAGGCTGGTTTAGTGTGGCTTTAGCTGTGGGCCTCATCGTTGTTGCTTTTTATACGCTATTGCAAAGCCGTTTCGGTTTGTGTTTGCGTGCTTTTGGCGATAATCCGGCCTTATTATCACGGCAAGGTTATAACGTAACCTATCTGCGCGTTGCTGGTTTCAGTTTAAATAATTTATTGGCCGCCGCTTCCGGCGCCATCACCGCTCAAATTATTGGTTATGCCGATATAGGTATGGGCGTAGGCATGACCTTGGTGGGCATTGGCGCTATTGTGCTAGGACAACACCTTATTTTGCCTTTGGTTAAAAAACAGTATTTGCGCGCAGGCAGTGAATTGTTGGCCGCCTTTATAGGTATTACCTTATATTTCTTTATTCTAAACGGGCTCTTGCGTTTAAACATCAATCCTATTTATTTAAAATTACTCTTAGGCGTGCTATTGGCTTTATTTTTACGTACCGCCACACAAAAAGCGAGTTTACCATGATGATGCCATTACTTCATTTTGAAAACCTGACCTTAAGACACCCCTCGTTGGAACGCCCGATACTGCACCACATTGAATATACAGTGCAACAAGGTGATTGCGTCGTCGTGTTGGGCGCCAATGGATCGGGCAAAAGCTCCTTGTTAAAATTGTTAGACGGCCGCTACAAAACAAATGAAGGTAAAATTATTTTAAAAAATAAAAATATCTTATCTTTGTCTACACAAGAGCGTGCAGGGTGCATCCACACTTTAACCCAAAATGCACAGGACAATCTATTTTTAAATTTAACCTTGTTTGAAAATTACCAATTAATACAAAACAAACATAAAGCCGATGAAATCGATTCTTTAGCCGATTATTTGCGCGCGTTTAACCCCAATTTAGCCACTAAATTGAACGTCTTGGTTGCGCGTTTATCTGGCGGGGAACAACAAGCCTTCGCCTTAGCGCTGGCAGTATTGTATCCACCCGAAATTTTATTATTGGATGAGCACACCAGTGCGCTAGACCCGAAAACCGCCGAACATTTAATGGCCTTAACGGCGCACATTATTCATGAACGCCAGATCACCGCTTTGTTGACCACGCATAATGTGAATCATGCCTTAGCGTATGGCGATCGTATTTTAGCTTTAAAAGAAGGCTTAGTTCATGACCGCATAGAGCGAAATGATAAACAAAATTTAACGGCAGAAATGTTGATGGCACGATGCTATTGAGTTGTTTTTAAGACAGTTTTGCATCGCCCAAACCTTGACGCACTAAAACGGGTGCCGCTTGTGTGGCATCTATAACCGTTGTAGGTGTCAACGAGCCCGGACCACCGTCAATCACCAGATCGATTTGATGTTCCAATTTTTCACGAATATCCAACGCATCCGTCAATGGCAAATCTTCCCCAGGTAAAATTAAGGTTGTAACCAATAAAGGCTCTGCCAATAAGGAGAGTACATGCTGACAAATAGCGGAATCAGGAATACGCAAGCCTATGGTTTTACGTTTAGGATGCAATATGCGATTGGGCACTTCGCGGCTAGCACTTAAAAGAAAGGTAAAAGGTCCTGGGCTTAGGCTTTTTAATAAACGAAAGGTACTATTTTCAATTTTGGCATAGCTGCTTAAAGACGATAAATCTTTACACAATAAAGTCATTAAATGATTCGTGTCTAATCGGCGAATACTGCGTATGCGATCCAAGGCCGATTTATCGCCTAAATGACAGGCCAAAACATAGCTTGCATCCGTGGGTAAAGCGATGACCGCACCTGCGTGGATCATCGCTACGGCTTGCTTTAACAAGCGATCTTGTGGGTTATCGGGATGCAGTGTAAACAGTTGTGCCATAAGACTCTATACTCTACGCATTTGATTTTTAGGGGGTGTTGCCTATACGCCCATCTCGTAACAGTCATATCTATTTTTACCCTTGTTGCTCTAGGACTAGTCTTCTACCCTAAACATCAACTGCTATGCGTATCTTTAACTTTTAAGACATAGGTCCGCCATGGGGAGATATAAGGCATCATATCGACATGGCCTAGGATCTCAAATCCGGCTTCAATAAATTCCGCTTCTATTTCTTGTACATTAAAGAAATAGCGGTCGCCTTTACGAACGCCGTTATCGCCCCTTTTAGCCGCATTTCTGTTAAATTGATAACGCGCGCAATTTTGGATCCACAACGATATAACGACCGTTTCACGTGCCACCCGCGCAAAAGAATGGTACATGGCCAATCTGTAATTTTTGTCAGGAATATGATGCAATAAACGCATACAAAAAACGCTGTCTACCGATTTGTCTGCTAATTCAATTTCGGTTGCCGTTGAAGGCATACAAGTCACACGGGATAGAATATCAGCAGATGTCATTTCCTTGGCCACTTGCAGCATGCCTTCGGCTTTATCTGCGGCTATAATTTTTGTGGCTCCCGTTGCAATGAGTGCTGGCCACAAACGACCAAAGCCACAGGGGAGATCTAAAATGACCTTAGGCTTCCCAGCAATATGCCAAGCGCGTTTGATCATTAGGCCTTCCAGCCAAGTGGTGAGCCGTCTTCTAGCGGATTGATGTTTGATAAAATAATTCTTTGAGTGTTCGTAAGAATATTTACTCTCGAAAGGCAATTCGTGTTTACCCACTGCGGTGACCCTGCTCTTCATTACGCTATAAAAAACGCCCTAATTCGTGTGTTAAACAAATTAGGGCGTCCAAGAAAATTGGCTAGAAAGCCTATTCAGCGGAATCGTCGCTGCTATTGCTGCTGTCATCTGCGCTGCTGTCATCTGCGCTGCTGTCATCTGCGCTTTGATCAGCAGGTGCTGCAGGTGCTGCAGGTGCTGCAGGTGCTACGGCTGTTGCAGTCGTATCACTGTCAGAGGCATCTGTAGCCATAGATTGATCCGCTTGCGCTGCAGGTTGGTCATTGCTAGCTTGCGTATCGGCGGCACTGCTACCACTACCACCACAGGCGGCTAGTCCAAGACTCACTACCAAGGCTAAAACGCCTAAGCCTAGTTTTTTCATTACTTAAATCTCCATCGATGTTGACAAAAATACTGAACACCATACGTTATGCCCTTTTCAGAAAAGGTCTTTTAACCCTTCCTGAGGATCTAGATTCCAAAGCACAACCCTTGACGTACAGTAGGATATTTTCACCCCTAAAAAACAAGCTTGCAAACCTAAAACCTACAAACACGTCCTTTGGGAGTATTGCTGGATTATATGGCTGACTACCGCTTACGCACTGCGCGGGGGGACTGCGAATAAATCCAGCCATAAAATTACCATATTCTAGGATACGCTACAAGTAATTGTGCCTATCCTCTATGAGAAAGGACTGTTTTCTGCTGTTTTTTGGGCGTCCAGTGCAAAAATTATTCAGTTTTGGGCTACAAGCCATTAGCGCCCGCGCCGCCCCGTTGCGGCTAGGCCCAACCTACGGTTCATACTGTAAGTCTATATAAATTCCTTAAACAGAATTCGCGCTAATAGGCATTTTACTCAACATATAAAATGTGCTAGATTGCAGCATAATTTTAGCCATCGTTAACGCAACATTGAGGATGAAACCATGACCCTTCGCTCTTATTTTAAGCTAACCGCTTTTACCGCAGCCCTACTGCTACCCATTATAAGCACCCCTGGCTTTGCGGCTGACAACGCCGTAAATCTTCCTATAGGCCCTAACAATGGCCATTTGCAAGCGCCCCTCGTGATTCCACCTGCGCCCACCATCAATGCAAAGGCCTATATCCTCATCGACGCCAGCAATGGGAAAGTTCTAGGTTCCAATAATCCTGATGAACAACTAGCCCCCGCTAGCCTAACCAAATTAATGACCTTATACCTAACCTTTAATGCCTTAGTCAGCGGCCAAATTCATTTGGACGATAAAGTTCTAATCAGTAAAAAAGCCTGGAAAACCGGCGGCTCGCGCATGTTTGTGCAAGTCGGCGATGAAGTCACTGTGCGTGACCTCATACAAGGCATTATCGTTGATTCCGGTAACGATGCGTGTGTGGCTATGGCAGAATTCATCGGCGGCACTGAAGACGCTTTCACCAATCTCATGAATCAACAAGCGGCGCATTTAGGCATGAACAATACCCATTTCACGGATTCTAATGGATTGCCACATCCTGAACATTATTCATCGGCGCACGATATGGCTATTCTAGCGCGCAACATCATTACGCAATTTCCTGACTATTACAAAGGCTTTTCACAAAAAGAATTTACCTATGGCGGCATCACCCAACAAAATCGCAATCGTTTGTTATGGCGTTATCCTAATACCGATGGTTTAAAAACAGGCCATACCGATGAAGCTGGGTATTGTTTAGTGAGTTCCGCGAAACAAGGAGATACCCGCTTTATCACTGCAGTCTTTGGAGCACCATCTGATAATGCACGCGCCGAAGATAGCCAAGCCTTGCTAACCTATGCCGCGCGTTTCTACGAAACTAAAAAACTTTACAATGCCAATCAAATCTTGGGCCAAGTACGGGTGTACAAGGGCGAGGACAAATTGGTTAACGTCGGTCTACAGTCAGAATTGTATTTAACCATCCCCGCAGGACGCATGGATAAAATCAGCACGCAAACACTCTTGCCGAGCACAATCAATGCGCCCATACAAAAAGGTCAAGTTTTGGGTAAAATCACCGTGTTACTTGATAATAAAGCTCTGAATGAATACCCTCTGGTGGCATTAAAAGCGGATCCAATGGGTGGCTTGTGGACTCGCATGATGGACAGCATCCGCGCCACCTTCGATGGTGGGCCATCAAAAAAAGACGCTTAAATGGAAAAAAAAGACACCCTACTCAGTTTTCCCTGCCGCTATGTGCTGAAAGTAACCGCCATAGCGGCAGTACTTCCTCTGGTCAATTTATTGGCCATCGTAAAATCCCATGTGCCCAGCATAACCGAAGCTGATATCAGCATAAAAAACAGCAGCCAAGGAAAATACAGCTCTTTTTCACTTCGCTTTATGGCTGAAAACCTAGAACAATTGGATGCATTGTATCGCGATTTAAGCGCACGCAAAGAAATTGTTTTTGTGTTGTGAATAAAAGCACACAAATTGTGACTAGATAGCAGCAGTTCTCGGTAAAAAAAGAAGCCAATCTGGATTGCCGCGCTGCATTCGTTTGGTTTAGCGTAATCATGTCACTGTTGCCGCCGGTCACATTTTCTATTATACATCCAGTACTCATTTTCTCGCAATGACGAGATCGGCGTGAGAAAGTGGTTGTCGCGGAAGTTTAGTAAAACAGTCGGCGCTTAAAGACGTAACGGAATCCTTTCGTAGGGGCAGGCCCCCGTGCCTGCCCAACCAGGGTAACCACAGGGGGTTGCCCCTACGA
>VFJV01000117.1 GCA_009885895.1 Gammaproteobacteria bacterium
GGGTTATGTGGGTGCAGGTAATCTCCTTGGATACCTTGTGGCTGTCTATTTAGGGCATTATAGCCTACGCTATTTTTCTTTAGGGCAAGTGGTTAAATTTAGTCTGCTTTTATCTATACTGAGTTTGGCCTTATGTGCTATTCACCTAGGGTTAATTTGGTTAACACTTTGGCGTTTTTCAGCAGGTATCTCCGGCGCTCTGCTGATGATCATGAGTCCAGCGGTAATCTTGAAAAAAGCGCCCGCTTCACATAAAGGACGTGCTGCGGGAATTATGTTTTCTGGTATAGGAGCCGGCATTATTATTTCGGGTTCTGTATTGCCCTACTTTTCAAGAAATGATACTGCGGTTGCTTGGATGATATCTGCATTATTAGCCGCCATAGTTTCAGCTATTGCGTGGAAGACTTTTAGTGAAGATAAAAACGATATAACTTTAGAGAAAACAACCTTTAAGTCAAAAATATGTCCTATTGAAAATTTAAAAAACAAGAAAGCTTTCACCCTCCTTTCTATCGCTTATTTGGCCTATGGTATTGGCATGGTTCCACATACGCTGTTTTTGGTCGCATATGCTAATAGTAACTTTCAATTAAGTGTAGTGATGAGTGGCTTATTTTGGTCTCTTTTTGGCATAGGAGCAACACTAGGACCATCCTGTAGTGGGATCATTGCAGACAAAACAGGATATCAAAAAAGTTTAATAGGTGCTTTTTTAATTGCTTGTATAGGGCTATTGAGCATTGTGCTAGGAAATCATCTTATAGCTTTATGCTTATTTTCAAGCTTTACAATGGGGCTGATGCTTTCGTCTATCCCCAGCTTAATTTCAGGCCGTGTATTAGAGTTAGTCGGTTTGGAGCAGCATCCGCATTATTGGGGGCGTGCCACTTTATATTGTGCCATAAGTCAGGCTATAGCGGCTTATCTCATGTCATATTTTCTACATCATGGATATTCATATTTAATATTTTTTGTTTTTGCGGGAGCTATTTTTACACTTGGCTTAGCAGCGATTTCTTATGCCAGCAGGATGCAATCCAATTTTATAGCAACTAGGCAAGCAAAAGCATGAGTCAAGACATGAACGTTCCCAGACTTAACCCTTTAATTCTAGGCCAAACACGCTATTTAAGCCATTTGATCCAAGGGCCTTTGGCGGGAATTAGTTGCGCTCCTTTTAGAGTGCTGACTGCTCGTTACAGTCAGCCTGCTTTTTCTTGCACAGAGATGATTTCTTGTAAAACGCTGCTGCATCAATCTTTGTCGGCGCAAAAACGCTTAGTGATGAAAGATCCTGAAGAAGGGCCTCTTTGTTTTCAATTGGCCGGATCGGATCCCGCTGAATTAGCCTTGGCTACTAAAATAGTGACTGATTTAGGCGCTGATTTAATTAATTTAAATTGCGGTTGTCCGGTTAAAAAAATTCGTCGCAAAGGAGCTGGTTCCAGCCTGTTGCTGGAACCCTTAAAATTATTGCAACTGATCCAAGCGATGAAACAAAGCACTCAGCTGCCGGTATCCATTAAAATTCGCGTTGAAAATCAGGATGAGCTTTTCCATGAGGACTTATTGAGCGTATTGAAAGATTCCGGCCTGGATTTTTTGGTCGTGCATGGTCGACATTGGACTGAACACTATGATGTCCCTTGCCGTTACGATAGCATAGCGTTTTTTGCCAAGAATCTAAAAATACCGGTCATTGGCAATGGTGATGTGGCATGCCTTGCCTCTTTAGAAAAAATGTTGGCTACAGGTTGCGCTGCAGTGATGATCGCAAGAGCCGGTGTGGGCCAACCCTGGTTAATTAAAAAATTAACGGCCGAAATAAATCAGGAAATATTTATACCGCCCAGTTTACAGGAAATCGGCTCTGTTTTTATGGAGCATGTACTACGCTTAAACAATCTCGTTACAGATGAACGTTTTGCTATTTTACAGGCACGCAAATTTGCAAAATATTACGCACGGCCTTTGACTACAAGGGCTGAATTTTGTATGGCCATCAACGCATGTGAGCGTTTAAATCATTTAGAAGAGATTACTTTGCGCTATTTTAAGGATCCTAGTTAAAAAACAGCCGCGACCATATCACAATGCCGTGCACAACGCTTCATGCAACACTGAAACGCGCTGCTGAATAACCGAAATACGCTCCTCACACTCTGCAATCGCCTGCCTGCTGGCCGCTATCGTGTTCATTTTCTTTACAGCACGCCCCTCACGATCTTTCGAAGGGGCTACCAAACGCCACAATTCTTTCAGTGTTGTCAGCTGAAAATGCAGCTCCTTTTCATGGCGTTCACGCTCTTCATGGATTAAGTCTATGCAAAATGAAGACTTTTGCAGTTCTGTTTGCACTATATCTTCAAAGTCCATTAAAAACTTTCTAGGGTTATCTAGCTTTGAAGAAGCATCCTTATTGCCCTTAATTAGGCGCAAAGTGCCATTATTCCTCTGCTCAAAAACTGCCTTATTTGTATCCAAGTTTATTACTCGTTCTTCCATTTTTAGCCCCTTCTTAGCGTTAATATATCGTTAATATCCTAATCAGCCTTCTCGTTATGCGCATATACTGCATATATGGCTCATATTAGAGCAATTTAACCTGTCTTACAAGGGTACGAAATGCGCAAACAGGGCACATTTGATCGAAAAATAACCTTCTAAATCATCCGGTTAGTCATAAAAAGGGCTGTTTTAACCCCCTAGCAGACCCTTTCTTTAGGAAATTTCGCATACTAAACGGTCATATCATCCCGCGTTTGCCCAATCTCCACCGTATGGAGGCAATGGTTACAGGCACAATTTTTTGATTTTCACTCAAAAAGGGCTTTATTGCGCGGCAGGCTTCTTTTAACGTAGCACCTGAACCCACGTAGTCGTCTAATAATAATAGATTTCCCACTGGCCGCGGCGAGGCTAAGATCAACTGCATTTTTTTATCTACATTAAAGCGGCGTTGATCGTTATTCAATAGTTCTCCCTGACGAGTTTCAGGTTGGGTTTTCCACTGCAATGCATCCAAAAATAGAGGGATTTTTAAATGCTGAGCGATACATTCACTGATTGAATCTCTATCGACCCAAGTTGTAGAAGGTAAGGTTAATAGTGCCGTACAAGAATAGCGCTGAGACAATGTGCTTAGCATCTCACGGATTAAATTGTACAGTGCTTGATTTGGCGATACACCTCTTAACATCCGGCTTTTCATAAACTCTATAAACAGTGGCTGGCGCATTTGACCATCAAACAAGGCCAAACCTTCTGCTGCTGTTCCTAGATCAATAGGAACATGCCGTGACAATAACCAAGATTGTATGCCACTGGAATGCGTCGCGTTCAGTTTGAATGCTGATGGCTTGCAATTGGCACAATTTTTGCATTTATAAACGCTGTTATCGCCCAACACCTGACTTAAACGCAGCATTAAACACTGCTTAGTGTCTTGCGTATAGTCTATCATAGCGTTCAATTCATTTGTTTTTAACACCGCCTGTGCTTCATAGCGTGACAAGTCGGGTTTTGCATTTTTTTGGGTTAACACATACAGTTGCTTTCCAAAGACCAGCTGTTTTTCGACTAAGCCTTGTTCAATCAATTCAGCCAGAATGACGATGACTTGTGTAGGATGTAACCCACTCTCACGTTTTAGGTTCAATAATTGCAGGCTACCGTTCTCTTTTAGGATCGCTAAAACCCGTTGGAAACTCTTAGCACTGGGTTCTGCGGAGTCTATAAAATGTTTTTGAATTCGAATGTCGTTTTTCTGAAATAATAAAATGCCATATGCTGCTTTACCATCGCGTCCAGCACGACCGACTTCTTGATAATACGCGGTAATGGAACCCGGCACATCAAAATGGATAACAAAACGCAGATCTTGTTTGTCTATGCCCATGCCTAGAGAATTGGTTGCTGCAATGGCTTTGTAATGGTTGGCAATAAATTCCTGTTGTAACTGCTGCTTTTTATCCGCTGGGTACCCTGCATGGTACGCCATCACATTGATCTGTTGCATTCTTAAAAAACTGGCAACCAATTCCGTATTGTCTCGGGTGGCGCAATAAATAATACCATTGCCTTCTATTTGCTCTAATAGCTGTTTTACTATAGACAATTTTTCACTGACATTATCAGCCTGCATTACCGATAAATATAAATTGTCGCGACGCATACTGTGGCGCTGCACTTCAACCTGTCCCTGATTAAAAGCCAATTGTTGTTGAATATCGGCTTCTACTTTTTTATTGGCCGTTGCCGTAATAGCAAGTACATATACATTGGGATTGATCTCTTCTATAGCCTGAATAAAGCGTACAATCTGGCGATAACTGGGACGAAAATCATGCCCCCAGGTGGAAATGCAGTGCGCTTCATCAATAACAATAAAGCTAATAGGCAGTTTTACTAAAAATTGAAAGTATTGTAAATGATCCAATTTTTCAGGAGCAATGAATAGTATTTTCAGCTGTCCAGAAAACGCATCACGCTGGGCAGCGGCATTTTCGGCATCGGTTTGATCGGTATTGATGCTGGCGGCGGCAATATCAAAACGCTGCGTTAAATGCCGAATTTGATCGCGCATTAAAGCCAACAAGGGTGAAATGACGACCGTAATGCCCGGTAATACGGTTGAGGGCAATTGATACAAGAGTGACTTACCATGCCCCGTAGGTTGAATGCACACCAAGCGTTTTTCTTGAAATAAACTGAGCATGGCTTCTAGCTGCCCTGCTCTAAATTTTTCTAAGTGAAAGCGCTGCTGTAATTGGGTTAACAACGTTTCGCTTAAATTGGTAGAATCTTCTTTAAACATAATAGATCACCTCAACGCCACTTTACGCTGTAAGCGTTCTTTTAATTTAGTCATGCGCGCCCGCGTTTTATCATTGGCCACAGCCTTTTGCAAGGCTTTTTGCTCTACAACCAATACCACCATTTTTTTTCCTCGAGTAATGCCGGTGTATAATAGATTGCGTACCAATAAATTATAGTGTTGCATCGCGAGAGGAATGACCACAATAGGAAATTCACAGCCCTGGCTTTTGTGTATACTAATGGCATAAGCGAGGTTAATTTGATCCAACTCGGCCACATCGTATGGCACACTGCGGCCATCAAACAATACTTGTACCGTTTGCGATTCGGTGTTAATGCTTTCTATCCAACCTATATCACCGTTAAAAACAGCTTTGTCGTAATTATTCACGCTTTGGATCACTTTGTCGCCTACAGCATAAACCGCACCTAAACGATTTATTGTGATGCTTGCCTCGCCATTTAAGCGTTTTTGCAACTCGTTATTTAAGGTGAACGTCCCTAGAGTACCTCGATTCATAGGCGATAATACCTGTATATCCTGAATAGCCGAACACTGATGATACCGCGGCAAACGTTCTACCACTAAATTGATAACCGTTTCAAAGATGGCTTCAGGGCTTTTTTCTGCAATCACGTAAAAATCAGCTTCTTTTAGGCCATGCGCTTGTGGCAATAGCCCTTGATTAATACGGTGCGCATTTAAAATAATTTGCGAATCCGCTACTTGCCTAAAAATTTCAGTTAAATGCACGGTAGGGATGGTTTCTGAGGCGATAAAATCGCATAAAACAGCGCCCGGACCCACCGAGGGCAGTTGATCGCTATCGCCTACCCAAATCACTGCGGATGCCGTGGGGATGGCTTTTAACAATTGATACATCAAAACGATATCGATCATCGAACTTTCATCGATGATAAAAACATCGGCCGTTAAGGGTTCTTCCTGATTAAATTTAGCAGAACGAGCAATAGGATCAATTTCTAATAGCCGGTGTATAGTCTGTGCCGGAAAACCCGTTGTTTCCATCATACGTTTAGCAGCACGCCCGGTAGGTGCGCACAGGTTGACGGTTAAACGCGCTTTGTGAAATAACTTTAATAAGGAATTGACTAAAGTGGTTTTACCCACGCCAGGCCCTCCGGTAATAATGGAAAGCTTATGCCCCAAAACCTCCAATAAGGCCTTAGATTGCGACTCTGACAAATGAATATGCGTTTGCTTTTCTAACCAAGAAATACTGTTTTTTTCTATATTCCCTTGCCATGGACACTCCCCTTCTTGTAAGCGCGCCATTTCTCTAGCAACCCCGGCTTCTGCCCAATACAACGAACGAGGGTAAATACATGCGATTTCATCGACTAATTCGGCCACCCAATGTCCATCGATAATACCCTGTTCTAAGGCTTGAGTTAGGGTATCCTCGTTTAAGG
This sequence comes from Gammaproteobacteria bacterium, assembly GCA_009885895.1. GTDB lineage: Bacteria > Pseudomonadota > Gammaproteobacteria > UBA1113 > UBA1113 > VFKP01. Next base: position 6,256 of record VFJV01000117.1, read on the forward strand.
ATAATAACTGCGCCGTAGCGGCCAACAACGCCTCTCGCGGGTAAGTGCAATGCCCTTCTTGACACAAATTCTGTAACACATGATCGATACCTGCAATAGCCCGCTCCACCGAATGAGGTGCAAAGCCCAACTTTAAAGCCAATTCATCGGCTGTTTTAAAACCAATGCCATCTACATCGAAGGCCAAAGCATAGGGATTGGCGGTGATCTTAGCGACAGTGTTAGCGCCATACGTTTTATAGACCCGCATCGCCTTGGCTAGACCCACGCCGTGTTCTTGTAGGAATAAAACGGCCTCGCGTGCCATTTTTTGATCTTCCCAAGATGCTATGACCGTTTCTAAACGCTGCTTACCAAATTGTGGAATTTTCAACAATTCTTTAGGACTATTTTCAATCACTTCAAAAACACGAGTCCCAAATTTTGCCACCATTTTTTTAGCAAAATGGGCACCGACGCCTCGTAGTAAACCCGATCCTAAATAACGCTCTATGCCCGCTAGGGTATCCGGTAGAATAACCTCTATGGCGCTAACCTTAAGTTGCTTTCCATATTTGCGATCGTTAACCCATTGCCCGCGACAATGTACGTATTCACCCTCACTTAAAGCCCCTAATTCACCGACGATGGTAACCCTATCGCTGTCATTTTTAACTTTGATTTTAATAATGGAATACCCATTTTCAGGATTAAAAAAAGTAATACGCTCTATAACGCCAGAGATATGTTCTTCTAGTGTAGACTTTTCGCTTTTAAGATTAGACGCTTCATTCATTTTGTGGCTTCACAATGGGACCATTGTCTTCAGCTCTATAATTGGCTTCCCAATGCCACATAGCAAATTGCGTATGGCGGTCGAAAATATCTCGCCCTTCTGTTTTTTTTAGGTATCTTGCTAAGCGCAAAGAAAAGGGTAAACCCAGTACTTCCACGGCCACTTTAATCAACCACATGGTCAGCACCATAATGATTAAGGCTTCCCTAGGCATTAAGCCATAAAAAGCAATGCTGGTAAACACGATGCTGTCTATAGCCGAAGCAATTAAGGTAGAAGACACAAAACGCGCCGCCATATGTTTTTCTTGCCAACGCAATTTTAATTTGGCCATGATATATGCGTTTATGGGTTCAGCACAAAAATAGCTGATCATAGACGCCGCGATAATGCGCCATTCTACGTTCATTAAGGTGTCGAATTCCAGATTGTATGGCGCAACCTCGGGGCTAGGCAAATGCGTCACTAACGCACCGTAGCCTAAAAATAAGAGGTTAAACAAAAATCCACACCAAATGGCACGCCGTGTTTCTTTATAGCCATACACTTCGGTGACTGTATCTGAAATAATAAAGGACAAGGGGAAAATCAAAGTGCCAGCATCCGTTATGAACGGGCCTATTTGCACCATACGCATATCAAACCAATTGGCCAGCAAAATAGTCACTGTATAGGTCATGACTAAAAACCACAGTACTTTGGCACCCGGCAAGACAATACTCTTTGATTGAACCATTTTTGATTCCTCTATTTAGGTAGGTTATAGTACCCCATCTACCCTAAGCTTGCAAATTAGCCTAAATAAATTTATCCTTGCTAATCTACACTGGAGCAACCACCCTATGTTCAAATATAAATCACTCACCCCCGCCGTATTACAGATTGTGCTCGGTAAAGGCACGGAGCCACCTTTTAGCAGCGATTATGCAACCCTTTTACAACAGGGTACTTATTTATGCAGTGCTTGTGGTAACGCTTTATTTCGCGCGGACTCTCAATTTTCCAGTCATTGCGGCTGGCCGAGTTTTGACGATGAATTACCCGGACGTATCCTGCGCCAAGTCGATGCCGATGGCTGGCGCACTGAGATTCTATGCCAAACTTGCCACGCCCATTTAGGCCATGTCTTTGATGGCGAACACTTAACGGCGAATAATCTACGTCATTGTGTCAATGGCTTAGCCATAGAATTTGTAGCCGATGAAACTGTTTTAGAAACAGAAGAAATCATCGTTGCCGCAGGCTGTTTTTGGGGCGTGCAATATTATTTAGATCGTTTACCCGGTGTGCTCAAAACAGAAGTGGGTTATAGCGGCGGCTCTGTAGACAATCCGTCCTATGAAGACGTCTGCAATAAAAAAACGGAGCATTATGAAGCCCTACGCATTGTTTTTGATAGCGATAAAACCGATTTAACCACCGTCATTCAATATTTTTTTGAAATTCACGACCCTACGCAAAAGGATGGCCAAGGTCCGGATCTGGGTCCACAATATCTGAGTGCCGTTTTTTATTATGATGACAAACAGCAACGCACGGTACAAGCCGTTATGGATACGTTAAGCGCCATGGGTTATGACCTTAGTACACGGCTACTGCCCGTTAGCACTTTTTGGCCCGCGGAAAATTACCATCAGCACTATTATCAACATAAAGAGGCAATGCCCTATTGTCATCGTCATGTTGCCCGTTTTAAAAAATAGGAGTCCTACGCAATGAAAAATCCCTCTGTGGTCCTACCGCTATTTAGTACTATTCAACCAAATGATATTGTCGCACAGGTTAAAGCTTTTATCGCAAATGCTAATAAAATCATTTCTGAAATTTGCAATACACCTACACCGAGCTGGAATACAGTATTACAACCTCTAGAAGATTTATCCGCCAAAGAAGCGATATTGTGGGGACCCATACGCCATTTAAACAATGTAGCCAGCACCCCTGAATTACGTGCGGCTTACAATGAAGCTATTTCATTGTGGACAGACTACCATAGTGCAATAGGACAAAATGCCGATTTGTATCAGATCATAGTACAAATCAAAGAAAGCCCTGCTTTTGAAGCCTTGAATAATGCTCAGAAAACCGTCATTACCCACGCCTTACGCGATTTTTATTTGTCTGGTGTCGCTTTAAGTGCCGATAAAAAAGAATTCTTTCGAGACATAAGCGAACAACTTGCTGCATTGTGCTCAAAATTTAGTGCCAATGTATTGGATGCAACCAATGCCTATACGCGCGCAATACACGATGAAGAAGAATTGTCGGGTTTACCCACTTGGCTTATAGAAGAAACCAAAGGAAAAGAACAAGAATTTCCTGTATTAACTTTGGCAGCACCTATTTACAGTGCCGTCATGCAATTTTCCGATCACAGACCGCTAAGAGAGGATATGTATGTCGCTTATGTGACGCGCGCATCTGATGTAGGCCCCTTTGCTAAACAATGGGATAATGGTCTTATTATGAAAAAAATCTTAAAGTTAAGAAATGAACTGGCAAAATTGCTTTCTTTTGAAAATTATGCCACATTGTCTTTAGCCACTAAAATGGCGCCTTCTACCGTAGAAGTATTGTCTTTTTTAAATGCCTTAGCAGAAAAAGCCTTACCCATTGCCAAAAAAGAAATGTTGGAGTTGAAAAAATTTGCGAAACAAGACAGTGGCTTATCGGCATTACAACCCTGGGATATCGCTTATTACAGTGAAAAATTACGCCAAAATAAATACGCCTACAGCAGTGAAGCCTTGCGCGCTTATTTTCCTTTACCTAAAGTGCTAATCGGGCTATTTGAATTATTGGAAAAATTATTTTCCATTCAATTCTTGCCCCAAGACAAATTTGACCGTTGGCATGAAGATGCTCTATTGTATAGCCTACACAATAAAGAGGGTCACTTACAAGGGCATCTTTATCTAGACTTATACGCGCGTCCTGGTAAGCAACAAGGCGCTTGGGCTGATGAATGCACGCCTCGTTATCGCGATGCAAGAGGTGTTTTGCATTTGCCTATCACCTTTGTAGCGTGTAATTTTAGCCGCCCCGGAAACAATACGCCCGCATTATTAACGCACAATGATGTCATGACCTTGTTTCATGAATTTGGCCATGCCTTACACTACCTATTAACTGAAATCGATGAACCCAGTGTTGCTGGAACCAATGGCGTAGCCTGGGATGCGGTTGAATTTCCAAGCCAGCTCATGGAGAATTGGTGTTGGTCCGAAGAGGTGTTAACCTCCCTTTCTGGGCATTATCAAACGGGGGAAACCTTGCCAAATGATTTGTATCAAAAGTTATTGGCTTCTAAATATTATCATTGCGGCTTGGACCTTTCTAGGCAACTAGAATTTTCCTTGTTCGATTTTAACATCCATTTACAATACAATGCTAAAAATCCAAAATGGATACAATCTACTTTAGATACCCTGCGCTCGCAAGTCGCCGTCTCGCCTAGCCCCAGCTATCACCGCTTTCAAAATAGTTTCACCCATATTTTTGATGGTGGTTACGACGCGGGCTATTATAGTTACAAATGGGCCGAGGTTTTATCGGCCGATGCCTTTCAACGTTTTGAACAAGAAGGTTTGTACAATACCGCCTTAGGGCAAGAATTTAAAGACAAAATCTTAAGTCGCGGCGGCTCTGAAGACGCCATGGATCTGTTTGTATCCTTTATGGGGCGCAAACCACAGATTGACGCCTTGTTGGTGTCGTTGGGGATTAAGGATTAAATGTAACACTCATGCCTTTTAGCCCGTCATTGCGAGCGCTAGCGAAGCAATCCAGGAGTAAAAATCGCGGTTTTATACGTTTACGTGTTGTTTTTCCGTAGGGGCGGGCCCCTGTGCCCGCCCAAAAAGGGCAGAC
>VFJV01000073.1 GCA_009885895.1 Gammaproteobacteria bacterium
CAGATATTGTTTTGTTTCAATCCACGCGCCCGCACGGGGCGCGACTAGAGCTTAGTACTGCTAGAGATTCTTTTAGTGACGTTTCAATCCACGCGCCCGCACGGGGCGCGACCGGATTAGATGCGGCGGGTAACGCTTTAGACCCAGTTTCAATCCACGCGCCCGCACGGGGCGCGACTTGTGTCATTATAAAGAGTAAGCTTTCCCCCGATGTTTCAATCCACGCGCCCGCACGGGGCGCGACTTGCGATGTGCAAAAAGGTCTGCGTTATAGATACAGTTTCAATCCACGCGCCCGCACGGGGCGCGACAGCGGAATAACTGATACTTTCAGCAGTCTTTTTCCCGTTTCAATCCACGCGCCCGCACGGGGCGCGACATATGATGAGTTTTTAGATTGTGCGGAAGATGATGTTTCAATCCACGCGCCCGCACGGGGCGCGACCTCCCGACGACCATTTTAACTGATGCGTCAGATAAGTTTCAATCCACGCGCCCGCACGGGGCGCGACATAATATACTTATAACTTAATAACGAGTTATGAGTGTTTCAATCCACGCGCCCGCACGGGGCGCGACATTAGAGAATGAAAGAAATGACTATAGCAGGGTACGTTTCAATCCACGCGCCCGCACGGGGCGCGACTACCCACCGCTGTGTCAACGTCAAAGTTCGGAACGTTTCAATCCACGCGCCCGCACGGGGCGCGACAGCCTAAGCGTAACACATTGAAATTAAAAAAGAAATACAGGGGTTTCCGCTAACCGCTGTTTTAATAGAAATAAAAAAATTAGCACTAAGTTCACCCAAAGAATTATTCTTCTAAATCAATGCATTACACTTCCGCTGATGCACGGGCTTTTGATGGGAGCGAAGGGGCAGCGATTCATAAAATTATAGGATCTCGCAAAGCATCTAGTGCAGGTTTTGCACCAATATGCTCTATCTTACTTTGTCCATTTTTTCCCAGAAAATAGAATCGCAAACTATCCTTTTCAGAATTAAATGCTTTTATTAGTTTTGATTTAAGCTGTACAAATTGTGCGGGATCAACTTCGCACTCAAATACAGAATTTTGCACTCTGAGACCATAATCTAAACAAATTTTGGCAACATGCCTTAAACGGCGAGTTCCTAACTCAGAAGCCACATTAACATCGTAAGTTACTAAAACAAGCATTTTATTTTACCCAATAGGGTGGATAATATTCAGTATCACCACGAATATGCCGTGCTAATAACAATGCTTGGCAATGTGGCAATAAACCGATCTGAACTTTTTCTTGCAGATAAGGATGAAGCAATTCTTCTTGCTTTTTTTGTTGATATGCCACCAATAAGTTTTTACGAGCATCATCTGTTAGACGAATGCCGCCGCTAGACTCTTTAATGAAATCATTAGCTTGAACTTGTTTTCGATTAATTAAAGTTAAAACAAATCTGTCGGCCCAAGAGGCACGGAATTCTTCTAATAGATCCAGCGCAAGGCTCGCGCGTCCCGATCGGTCTTGATGAATAAATCCTACGAAAGGATCTAAACCCACACCTTGTAAGGCCGATACACACTCCTGCGTAATTAAAGAATAGACAAAGGATAATAATGCATTAATAGGATCGGTTGGAGGTCGTCTGAATCGCCCAGTAAACTGGAAATTTTTATCGTGTAATAATTGATTAAATACAGAAAAATATTCGCTAGCGGCGTCACCTTCAATACCTATGACTTCAGGAATGGATTGAGCCGCAGAGACACGATCCAAACTGCCGGCTAAATGATTTACTACTTTTTTTATACAATTATTTTCGCCATGATTTCTAGTTTCGCGCATTAATATGGCTCGACTATTAGCAAGCTTGGCTGCAATAATAGTACGAGCAATAGATAAAGATTTTATCTTATCATCTGCCCATCGATATTGTTCACGTCGCAGCAATACATTCCCCGTTTGTTTCCCCTGCATTCTGGCTAAAAACCTACCATATTGAGTGTAAAAAGCTAATCCTACACCTTGCTCTGCACAATACCCCATTAAAAATGGTGATACAGAAATTTGCCCAAAACAAATGATATTTCCTATAGTGAGCACTGGAAATTGCCCCAGTTTCTCACTGCCATTTTTAATGACAATGGTTTCTCGCTCTTTATGCACATAACTTTCTTGCCGTGAAATATAGAGTGTATTAAGCAACTTTTTCATGTTTAATCAACCGCTTTATTTTCGAAAAATAAATTTTCTAAATGCTTTCTGGAGCAATCTTTTCTAAACGCTTTGGGTTGGCAAATGTCAACCAATGAACAGCCTTTACATCTAGATTGATCTGCTATAGGTAAGGGCGTTTTGCCTTCTTCTAATAATCGATGTGCCTCTGCAATGATATGAATTGTAGAATTTCTTAATGCTTGATCAATATTCACAGCTTCTCGACGTCTAACTTCCCAATACCAAATAGCACCTTCAGTCACTTCCGTGCTCCGCATTTCTTCAATGCATAATGCCTGTGCGCACAGCTGAATTTTATCCCAATCCTCTATTTTGGGTTTGCCTCGTTTATATTCAACTGGAAAAAATCGCTGTGGCTTATGGCTAGAATCGATCTCTAATAAATCCATTTTTCCTTGAATTTTATATTGATGTGAAACAACAGAAACACTACGTTCGTAACGCATATTACCGCGCTGCTCAATTTCTCCAGAATCAACCCGTTCATGCAATAAGCGTCCATCTGCTGTAAAGTAATTCTCATGCCACACTTGCTCTACGTGGATCAGAGAAAATTGGCGTGGACAGAAAGCATAATGTTGTAACGCCGATATGGCAATCGTATTTTCTTCCATTATTAGAAACCTGCTATTTCCTCCGGTGTTAAGCCTTCTAGTGTATTTAATTGGTAAGTACCATCCTCATTTACCTTTAAGGTCTCATGAACCCGTGCAGAAGAATATTGCCCCAATTTTGAATTATGCTTCCACCAAATAACTTTTTCAATTTTCATTGAACCTTCTGGACGGGCGGAGGAAGCATCTCCTTCAAACAATTTAGGCAGAATACCTTTGATAGCTTCTGCATCGCCATCGCTAAATCCCGTACGTTCAGCCAATTGCGGATTCATTGCGCCAAAAGTAAGATACGTGGCATTGTCTATTCGATGTTTCATTCCCATGGTATCCGAGCTTTTACCACCATCTTTAGTATCTTCACTGTTCACACTTTTAGTAATTTGTGTGCTTACAATATCTACGGGTGCTCTGCTAAAAGCAGATTGAATACTTACCGGACCCCTAATGGCAATAGATACTCCATTGGCATCTTTTGTATCCTCTGTCGTCCCTTCTTTTTTCTTAGAAGAGGCTTTTTTTCCTTTAAAAGCAAATACTTGACCAAAGCTTCTAACATCAAACCATATTTCACAAGCTTTTTTTGCTGCTTCATCTTTTCGTGTTAGCAGTTCTCCCAATACAGATTCAGCGCGACGGCTTAAACTGGTCATTCCATCGGTTTTTTTCTCATCCGACTGTACGAAAATCGCACTTCCTGATTCTTGTAAGCGATCGCGGATTTTCCGTTTTAAACAAACATCACTTACTTCACCGTAATTAGCATAATCTACTCTAGGGCGATTTCCATTTAATGGGTCCCCATTTGGATTCGCGTTTTTTACTTTAAAAATAATGGCAAAATCGATTTTATTATTCAGACTCATGGCATAACTCCTTGGTATTCATTTCAATATTAGTTTCTTCAGGTTTCCTATAATTTTTCTCGCAAAAATAGCCTAAAAGGTATTCTCCTGTTAATGCTTTATCATTTAAAAAATCATTTGGGTCAAAAAGATCGCAAATCTCTTGTGTCTGACGCTCCCAATAATTGAATAAACCTGCATCCTTAGAGACTCGCAAACGATTTTTATAAGGCCGTAAGCTTTCATCTATTATTTTCCAGGTAGAAAATGGACGTGACGAAAAGCGCTGCATTAATCGTTCAGCACTGGTAATTCTATTTTCATTATTTTGATTTAAAGCGTGTCGTTCAATTTTTTCGGAAATTGCTAATAGTCTTCCATACAAATAATCTCGGCTTCTACGTTCCTTTTCTAAACTCATTTGATATCGTTCTCCTGTTTTATTTTTAATGTTCCGTGCTGAATATCCTTTAAATAAAGCGCAAGTAATACCCATGTTTTTCTTCCATAGCCATTTTGCATCTTTATACATAGGTGAATTTGGATTGCTGGCGTTGCGCACACAGGCACTGATTAAATTTTTTGGAAATGCCGAGCGATCTTGGATGCAAAATAACAACTGCTCTATGGTTTTTTTTACTAGACTATCATTTACCCTTTCTCCATAAGCTGCTTTGATTATGTCTAATGGAATCGGTGGTATTTCTCGCCATTCGCGTGTGTTTGTAGCAACTAGACAATGTTGTGGCCATGAAAAGTCACTGTACCAAGACTCAATATTGTCAAAAAATTCTGTTGCATTTAATTCGCGATAATAAGTAATGCTCATACGTCCTGGGCTGGCTGAATCTAAAGCCATTATACTAATGCTTTCCTGAGCTTCCAATTTTGATTTATAGCCGATCAATCTTTTTCTAAGGTTGTGCGCAAATTGCTGTCCTAAATTATTGGAATGATCTATTGAAGCGGGAATTTCATCCTCGCTAGACATAGGTTCATCGAACCAATCTATAGGATCTTTTAGTGGGTTGGGTATAAAAGAACCTGAAATAGCCCAAGCGACGATAGCTTGATCTTTATTACGATATCCTTGTTGTTCTATAAGCCAGCGCAAAGCACTGTGTGCTTTCTGTGTTATCTCTGTACCTATACCTACGGCTTCTAATTTATCTAGAAAGCGGCCTCTAAACGTAAAACCATCCTTATCATTAGATGAAACGAGCTTTGCACTATCCCCAGAATGCCGTAATCTTGCTGGATGTTTGGTTGCCATTGACTGTATTTCAGAACTAACAAAACAAAAACCTTTGCTGTTTTTTTCCTGACTTAATGAAAGTTGTGTCCAGCTTGCTTGTAAACTTTTATCTTCCCAGGTATTTGAGGCGCTATCGCAATCCGCCGAATCAATTTCCACAGACCAACAGACTAAGGCTGAACTTTGTTGAATGATTCCCTCCTTTTTAGGGAGTATACTGAACAACTCAGGTGCCGTTCCTTCATAAGGCCAATGATCTAATAAATGATTATTTTCATCCATATAGACTATTTTTGAGCGAATTAAGTCACTTAAAACATGCCCTTTTTTGATGTATTGATATACTGCAATAGCCTTAGGGTGGCTATAATCCGATTCACACCAATATTGCAGCTGTTTCTCATAACTCTCAAAAAAATTATATTTTTTAATACCACCATAGTCTAAATAATCTTTGGCAACATATTGTAGTTTATCTGCCAATGGGTGGGGCGCTTCACCACTGGTTCGTCCCGCTGAGTCTTCAGTCGCAGGCAAAATAACCTGAGTCTTTTTATTTAAAACGTTTGCCCGTTTAAACGCGCCATTTCCATCCAAAACAATATTAATATGTGCATTTTGACGAATATGGGCTACAGGAAGAGGTGCATCATTGCCGTCACCTTCATTAACTGCTTGCTCATACGTTTCATAAAGCCTGGTCATCCAACTCATAATAAAATGGCCTCTTCGTCAACTGAACGCAGATTTTCGCCCGGCTCAAAGCTTTTCGCATTCATTGCCCTTATAAACCGACGAGATTGACAATCTTCTGGCTTAGGAAATTCTAAAACACCTTTCTTCATGGTGGCTGCCCAAAAACGTCCGTGAAATTCATTCTTGCCTATTTCATCTGGATAATCAAAGCCATGGAACATGAGACCAAAACCCAATTCATCAATATTGTCATAAACCCCATTACCTTCACCAAAATGGCAAGGCTCTACATACCCTTGGCAATCTCTAGTACCTAAAAAAATATCTTGCCGTCCCCCTTTTTCAAGGCAACGATTGACGATTGCAAAATGTTTGCCATCAACCCGGTCTTTTTCTAATTCGGGTCTATGTGGGTTCCAATCAAAATGAGCTTCTACTTGATATTCTACATCGTGTAAGAAAGTATAAATAGCTAAGTCATGGGTACTGTTTCCACCCGTCCATTTGATAGGTTTTGTGCTTTTGGTTTGTGTTCGTATGGGTTTTATAACCCGAACTCTATCTACATACCAAATAAACGTAGGTTTCCAATAAATTGATTTTAAAACGCCTTTTATGGCTTCATAAGTTGGCAGATGATAGGAAAATTTTTCTCCGCCTATTTTAGTGATAGGATCAGTAAACAAAGCAAACCGCCCCCATAGTCTAAAGCTGATGCTATTTTTTAGATTCATTTCTTATACCACCATACTGCTCATTTCAGTTACAGGATCGGCCGACACGCCAAATTCTTCACTATAATAACACTCATTTAAATAAAAAACACCTTCCCCCTGTATCTCAAGGATAGCCCCTTTTTCACAAAGGGCTCTCCATGTGTTAGGAAAAACATTGACGCTATAACGCTGTGCTAGACGCAAAAGGTCATAATATCGCTTTTTGTCAAATTCCTTAGCGACAGAGCAAAGCTGTGTGATTAAATCTTGGCCCTTTCCATGCTGAATAATGATGGCCTTAGTAGGCGCATCAATGACTGAAAATAACTTCCCTGCAGTCATAAAAGAATGTTGTAACAAGTATGATTTAGAGTTATACCCACCATTTTTCACATCATTTGAGAGTAAATTAAATAGATTCGTATCATAACCAAATTCTTTAGCGGGCACATTGAAACTCATTTCACTAGAGCGCTGGTAAAAATAATACTTAAAATAAAGTTCTATAGATTTGGGTAAAAGCAAATGATCTGGATCTTTTAATTCAGAGAGTACTCTTTGCGTTTTTTCTTTACCAATCTGAATGTCCGTTAATTCATCAATATGCTCTTTATCAGGATTGAGAATATACACTTTCCCTGGCATAGGGTTCCCAGATGCATCTGAGAGCATGGCATGTCTATTGCAGCGTCCCGCTGCTTGCGCTATGGAATCCAACCCCGCTAAAAATCGAATCACAGTAGCAAAATCAATATCCACACCAGCTTCCATCAATTGCGTGCTAATACATAATACTGGCAGTTTATCATTCAACCTTTTGCGGATCTCTTCGAGCAGCTTCTGACGGTGTGCGGGATATTGGTGTGTACTCAAATGATACAAGCCAGTTATGCTTCCCTTCTCTTTACAGAGTTGAAATAAATTTTTAGCCCATGATTTAGTGTTGACGATAATCAAACAACTGCCTTTATCGCTCAATTCTTTTAAAGCCAAACTCACAATTTCATCGACATCCCAACCACCATTTTTGCAGCCATTAATAATTTGCACCCTTTTTAAGTCATTGAAAACTTGCCCCACATCATCAATCAATTCTTCTCCTTTAGGGAAAAAATAGTCTTCACTTTTAGGGTGCTTTAAGGCATTCAACAATGGTTGAGTTGCAGTACAGAGTAAAGCGGTGACTTGAGCGTGTTCTACTAAAAAATTAATGGCGTTGCAAAATAGGTAGGTACATTTGATGGGTAATGTTTGAATCTCGTCAAAGATAAGTACACTTTTAGCCAATTGATGTAATCGGCGTACGCTTTGAGTTCCACCAGAAAATAAGACTTCTAAAAACTGTACCATCGTTGTTAGAATAATCGGGGAACTCCAATTTTCAGCACTTAATTTACTGTGCCAAGTTTCTTTTTCAGGCTCTAAATTTGAGTGATGCTCCAACACCCATTCATTACCCTCGTTTTCAACAAATTCTCTAATGACTTTAGCATTTTGCTCTATAATGGAGGTGTAAGGAATAATATAAACAATCCGATCTAATTGATGTTTTTTGGCATGATGTAAGGCATAACGCAAACTAGCCAATGTCTTCCCTCCACCTGTAGGTACAGTTAAAGTATAAATACCTTGTTCTTTAAATGCTTTTTCGTAACAGTTGTCGGATATTTTTTTTCGAATACTATCTATGGCGCTAGTAGAAGAAAAGTGCTTTAGTTTGCTTTCAACTTGATCAATAGCAATTTGCCAATCAGTCTGGCGCGGTTGATACGGCTTGTCAGGGTTAGCGCTGTCAATTCTGTCTGCATCAATTAAGCAGCTAAATAGAAATTTAGTCAGTAGCCCAAAATAAAACCACTTTGTTTGATCTGTTGCCGTGAATGTTTTGATTTTTTGAACCATTTCAGGGAATAGTATATTATCTGAAATGTGAGTCATTCTTTCTAGAATATCGGGGTCTATATTTTGTAAACACTCATCATAATGACTTTTTTCATCATTCTTTTCTATGCGGTTATTAAAACCTGGACAACCATCAGGCTTTAAACAATCTATAAGGCCACTGTGGTGGGAAGCAACACATAAAGCCATAATTTGTCTAATCAATAATTCTCCTTTAGTTGAATCTTTTTTCTTCATTCTCCAGATCCATTGAGCTCCTGCGGTGGAATGGTCGATTTTACCTTTATGCTGTTTAGGATCCATGTAGTCATCATCAAGGTCAGGATCCAGTGTTCCAGAAATTGAGTTGATATAATTTTGGAAGTCTTGACTGTATTTTCCTATATCGTGCAATAATCCCAATAATTCCCCACAATTTTCTAACCCTATCTTAGACGCGAAAAGTCGTGCTTTTGCAGCTGCACCGATTAAATGATCCTTTAATAATTGATTGGGGCGTGCTATATATTTTTCTTCTTTAGTCATATATTTTCCTTGTGTATACAGAAAGTAACTCGATCCTCAAACCCACCCCTTCAGTCCCATCAAATCTTTCGCCCCTTCCAATAATTCCGTTCTAAATTTTGGATGGGCGATCTCGATTAAGGCCATGGCTCTGTCGTAGGTGGATTTTCCTTTTAAATTGACGATACCGTATTCGGTTGCGATGTATTCTACATCCACTCTAGAATCTGTAATGGGCCCTGAAACCAGGGGGATAATACGTGAAACACTGCCGCTTGCCGCCGTGGAATGCGCGGCCAAAATAGAAGCGCCGTCTTTGGATAATTGCGCACCACGTATAAAGTCCAGTTGTCCGCCTATGGCGCTAAATTGTTTTCCATTGACGGATTCGGCATTCACTTGACCAAACAAATCTACTTGCACAAAACTATTAATAGAAATAACCCTGTCATTTTTTGCGATGATATAAGGATCGTTAACATAATCTACAGGATGGCATTCCATGCTGGAATTGTCGTTTAAAAAATCATACATTGCTTTGTCGCCTAGAGCGAAAGTATAAACGCTTTTGTGCCGATTGATATTTTTGAATCGGTTCGTAATGGCGCCACATTGTATGAGTTTTACGATAGCTGGCGTTATTAATTCGCTATGCAAACCTAAATGTTGGTGCGCGGTTAAGGCTTCGCAAATGGCGCTTGGCACAGAGCCTATGCCAAATTGCAAAGTGGCTTTATCAGGAATTAAATGAATAATTTGTTTTGCAATTTCCTTGTCTATTTCAGAAATGGATTTTGTGGGCGATTCACATAAAGGAACATTGTTTTCAATCAGGGCATCGATTTCCGATAAATGTAAACTGCAATTCCCAAAAGCCCTAGGCATGTGTGCATTGACTTCTACAATGAGTTTTTTAGCCATGCGTGCGGCAGGAATACTGTAATCGCTATTTGTGCCGCAACTAAAATACCCACCTTTGTCCATGGGGGAAACCGTCATGATGAAGGTGTCTAAGTCTAAATATTTTTCTATGATTCTCGGTACTTCGCTAAAATTAGATGGCACAAAAAAAACAACCCGTTTATTCTCTGAAACGCCGCGCTCTATTAATGCCCGCTCTGCCGCGCCCATAAAAAAAGGATGCGGTTTGATTCGATCCATATATTCGTATTTTAGCAAGCTGTTGTACAAGGGCGGTGCGGAATGCAAATAATAAAGATTGAGCCGTTCGATATCGCGTTTTTGCACTCTTTTTTCTATGGTGTGCAGCAACGCAGGCGGCGCGCTTACGGCCATGCCTATGCCGATATTCCCGATCTTGGGCAAATATTCAGCCGCTTTTTCTGGCGTGCTTAATTTATTTTGATACTCGCCGTGATAATCCATTCGCATTCATAACCCCAAAATAAAGCCAGAGTATACTCCTAAACACACGTACGGGCAAGATAGAGCATCCTTGAAAATACTTTTATATATTGGAATTCAATGTTATAATAGAACACCTTTTTAGCCATACTTGCTTTGCACTAGAATTGCACAGATGGCCTGAACTATGCTCGAAGAGTATATAGCTATGAGACACTTTAATGAAAAACACCGCAACACGTACGATGATAGTGACCACTGCACTGCCCTACGCTAACGGCAATATTCATCTGGGGCATATTTTGGAAGCCATAGAGGCCGATATTTGGGTTAATTTTCAAAAAATGCGAGGCAATACCTGCTACTTTATTGCAGGCAGCGATGCGCACGGCACACCCATCATGATTCAAGCTGAAAAACAAGGCTTAAGTCCAGAAGCTTTTATAGATAAAACAGCGCGGGTACAATTAACAGATATTCAAGGCTTTGGCATAAGCTTTGACAATTTTCACAGTACCCATTCGTCTGAAAATGAAGCCTTAGTCTGTGAAATTTATCAGCGTTTAGAAAAAGCGGGCGCTATTATCCGTAAAACCATTTATCAAGCTTACGACCCCGTCAAAAACATGTTTTTACCCGATCGCTATGTCAAAGGCACTTGTCCCCGTTGTAACAGTCTCGACCAATATAGTGACAATTGTGAGGTGTGTGGCGCAACCTACGACGCATCGGAATTAATCGATCCTAAATCTGTCTTATCGGGCACCACACCCGAAACGCGTGCTACGGAGCATTTATTTTTTGATTTACCGCAATATGCCGATAAATTAAAACACTGGTTAAGCGGTCCACATGTGGCCAAAGAAATTCAAAATAAAATGCAAGAATGGTTTGATGCCGGCCTGCAAACTTGGGACATCAGCCGTGACGCGCCTTATTTTGGGTTTAATATTCCGGGAGAAAAAGACAAGTATTTTTATGTCTGGCTGGATGCCCCCATAGGCTACATGGCCAGTTTCAAACATTTTTGCCAAGAACACCCTGAAGTGGATTTTGATTCATTTTGGAAAGAAGATAGCCCAAATGAACTGTACCATTTCATAGGCAAAGACATTGTTTATTTTCACACCCTGTTTTGGCCTGCGGTTTTAATGGCAAGTGAAAATCGATTACCCACCGAAGTGTTCACGCATGGGTTTGTCACTATCAATGGCGAAAAAATGTCAAAATCGCGCGGTACTTTTATTACGGCAAGACAATATCTAGATACATTAAACCCGGAATATTTGCGCTACTATTATGCGGCAAAATTAAATGGAAGCATAGACGATATCGACCTAAATTTTAAGGATTTTATGCAGCGCGTTAATTCTGATTTAGTGGGTAAAATCATTAATATTGCCGCACGTACAGCAAGCTTTATAGACAAATTTTTTGAGCATCAGCTGGCAGCGCAATTAATGAATAAACCATTATGGGAATTATTTACGGATAAACAAAGTGAAATAGCCACGCATTATGAAACCCGCGATTATGCCCGTGTGCTGCGCGAAGTCACGGCCCTTGCCGATAAAGCAAATGAGTGGATTGCCGAAAAAAAACCGTGGCAAATGGCCAAAGAACAAGGTGGCTCTGAGGATTTAAAAGAAGTCGCTACCTTAGCCCTTAATCTATTTCGTGTTCTAATCATTTATTTAAAACCGGTTTTGCCACAATTGGCATTATCTGTAGAAAATTTCTTACAAATTGAGCCTTTACAATGGAGCAACCTCAATACACCTCTACTGGATCACACCATTAAGCCTTTTACACCCTTGATGATCCGCATAGAAGAGAGCCAAATTGCCGAGTGGCTGCAGGCAAAATGACAGTGGATGCGAAGGATATAGACGCCCTATTGCCACAAACCCAATGCCAGGAATGTGGTTATGCGGCGTGTTTGCCTTATGCGGAAGCCATCGCGCATGGCGAGGTGGATATTGCGCGCTGTGCTCCAGGGGGTATTCCAACCTTAGATGCTTTGGGCCAATTAATGGGCGTAGATCCCGAACCCTATCGCAATGAAGT
This sequence comes from Gammaproteobacteria bacterium, assembly GCA_009885895.1. Lineage (GTDB taxonomy): Bacteria > Pseudomonadota > Gammaproteobacteria > UBA1113 > UBA1113 > VFKP01. The sequence goes on from VFJV01000073.1 coordinate 12,188, forward strand.
CGCCTTGCGCTATCGTGCGCCTAGCGTTGCATTTGTAGATGAAGCCTATTGCATCGGTTGTTTAAAATGCATTGCAGCCTGTCCAGTCGAAGCTATTGTGGGCAGCGCTAAAATGATGCATACCGTCTTACCCGATGTATGCACGGGTTGTGAATTGTGTTTACTACCCTGCCCTACGGATTGTATTAGCATGGTAGTAGCGCCCGACAAAAAAATAGATGTCGATGATGCACGCCATCATTATGGATCTAAAAATAAACGTTTACAAAAAATAGATGACGCTAAAAAAATAGCCGTCCCAGATTCCATCGATGCGCAACAAGCGTATATAGAATCTGCGCGCTTGCGTGTTTTAGTTAAAAAAGGAAAGCCACATGTTAGCGAGTAACATTCAAAAAATATTCAGCACTTGGTCTAAAGCAAACCCTAACCCCACTACGGAATTACAGTATCGCACGCCCTTTGAGTTGTTGATTGCGGTGATCTTATCTGCACAGGCCACCGATATTAGTGTGAATAAAGCCACCTCAAAATTATACCCCGTGGCGCATACACCCGAAGCCATTTTAGCCTTGGGTGAAGAAGGTTTAATCCCCTATATTAAAAGTATAGGTTTATATAAAACGAAGGCGAAAAACATTTTAAAGACCTGTGCTTTATTATTAGAATTACATCAAGGCAAAGTCCCAGAGAGCCGCGAGGCTCTAGAAGCCTTGCCAGGTGTAGGCCGTAAAACAGCGAATGTAGTATTAAATACGGCTTTTGGCGAGCCTACCATTGCGGTAGACACGCATATTTTTAGAGTCGCCAAGCGCATTGGTTTATCGCAAGGAAATACGCCTTTAGCTGTTGAGAAAGATTTGTTAGAAGCCGTTCCTAATGCCTATTTGAAAAACGCGCACCATTGGCTTATTTTACACGGACGATACACCTGCGTTGCCAGAAAACCACATTGCTTAGAATGCATCATTCGCGATTGGTGCGAATATACTCTAAAATCAACTGCTCAGAGTATATCCGGATAAGGTTGAATAATGGCGTCCCCAAGGGGATTCGAACCCCTGTTATTGCCGTGAGAGGGCAATGTCCTAGGCCTCTAGACGATGGGGACAGTAGGAATGCAGAGTATTATACATGAAAAAATAGGCTTGCAGCCAAAAGGCCACAAAAACTGGCGTCCCCGACGGGATTCGAACCCGTGTTACTGCCGTGAAAGGGCAATGTCCTAGGCCTCTAGACGACGGGGACAGATAAAACTGCCGCTTTTCTCTTGGTGGAGCTAGGCGGGATCGAACCGCCGACCTCTTACATGCCATGCAAGCGCTCTCCCAGCTGAGCTATAGCCCCGAGAAAGTGGGAATTCTAGGCAGTTTTGCCTATTTTGTCAAGGCATTTTCTATGTTTTCGCCCAAATTCGCTGCTTTTATATAGATAATCTTTATTTGGCGTATTTTTGAACAAAAAAAGGCGTTAAAATTGCTCTTTTAAGTCTTCATCATACTTCTAACCTTTTTGATCTCTTAGGATTAAATCGAATAGATCATTATTTTTTGGGAAAGGGTCCTGCTGATGTGGCTACACTTTCCCGTACACAGGGGGCTATCGAGATATATAAGAGCGGGTGGCAGAACGGGGAGTAACAGTAGATCACTCTACAGTGAATCGGTGGGTGATAGAATACGCGCCACAACTAGAAAATGAGTTTAGGAAGCAGCGGCTAAAGCGACGCTGGCCGGAATAGAGTCACACCCTATGTTAAGAAAAGGCAATATGCGAATGCTGCAAACAGGGGTTTTTTTGCATTAAAATGATGCATTTTTAGGCTGTTCATGTTAGACTGCGCCCCTCAGCTAGCGTGCTTTTTTGGCGCAATTTTGTTTTGATACAATTATAATATAAAGGGGTAATGTTATGAGGCGTAGAGTATGGAGTACGGGGGGGTATATAAAAGGTGTTTTTTTCCCGGTGGCTATGCTAATGCTTGGATTTAGCCTTTTACCAACCGCTTTTGCAAACAGTCTGCCTTCCCAGAAGCCCGAAGATACTGCCAACTCTTTTACGTCGGAAGAATATCCTGGCATTGATTTTTCAGCTGATCACACTGCAACCCCAGCAGAGCAACAACCCACTGGTTTTTGGTCTAAACTTTGGGGCACTCCCGCACCTACCGCGATTTATCCAGGCATGGTAACCTTTCACCTAGAACCTGGCAGCCGTGACGATAATTGGAACAATCAATTAATAGCAGGAACCTATAAAGGATATTTTGCAGGCACTTTTATAAATTCTTTTGATGACAGGGCCTATGCTGCCGGTATTCAGCGTGTGTGGGCAACTCAAAAAATATCCGATACTGTTACCAATAGGGTAGGCTATCGCGTAGGTTTGGTTACGGGTTATGATGAGAGAATGGTTCCAATAGCAGCACATACGCCGGTCTTGCCTTTTCCTCAAATTATTGATGATATTACATGGAAACATATAGGCTTAGAATTTAGCTGGTGTGTGGACACTGTATCGGCGGGGTTTGTGGTAACGCTGTAGTCAGTCTTAACGCAATGCCCGAACAAAAGCCAACACCACGGGTGGAATTATACCGCGTAGTGCGGCACGTTCGGGTTGAAATAAGGTTAAAACGAAAAATGGGTGGCCATTAGCAAGCTCTATCGCGCGAACTTCTTCGGCATCATCGCGCGCAGCGACTAAAAATTCTTTCTTCTCCAAATAAGCCGATTCAAATATTGGATTTAAGCCAAAGCGGCATCTATACCCTTCTACTGTAGACTCACAGCCATAGGCCGAGGCAATTTTTGTGCCTGGGGTAAAATAGACTTCTTGTGCTTTTTCAACCAATGAGCATGCCAATTCATGAATGACGGGTCGTGCTGCGCCGGGGGTTGTTTCGGCATGTTCGGCATCCTTCCAGCCTAGAACATTTCTTGCATATTCTATAAGCGCATGTTGGAAGCCACCACAGGTACCTAGAAAAGGAATTTGTTTTTCGCGAGCGTATTGAATGCCATACAGGGCTCCCTGCCTATTTTTATAAGGGCTGCCTGGGACACACCACAAGCCATCAAAGCCAGATACCCTAGAACTATCCAGGATTTCGTCTGTAGGTATCCATTCATATTCAATAGCACTGTTTAGCTTTTTATTTATTAAGGCTAATGCCATAGGAATGGCCTGATGCGCCGGAATATTTATGTCGTAGTCTCCAATCAATCCAATTTTCATCTAGGCTTTCCGGCGCGAGGACGTACATCTAAACCTGCCGCAATAGAATCCGTATCAGAAGAAAAGAAACCACAAAAAGATTTGCTCAAAGACAGCGGGTTCTCATCTAATTTAGAGGGCTCTGTAGGCTGTTTTTTATCTGTTTTGCTATAGAACCAACCTAACAGTGTGATGGCTGTAGCCAGAAGCCCCAGAAAAGGATGCAACAGCTGTGGTTTGTAAGGGGCTACTATTATAAAAAATAAGGCCGTCATTATAAACATAGCCGCGCCCATAGCAGCCCCTTTTCCCTTCTCGCCTGTTTTCTTGGCACGCGGTTTAGCGGAAGGGTTTTCTTCACTGTGTTGTTCGCGGGGCAAAGATGATTTTATGGGTATTGGTTTAGGGATTAGGTTTTCTGGCATAGAGGCTTCTGATTTTGGATTGTCATTGTCTGCAATTTCTTTAGCTCTTGAAATATTGACTCTCTTTTCATTAGGGATGTAAACATCTTCAACAAAATTTTTTAAATCGGCCTCAGGGCGGCAGGTGTATCTTGAAAGAACGCTAGAGGCGGCATTAACTTTAGGAAGGCTGTTTATGCTTTGTTCTCGAATACCTCTAGTGCCTATAGCGCTTCCAAAATTTTCATTGTCTTTCCCGATGACATCTATTTTTGCCAGTTGGTTACCAATGGCACGACGTAAAGGATAATGTTTTTCATCTAAAAGATGTTTTAATTCAGTGACGCCATAGGTGTTTACAACACTATCCGCGGCGATGGATAAGACATTATGGTGGAAAATAGCTGCGCCGGTACGGTTCTCACCACTAGCACAATTGATAGAAGGAAGAATAAATTTAAAGTCCTGTGCCATATCATATTTCAATACAAGTTCATTGTACACATTGCACAGCATGGCAAACAGAGCAATGGTATCCATGAAGGGTTCTAATTTATCAACAGCCATGCCTTGGCTTTTTTGCAGCACTTGATCTATTAAATTCAAGTAGATCTCCAGGCGTTCTTGGTCAGTCGGATTTAAATTTTCATTAAAATTGTCCTTGAATTCCTTAATGCGCTTAACATTAACTTCTAAGCCTTCTATTTGATTAACACGGCTATCGAAGGGCTCTGCAAAGCGTTCATAGTTTATGGTGAGGTTATTAAAAGAAATGTCATCGTTTATTTCTTTTGCTGCCGCAGCGGTTATGTCTATGATTTTAGAATCTAAGGGATCGACTTTCTTTTCGCGAACAGCATTGAGCAATGGCGTGCTTAAGTCTAAGCCGCAAAGGGCTATGGTGCATACGCTCAGACCCCGTTTTTTTGCGCTGGCCTCCAGCGTATTGTCTCCTCGGCCCAATGTCTGATGCAATTGCAATAAAGTTAGTTTGCTATAGCGTGTTGAGAGGGCGTCATCGACGTTTTTAAACGCATTCAGGGTGGTAGAGTTCCCTACAATATTCCCTATATTAATGAGCTGTATAGAGTCGTCTTCATCTTTCCCCACCCTCAACAGTTCAAATTCCCTAGCATTTTTTACCCCTAGAAGTGCCCCCCGCTTTTGACTAGGCAGCGTTACTTTCCCACCGAATAACTGAGGTTTTAGGTAAGCAACCAACTTTTTTTCGCAAGGAGTAAGGGCCTCTAAAAATTGATGTTCTCCTTCCTTTGGCTCGTTATAATAGCGCTTAATGTCTTCGGTCATTTGTGCGGGCTTGGGATGGACTATATGGACATACTCTTCTGAAAAATGATTGGATCCGCTTAGGTTTGGATTGTCATAGCTAAAACGTTCTATTGCGACATCGGCAATAGGTTCACAGGCCATATGGGCATAATGTAGACTGGTACCTAATGCTTTAATCGAAGCGTCTACATCCTTAAATTCTTCGTTTTTCTCGCCCAATGTACCGGTTAATTGTTCAGCGATGCTATCTGAAACATCGGACAGATGCTCTTTTGCATAACGGGCCAGTTTTTTTGCATCCTTTTCTGTTTGCATAAAGTCATGCATAGCGGCCATAAAGCGCTCGTAAAATCTTTGAGCATTCTTAGCAATAAAGGCCGTTTCTTCTACACCGTAGGCACTGTAAATCATATACTGTGAAATATATAAGCCTAGGCCATAGCGGGCATAGCTGTAGGAAGAATCAATTTCTTTAGTCTCATCGTAGTGCCTAGCATCCATACAAAAAATAATTTTGCCCGTTTTATCTTGGTACAGTTGGCTTTTAATATTTTGCTGGCTATCACTCTCTATACGCGCTTTAAATAATAATTGGAATAATTGATTTGCAGTAGGGTTGTAGTCTTGAACGGGTAAATCAAGCATTAACGCGGGCTCTGGTTCTTCTAGGCTTAAAAAAGACTTCACCGCTTGTTTTGTGGCGGCTGCATCGACAGGGTCGAATGTTTCACCCGTTTGACTTGGCAACTCGCTGCACCAACCTAGATGCGTGCATTTGCTGGGCTTTGGTTCGTTCTGAAGCTTTAGTGTTTTAAGTTCTATCGGCATACAATCCCCCCATTAGAGTTATATCGCATCCCTACGCTGGATTTTTTATTATTAAGTTCATTAGGTTTAGTTTAACACGCTATAGGCAATAATGCCAAATATACTCTTCGCATTTGACTTTTAGGCTTTGTTGCCTGCGCCCATCTCGCGCCAGTCATGTAGGGTACTACACGCCTGTTGCTCGAGGGCTGGGCGCCTCGCCTAAAAATCAACTGCTGTGAGTATATACTCTGCACAGTTGAATCCCAAATTTTATAGGTTTATAATCTGCTCCATTACTAAGCATAGACTTAACGGGAATTTGGCTGTAAATGATATCTTTTCTAAAACGGCCTTACGCCAAATTCACCATTGCGGCCTTGCTGATCCTAGGCTTAATACTGTTCAATTATAGTAAAAGAAATAGCCATAATGCCCTGGAAGTACCGCCTATCTTGGTAAAAGTGGCAACGGTTAACCCCCAACAGGTGTCTACTTTTTTTAGCACCATTGGCACAATAAAAGCCCTACAAGGCACAAGTGTCAGTGCTACGGTTGCGGGGAAGATAGCAAGCATTCAATTTAGCTCAGGCCAAAGCGTAGGTCAAGGCCAAATTTTATTCACTTTAGAAAATGAAGATTTGGCCTCGGTGGTACGACTCGATGAGTCCCAATATGTTTACGATCAAACCCAGTATCAACGTTACGCCAAATTGGGTCCATTGGGAGCGGTATCTCAATCCAGTATAGACTTGCAAAAGTCCAGCATGCAAAAAAGCAAAGCACAACTCGACCAAGATACGGCCTTACTGAATAAAACGATTATCACCGCTCCTTTTAGCGGCACGCTAGGCGTCGTGCAAATTAGCATAGGCCAATACGTTACAGAGGGGCAAAGCATTGTCGCTCTACAAGACAATTCTACCCTCTTTGTCGATTTTTACATACCCGAGCGCATCCGTGACGTGGTTAAAGTCGGCGATAGTATTCGAGCGCAATCTAAGCAATCGCAGGTTTATCACTGGGAAGGAACCGTCGAAGCCACCGATCCTTCTATGGACAACGATGCGCGCAATATTTTAGTGCGCGCTAAAATAAAACCACCCTATGATAATTTAGTTCCGGGTATGTATGTGGATGTGTCAACTCCCCTCTCATCGAACAAGGCCACTCTGGTTATTTCACAACAAGCGGTACTCTATAACCCTTATGGAGACAGCGTTTTTGTGTATGACAAGGGCAAGGTAATGCAACGCCCTGTGGTCTTGGGTGAGCGGGTCAATACAGACATCGTTGTTTTGTCGGGGTTAAAAGCGGGCGAACAAATCGTTGTTTCAGGTCAACAAAAATTATTTAGCGGCATGTCAGTAGACATCGCCAAGGACAAATAAGCATGAATTGGACCGATTTTTTTATCAAACGACCTGTTTTTTCTATTGCACTGACCCTACTCATTGTCTTTGCAGGCTTATTTTCTGCGGCACAATTGTCTTTGCAATTATTGCCTACCATTGAAATCCCACAAATTAATATTCAAACCGGTTATCCGGGTGCCAGCACTGAAAACATGCAGAATTTTGTCACCAATCCCTTAGAAAGCGCCCTATCTGGCATCAACGGCATTGATTACATGACATCCAGCAGCACGCAAAGCAGCAGCTCTATCACCATTATAATGCAAAATGGTTTGAGTACCGATGCGGCATTAACCGATATTGCCCAAAAAGTCAGCTCCGTGCGTGGCCACTTGCCTGAAGGGATCTACGATCCAATTATCAGCAAAATGAACGATAATGGTGACTTTGTGACCTTGCTTGCTTTTACGAGCCGCCTCATGCAGCCGGAGCAAATCTCTGATTATTTATTGCGTTTAGTCAAACCGCAACTGGATTATATCGATGGTGTTTCCAATGCCCAAGTTTGGGGTAATTCCTTTACTCTGTTATTAAGCCTAGATCCCAATGCCTTGGCGGCACATAATCTAACGCCACAAGATGTGAGCACGGCTTTAAGTAGCCAAAGCGTACAGGGGACTCCCGGTGTGCTTCAAGGTACGGCGCAAAGTTTAAACTTAAGCACCAATTCTGATATGACCACCACCAAGGAATTTAATCATTTACTGCTTAAAAACAATAATGGCATCGCAACGTATTTATCCGATGTGGGCGAAGCTACTTTAGGTACCAACAGCAACGATGTTGTAAAACCTTTTTACAATGGCGAGCCGGCTACTATGTTGGCCATAATGCCACAGCCTGGCGCAAATCCATTGTCCATCATCAAAAAAGTAAACACCGTATTGCCCGATATCGTACGTGCGTTTCCACAAGGCATGGCTATGCACACCGTGGTGGATACCACCGTCTATATCAAATCTTCTATTAAAGAGGTCATCAAAACACTCGTCGAAGCGATTATCATCGTATCTGTCGTGGTATTTTTATTTTTAGGCAGCCTGCGTGCGGTCTTTATTCCCATTGTCACCATCCCTGTTTCCCTTATAGGCATTTGCTTTATCCTGTATGCGCTAGGATTTTCCTTTAATACCTTAACCTTGTTGGCAATGGTATTGGCCATAGGCTTGGTGGTAGACGATGCCATTGTCGTTATGGAAAATGCCTTTCGCCACATCGAAAACGGCGAAACGGCCTTGCAAGCAGCGTTAATAGGTGCGAGAGAAATTGCCTTTTCTATTATAGCCATGACTTTAACCTTGGCCGCCATTTTTATGCCCATTGCGTTTGCAACCGGCATCACCGGACAATTATTTTCAGAATTCGCTTTGTGCTTGGCGGGCAGCGTTATCATTTCCGGAGTGGTTGCATTAACATTGTCGCCGATGATGTGCTCGCGTATTATTAATGTGAATTATGCCCATCAAGATTTTGTGAAAAAAATTGAATTTGTATTTGAGCGCGTCAAAAATATTTACGGGAAATTATTAGCAAGCGTGCTACGGCATAAACCCTGGGTTATTGCCATTTGGCTCGCATCTTTAGTCTTGTGTGTTTATTTTTACACCTCCTCACAAAAAGAATTGGCTCCAACTGAAGACCAAGGTTGGGTGCAAGTCATGGCCACGGCGCCTAAATCCATCCCGCCTGCCCTGTTAGAAAAAGAAAGTGACGCATTAAACGCTATCTATCGCCAATTTCCAGAAATAGCGGGTTATATTTATATCAACGGCATTCCAGACTCTAATCAGCTCATCTCTCATGTACTCTTAAAGCCTTGGAGTGAACGTACGCTTTCGGCCATGCAATTTCAACCTAAACTACAAAATGCTTTAAATGACGTCGTAGGCTTAAAAATACACTCGTTCTTACCCGCTTCTTTACACACGCCGGGTAGTGGTCCGCCTATACAATTTATTTTAAAATCGATTGGTGATTACAAAAGCCTATATGAAGCGGCAAAAACCTTAGAGGAAGCCGCCAGAAAAAGCGCTTTGTTCCAATTTATCGATGATGATTTAAGCTATGACCAACCGGTTTTGCATATCAATATAGATCGCGATGCGGCGGCGGCGATGAACGTAAAAATGGATGCCATCGCCCAGAGTATTTCTTATCTGTATAGCTCAGGATATTCGCAATACTTTAATTTACAGGGGCAAACCTATCAAGTGGTAATACAAGCCTTAGCAGGAAAAATGATTAATCCCGATGTGCTAAACCAGATTCAGGTGCGATCGGAAACAGGAAAATTAATCCCCTTAGCAGGATTAATTACATTAGATACCCAAGTTGAACCTTCCTCTTTAAATCAATTTCAACGTATGAATGCGGTGACCTTAAGTGGCATGATGGCTCCGGGACATAGCACTTCGGATGGTTTGGCCTTTTTATCGCAGAAGACTAAGGAGCTTCTCCCTAATAATTTGGTCAGCGACTTAAGTGGTGCTTCTAGACAATACATGCAAGAAGGCAATCGTATGCTGTGGTTATTCCTCGCCTCCTTTATCGCCATTTTCATCGTGCTGGCTATGCAGTTTGAAAGCTTTAGAGATCCCTTTATTATTTTATTAGGCAGTGTGCCTATGGCCGTTATGGCCGCATTGCTGCCGGCTAAATTGGGTATTGTTACGATTAATATTTATACGCAAATTGGCTTATTAACCTTGGCCGGATTAATCAGTAAGCATGGCATTATGCTCGTTAAATTTGCCAATACACTACAAATGCAGGGTTATGATAAACCCAGCGCCATTATGCAAGCTGCACAAATTCGCTTAAGACCCATACTCATGACCACTTTAGCCATCGTGTTTGGCGGATTACCCTTAGTCTTGTCCAGCGGCGCAGGCAGCGTGGCGCGTTTTGATATAGGCATTGTGGTCGTCCTGGGAATGCTGGTCGGCACTTGCTTTACTTTATTTGTGGCGCCTGTGTTGTATTTGTTGTTTGCTGCGAAGCACTCGTCGTAGTTAGAACGAACCTTGGAATAAGGAATCCTAATCTCAAATTACCTCAATGTAAGCTTTCCTATAAAAGACTAGGGGATATAATAGTAAGGATTGGGTAACTTGTAAGTTCTATCTGCATAGCCGCCGTTCAGATCACTCATTTGATCGCCGATATTAAGGACTATATGATACCCTTGGTCGGTTATTTTTTTACGCGCGGCTGTTTTATAAGTGCTGACGGTAGGTTTGTAATTGACAGGTTTTAAAATGAGGCTCTCGTATTTATCGAAACCGGCGGCGTGTAAATTATCGGCAGTATTTTTTCGAACTCCTGCTGTATCTTTACGACCCGTGATGAAAAAAACATATATCTGTGCTTTTCCCGCTTGCTGATATAGTGCTAATGTGACGGGGATTGCTGGCGATTTTCCTTCCTCAATTAAGTTTACAATTTCATTGGACGTACCACCAAAATTGAGTTTTTGCATATAAGCATAATTGGAAAGTACGGTTTCATCAATATCAAAAACAACGGCTAATTTTCCTTTAGACTTTTGTTTTTGTTGCTCGGCAATGACTTCAGCAAGATAGGCTTGTGCTTGATAGCCGACTTCATCTAGGTCTTGTTCATAAGCCCCAGAATCATGATACTTGCCTAAGATATCTTTGGTAATTTGTAAATTTTGCGGTTCAGTAGCATATAAAATACTACTACACAGACTTAACAAGATAAAGCTAAATAGCGCTAAATTTATCCGGCTTAACATTGCAAAACTCCTAAGATTAAGTGCCCAAGAAAATAATACCCTAAACACAGGGCTTTTGCAAATGATTAGCTCCAATCTGGCACTGAGCCATCTACACTCACATGCCAACGCTGGCCTTTTGTACGATAAACATCTAAATCATGAACTATTTTTTGGTGATCTGGATGCTCCACCCAAGCCATGAGCATTTCATGATTTTCAAATGTAACTATAATATTGACGCAAGCGTTACAAAATAAATCTTCTGTGAGTATGGCTATGCTTATAAAACCCTGTTGCTGCCTAATTCGTTCTTTAACATACGGGTACCACGTATCATCAAAATAGGCTTTCCCCGCTTCATTTAAATAATGTTTTACATACACGGAAATCATGGGCTTAAGCACTTTCTCTTGAGTTTTTAATCAGTAACTGTGTTCCCAGCCAACCCCAATAAATTCTGTGCTTTACAATGACTTTATTTTCGATTTCCATTAACTCTAATATATCCAGTTGTTCCCCATCGGGAGTTTTCCGTGGATATTCCCAAATTAAGGTATTGCCCTTAGAAAAGTAAGTGCCTGTTCTATACCAGCGTACTAAATCATTAGGGCGACGGTTGGTGCCTTCAATCAAGAACCTATGAATTTCATCCTTACCCTGAAGAAGTCCCTCTTTCTTGTTTAATAAAACAGGCACTAACGGACTTTCAAAAATAGCATCCCCTGAATATAGCTCAATTAGATCCGCCACATTTTTAGTTCGAGCATATTCATGCCAGAGATTGTAAATTGTTTCATGCTCAGTCATTCAGTTATACCTCAAAATCACACTCATGCAGCTTGACTATTTTTGTTTTATTATAAAATTTATAACCTAGCCAGAGCACGAGAAATGCAAACACACCGGTGTAAGACACTAAGATGCCTTCCCAATCGATGTGATTTTTCATAAACGCGCTGTAATTTTGCCCAGCAATAATAATGACACATAAAGCAAAAGCAATAAGTGGCGCATAAGGATACCCTTTGGCGACATAAGGCAGATCTTTTATATCATTTCCTTGCAGTACATAGGCTTTTCTAAATCGATAATGGCTCACTGCAATCCCCGACCAGGCAATGAATCCAGATAGACTGGATGCATTTAATAGCCATAGATACACAATACCATTTCCAAAAGCAGAACATAAAAAAGCCAACATCCCCACTGCCGCCGTTGCTAATAAGGCCGGAATAGGGATCCCCCTTCGACTCACCTTAGAAAAAATTTTAGGGACGTGTTTTTGATGGGATAAATACCACAACATGCGCGTAGACGCATACATGCCGGAATTCCCTGCGGATAAAATAGCGATTAAAATAACGCCATTCATCAAATTAGCCACAAAGGTAATGCCGCTGTTCTTAAAGACCAATGTGAATGGACTGGTTGCAATACCGCCACCCATGAGTTCGCTGGACGTATACGGGATTAAAAAACTAATGACCAATATCGCTAGAATGTAAAAAAGGACTATACGCCAAAACACTTTTTTAATGGCCGAGGGAATTGTCTTTCTGGGATTTTCGCTTTCACCCGCGGCCACACCAATAAGTTCAGTGCCTTGAAATGAAAACCCTACTACCATAAACACGCCAAATAGCGCCCAAAACCCGCCATGAAAAGGCGCACCTTCCATTTGCCAATAGGCAAAACCTACACTTTTATGGCTAGTCCAACCAAAAATCATAGCGCTGCCTATGAGAATAAACGCAACCACTACCATAACTTTAATGAGCGATAACCAATATTCCGCTTCACCAAAGCCCTTTGCTGAAAAAATATTAAGCCCTACAAAAAGACTTAAGAATATGCCGCTCCATAGAAAAGGAGGGGCATCGGGAAACCAGAATTTCATGACCACCGTAGCCGCTACAATTTCAGCTGCCACCGTAATAGCCCAGTTATACCAATAATTAAAACCCATGGCGAAGCCTAAAGCAGGATCTACAAAACGGGCGCAATAGGTATAAAAAGAACCTGAGGTAGGCATAAAAGCAGACATTTCACCCAAACTGGTCATTAAGAAGTAGACCATAATACCCATAATGGCATAGGCCATCACGGCACCTCCAGGACCTGCATCATGAATAGTGCTACCACTGGCTAAAAATAGCCCTGTGCCAATGGAACCCCCTATGGCAATCATGCTGATTTGCCTGGAATTCAGTGTGCGCTGTAAACTCATGGTACTTTTTTTCCAATCCTGACTATGGGGTATTCTATCCTCTCGGTTATTCTTTAGTCAATACGCTGGGTATCATGGCTGCTGCGCAATATCCGCTCGTCTAATTTTGCCTTCTCTTGCAAGATAAAGCGATAATTATCCTGCAAAGCTATCAGTTTATCTTCTGTTGCAAACAAGGTATTTTGTAAATAATCCACATGATCCGAAGCCATTCCTAGCCTAAGCTGGCATTCAATCAACGCATTCTTTTGGGTTTCTAAGGCTTGGCGTTGCCCATTAAAATCCTTAGACATCCGCGCGTAATTTTGGCTTATTCTAGCGCAGTCTAATTCCGACTTTCTGAGTTTTTTCTGTAATTCTTGAGTCTGCAATTCTAAGGGCGTATGCTTTGCGATTAATAAGGCCTGTTCCTTCTCCAAGGCTGCACAATGGGTTTTAAACTCTAGAGTCATTAACTCGGTCTGTTGTTGCATCTGCAATAACTTTTGTTCATAGTCCGCACGTTGCTGCTCTATGATACGAGCATATTCCAAGTGTAATTGCTGAAGTGAGGATTGATGGTTCGGCTGATTATCCACGGCTACCTCCGTTCTGCTTTGTACTTTTAACCAGAGTTCTTTAAGTATGGTTAATAGCTCTGTAGGCAAATTGCCGTCATAGGGGGGCAGTAAACCTTGCTTTTGTTTCCATTCGCGTAATAAGCGGGCAATGGTACTTTTGCTGCCCGTTTTTAAAACTCCGCGGATGTTGTCTACCGTGGGTGCTTTACCCCCTGCTTGCAATTTGAGTATGGCTGTTGATACATCTTGATAGGAGATCCCTATTCTGCCCATTCTGTAACTCCTTTTTTTCTGTGTATGAGAGCATGAGCATACAGAATATAACGTTATATTATGGTTTGCAATGATTTTTTCGTAATATTTAAGATCATTCCCGAAATAAAGTCCCGATCTCATATCCCAAGCAGGGCTACCTTTGAATGTTTTTTCCTGAAAGTTGAAGTGGATACGGTCCAAATTACTTGCATTTCACCTGTTTTGCGTATATAATACTCAAAATTTCATTCAGTGACCACCGGAATGATTATTATTTGCATATTAAAGTGGAGTATCCTCAGTGTCTATATTTAAAATAACGCTACCTCTTATCTTGCTGATTTCGCTTTCTAGCTGCGTAACCCCCTACAAACCAGCAGGCCTTCTTGGGAATGGCTATACGGATACGCGTATCGACTCCAATACCGCGATGGTTAACATTAAAGCTAATCAGGCTCTCGGCGAAATGAAGGTGCAAACCTATTTATATCGACGCTGTGCAGAAGTCACTATAAATTCAGGATTTGATTATTTTATTATAGTTTCTCATTCCGTGAATGAAGTAACCACACTACGGACCGATCCTGGGTCTTACGACACGCAAAAGGTCCACGTGAAGGATGATGAGGGACACAAAACAACGGTTGAGCAAGAAGTTTATGTTCCTGGGGGAACATATGAATCATCCCACTTTAAGGGTAATGCCACCATCAAAATGTACTCTGGTACTAAGCCTGCGAATAATCCTAATGCGTATAATGCCGAGGATGTATTACTGAATACGCAGGTTACAGCTAAGGGTAAGCATTAACCTAGAGTCCTAGCAGTTGATTCTTAGGCTTAAAGCGTAATAACCAACTGCTATGAGTATACATAGGATCGTGCGGCTAGAATTTATCTAGCCCCCTCCAAAAATCGTTGCAATCTTCTTTGCAGCACATCTTTACCCAATAAATAAACCGTTTGATCAATCGGCGGGGACAAGGTGTTTCCTGTTAGCGCAATACGTAAGGGTTGGGCTATTTGCCCCATTTTACAACCCTCTTCTACGCACAAGTCTTGCAGCAACGTATGAATGTGTTCCGCCTGCCAATGCGATACTTGAGCCAAGCGTTCTTGTAAGGATCCTAAACGACGTAAGGCATCTGCGTCGATGTGTGCGGCTACGGCTTTGGCATCGTAGCTGGCAACATCCGTGTAAAAGAATAGGCTTTTTTCAGCCATTTCTTGTAAAGTTTTGCAGCGTTCACGTTGCAGCGCAATGATAGTCGTTGTTTCTACCCTGCTATTGTCTGTATTCACACCTAAGCGAAACAGCTGCCAATTAAATTCAGCGACTAAATCATCGAGCGCGCTATTTTGTAAATACTGTTGGTTTAGCCACAATAATTTTTGTGGGTTAATGGCTGCGCCTGATTTAGAGAGCGAGAGCCCATTAAAAAATTCAATTAGCTCAGGCATGCTAAATAATTCCTGATCGCCGTGCGACCAGCCTAAACGCACAAGATAATTCAATAACGCTTCGGGCAAAATACCTTGCTCGCGATACTCCATGACACTAGCCGCGCCCGTTCGTTTAGATAATTTTTTGCCCTGCTCATCTAAAATCATCGGAATATGCCCATATTGGGGAGGCGTTCCTCCCAAAGCCAGGAATAAATTGATTTGCCTAGGGGTATTATTGACGTGATCGTTACCACGGATGACATGCGTGATTTTCATGTCCCAATCGTCCACCACCACGGTAAAATTATAGGTGGGCATGCCGTCGCTGCGAGCAATGATTAAATCGTCTAATTCTGAATTGGCAATAACAATCCTCCCTAAAACCAAGTCATCTATAATAACATCGCCTTGCTGGGGATTTCTAAAACGTACGACATAGGGTTCGCTTAAGGTTTGATCGCGATCGCGGCAATAACCATCGTAGCGCGACTTTTGTTTATTCGCAGTTTGTTCCTCACGCATTTTTTCCAAACGGTCTTTGCTGCAATAGCAACGATAAGCGTGTTTCGTATCTAATAATTGTTGCAAGGCTTCTTGGTAACGCGCCATGTTCTGGGTTTGATAAAATGGGCCTTCATCGCATTCTAAACCTAACCATTGCATCCCTTCTAAAATAGCACGCACGGCTTCATCGGTAGAGCGTTCGCGATCGGTATCTTCTATGCGTAAAATGAATTTTCCGCCATAATGCTTGGCATATAAGTAGCAATAAAGGGCGGTACGGGCCCCGCCTATGTGTAAATATCCCGTAGGGCTAGGGGCAAAACGAGTGCGTACGGTCATGGTAAAATTTCCATAAAACTGATAAACTGATGCCCATTAGTATACCCGATCAGGACCCGCACATGCCAGAAAAACAACGCATTTTAACCGGCGACACCCCCACAGGGCGTTTGCACCTAGGCCATTGGGTAGGGTCTTTAGAAAATCGTGTCTTAATGCAAGACGATTACGATTGTTACTTCATTTTAGCCAATATGCACGCGTTGACTACGCGGGCGGAAAATCCGGCACAAATACACCAAGATACCTTAGATATTGCGATTGATTTTTTATGTGCTGGCATAGATCCCCAGAAAAGCTGTATTTTTGTACAATCTGACATTCCCGCTATCAGCGAACTTACCTTCATCTTTAGCATGCTAATCCCCTTCCCGCGCTTAATGCGCAATCCAACCATCAAGGATGAAATACGCGATAAGGGTTTAGGCGATAGCTACCCTTTTGGTTTCTTGCTTTATCCCGTAGGCCAAGTTGCCGATATATTGGCGTTTAGACCCGCCCTGGTGCCCGTAGGCGAAGATCAAATACCACATCTGGAAATGACGCGTGAAGTGGCTAGGCGTTTTAATCAACTCTATTGTGCGGTGGACCCACATGCCGATGATGCTAAGCAAGTGGATTTGGGCGGCTTATTTCCCATCATCCAACCCAAATTAGGTCGTGTGAAACGTTTAGTGGGTACGGGCGGTCCGGCGGAGAATGGGCAACTGCTTAAAATGAGCAAATCACTTAACAATAGCATTTTATTAACCGAAGATCCGGATAGTGTACGACGTAAAATTATGGCCATGTACACCGATCCCAAGCGCTTAAAAGCAACGGATCCCGGCAACATAGATAATAATCCGCTTTGGATTTTTCACGACACCTTCAATCCAGATAAAACCTGGGTAACTGAAGCGAAGGCGCGCTATCAAGCGGGGGGCATTGGCGATGTTGAATGTAAAAAATGTTTGGTAGAGGTCTTAACGGCTTTTATTGCACCGCTACACCAAAAACGCTTAGAATTAGAAAAAAACAGGGATTACGTAAAAGAAGTGTTACGTAAAGGAGCCGAAAAAGCGAACCTTGTCGCCAGTGAGACTTTGCGGCTGACTAAGGAAGCGATATACCAGGTTTTTTAAATTATACTCATTCCATTTGTAGAGGCAGCGTTTAGACGTTGCAGGGGCAGCGCAATTGCCGCCCTTCCAACATCAACTTTTGTTATTTCTTCTTACAATTGTTGCCATCACACTCTTTGTTGTCGCAACAGCAGGTTTTCTTGCAACAATAGCATTTGCAACATCTGCATAGGCAATTGTAAAGGTACGCGATTAAAAATGCGGCAACAAAGCCATGCAATAGTCCCCACAAACCGCCGATCAAGCTACCCATTAAGGTTGGACCATAACCTACATAAATGGAACCCATGGCACTGACCATGGTAAAATTACCGTGGAATAACATTCCAGCAGCAAAACACCAGACGCCCCAAATAATCCCCACAGACAGGCCGAAACAACCTGCACATAAACCTTTAGAAGCTGATTTCATAAAGTCTCTCCTTAAAAAAATAAAACGTAATAACCCACAGCGGCGTTCAGACAGCTGCAAGGCCAGTCTAGCATGATATCAAGGGTTTAGAAACTAGAAATTATATTATTGACCATTTAGGCAGATTTTTTAAGGAGGCCAGCAACTGCTGTGCTTTTTGGGTAATATTCGGCCAATTATTTTGCTGTAGATCTTTTTGCAGAACCAACCAACTGCCCGCAACCCAGTCTACATTCGCCAATTGTAAATACTCTAAAGCCGTGTCATGCCCCACTCCCCCACTGACGCAAAAACGAATTTCGGGAAAAACAGCTTCAAAATGTTGCAAAGCATTTACGCCGCCCATAATATGAGCGGGGTAAAATTTTAGGGTGTCAAACCCTTTTTCGCTAAGCCATAAGACTTCGGCGATGGTTCCTGCCGCAGGTAAATACGGTAGATGACAATGCGAGGCTTTTTGCAGCAAGTTTTCGGTTACCGCTGGACTGCCTATGTAATCTACAGCAGAATCTTCTAAATGCTTAAATTGCTCAGCTTCCAAAACGGTCGCCACGCCTACGCAGAAATGAGGAAATGTACTCTTTATTAAGTTAATAGCATCCCATGCGGTGTCGGTGCGCAAAGTCAGTTCCAAAATATGGATGCCGGCTTGTTGCAAGGCGTCCACTAAAGGCAAGGCCCATTCTAAGCGATGTAGGGTTACAACCGGGATCAACGGGTGGGGGGCTAATATTTTTCGTATAGCAGTCATCGTGACATTTCCTTATTAATGCGCTAATATCGATATCAGTTTAGCATATACTCATAGATACAGAGGTATTATGATTAAAATTTCATCGCTTTTAGGCAATACCCAGCATTTAGATGGTGGTGCTATGTTTGGGCATGTTCCCAAAGCACTTTGGTCTAACTGGTTGCAGCCTGACGATAACAATTGTGTACGCTTAGAGTGTCGCGCCCTATTAATCGAAGACGATAACAAACGCATTTTATTGGAAACGGGTATAGGTGCTTTTTTTTCGCCTGAACTTAAAAAACGCTATGGCGTAAGCCCAGAGCATCACGTATTGCTAGATTCATTACAAAATTTGGGTTTAACGCACAAAGATATAGATGTCGTTATATTATCGCATTTGCACTTCGATCATGCAGGAGGCTTATTAACTGGCTATCAAGAAGGCCATAAAAGTAGTTTGTTATTTCCCAATGCGCGTTATCTACTTAGTTTAGAGGCTTTTATACGCGCTAAAGCACCACACCTACGCGATAAAGCCTCCTTTATTCCTGAATTAACGGCTTTATTAGACGCTTCAGGGCGTATGGAATTAATTGAAGGCAATCACAGCGCTGCCTTAGGCGCAAAATATACATTTCATTTTAGCCATGGCCATACGCCTGGATTAATGTTAACGGAAATAAGCACCGAACAAGGCCCCTTGATTTTTGCAGCCGATCTCATTCCTGGTGTTGCCTGGCTGCATTCACCTATCACCATGGGCTACGATCGCTTTCCAGAACAAGTCGTGGACGAGAAAGAAAGTTTATTAGAGTATATAGTCGAGAATGAAGGACGTTTATTTTATACCCATGACCCGAAAATTACGCTGTCTAAGGTCGTGCGTGATGAGAAAGGACGTTTTTCGGCTAGTGAACTATTGAATGAAGTCACTAGAATTGAGTGATTCTTAAAGCATAGAAACACCCTAAATAAGGTTTACAGCCGCTTTACTTAAAACCAATGTATTCAATTCTTTTTGGCTATAATCACTCACAGCGATAATTTCTTGTCTATACAGTTCACGTTGTTGCAACAACTGCCCTTCTACTGTGGTTAATACCTCGGCCTTTACAGCGAACTGAATTCTATCTGGCCAGGTTAAGCTCGGATCGATTAATCCTTTATTATAGTGCAGAAATTTTTTCCATAAAGTCTCTGTTTCAAAGAAAAAGGGCAAAAGCGCATTGATTTTTGCCACCGGATGTTTCTCGCTGGCACTTAAATAAATACCGTTTATTAATCTAGATCGTATAGCAGACGGTTCAGCCACGGCTTTGGCCAACTTTTTTTCTAATGCATCGCTAGGAATGGCGGCTTGTCGTCCCAATGGGAAAATAATACACCGTAGCTTAATGCGTAAATACCAAGGTAAATTACTCAATAAGTCCATGATGCTTTCTTCCACTTGATAAAATAAGCTTTGGCTACACCAGGTTAGCAAAGGGATTTCTTCAACGAGCAAGCCATCGTCATGAAATTTTTTAATAACGGCACTCACACAAAAAAGGTAATTCAAAATGTCGGCCATGCGGGCCGATAAAAATTCTTTGCGTTTTAAATTTCCACCATAAACCAACGCTAAACTGTCTACCAATAGGGCAAAAACAGCGCTGTAATGGGACAATGTACGCAATGGTTTTTTTAATGCGGAATAGGAAGTTTCGATATTGAGCATTCGCCCCTTTGAAAGCGCGCCCCAAAAGCTTGTGCACGTTACCTGTAAAATATGTTGCATATGTGCTAGCACTGTAGTATCGAACTGAGCAACCACCTCTTTTGTTCTTTTTTTGCTGGCCAATTGCATTTCTTTGAATAAATACGGATGAGAGCGAAATAATCCTTGACCAAAAATAACCAAAGACCGCGTTAAAATGCTTGCGCCTTCCACTGTAATCGCAATAGGCGCGCTCAGATAATAGGCCGTGATAGGATTATTAGGCCCTATGCATAAAGCTTTGCCCCCCAAAATATCCATCGTATTTAACACGGCTGTGCGTGCCATTTCAGATACTTGATATTTCACTATAGCCGAAATAACCGAGGGCTTTTCTTTCTGGTCGATTAAGCTCGTTGCCAATTCTTCTGCGGCATCGGCAATATACGTTAAACCGCCTATTTTTGCTAAAGCCGCTTGTATGCCTTCAAAATCCACCAGCGAATGTTTAAACTGCTGGCGTATGGTAGCATAGGCACCGCCATAGGCTACACAGGATTTTAAGGCACCTATACTCATTGATGGAATAGAAATAGCACGGCCTACCGATAAACATTCCACCAACATTTTCCAACCCTGCCCTATTTGTGCGGTGCCGCCAATAATGGCATTTAAGGGTAAAAATACATCCTGACCTTGTATAGGGCCATTTTGAAAAAGAATATTATTGGGTAAATGACGTCTGCCGATGATTACGCCCGCCGTTTGTCTAGGGATTAACGCGCAAGTAATGCCTAAATTTTCTATTTCACCTAATAGGTGTTCGGGGTCATACAATTTAAAAGCAAGTCCGATTAGAGTCGCAATAGGTGCTAAGGTAATATAACGCTTATTCCAAGTTAAACGCATACCCAATATTTTTTGCCCATCGATGATGTCTACACAGACAATACCTTTATCAATGATACTCGTGGCGTCAGATCCGGCTACGGGACTTGTGAGAGCAAAACAAGGTATTTCTATTCCTTGCGCTAAGCGCGGTAAATAATAGTCTTTTTGCTCTTGTGTTCCATAGTGTAAGAGCAACTCAGCAGGTCCTAGGGAATTGGGTACACAGACACTAACCGCAGCGACCGGTGAGACGCTGGCCAATTTAATGATAACACGACTGTGCGCATAAGCAGAAAATTCTTTTCCACCATAATGCTTAGGAATAATGAGGCCTAAAAAGCCATTGTCTTTAACAAATTGCCATATTGGGGGGGGTAAATCACCCTCTTGAAATTGAATGCCCCAAGCATCGAGTTTGGTACAGAGTTCTTCAACGGGTCCCTCTAGAAAGGCGCTTTCATCAACACTCAGGGTTGACTTAGAATAGTTCAATAGCACTGTTTCGTTCGGCTTTCCGGAGAATAATTCGCCGTCCCACGAAACCGTTCCAGAAGCCATAGCGGTGCGCTCAGTGGTAGATAATGCGGGTATTTTCTTAGCATATAGCGCTAACAGCGGTTCTATAATCAACAAGCGGCGCAATGGCGTGAATAGAAACACCGTGCATATAATACCATAGATCAACAGGCTTAGGCTTGCCGCCATTAAGTTTGCGTGTAATAGGCCCAACAATACACTTAAAAAAATAAACACGGCGATGGCATACACCATTTTGCCAGCCTTATAAAACCCCAATACGCTGTTGTTTATCAGCAAGGCTAGACACAAGAGGATAATGCTCACAATAAATTCTCCTGAACCCGTGAAAATGCATGTGCTGTAAAATCGTCTACCGCAATGATATTGGCGATGGCTTTTTCTAAGGCTTCTAAACGTAATTTTTCTTCTACTGTAATAGAATTGTCTTTTGATTTTTGATGCAATGGCTCACACAACAAGGCTTCCTGATGGGTTTGCACTAATTGGGCCAATACGCTATTGGCCTTTTCGCCCACATATATTTTACCCCCTATGCCTTGTGCCATGGCCTGCTGCATCAACAGGGCTTCGGCTATGGTTTTTTTCTGTTTATCGGACACACTCAGCCGTTTTCGGCCGAAAGGGAAACAGAGAAAAGATAGACATTTTGCTAAAATGCGATGCGGCAATTGGCTAATGAGATCGGCTGCGGCTTTATCTATAGAAAATATATTTTCATTAAGACAAGCCACATTTAATTGTTCAGCCATGTTTTTAGTCCATAATGGCGCGTCTAATTTTTCTTGGCTGTATTTTAGAATGCAACTTGCGCCATATAAATGAATGAGGTTATCTGCCATGCGTGCAGACACACGCTCGGCAAATTTTAATTTTCCACCATACACTAAAAAACAAAGTTCCGTTAATAAGGCAAAACGATTGCTTCTTAGGGTTATTTTTTGAAGGACGCGCCAGTAAGGATGTTGTTGCGGCCAGATCAACCATCCGCCACTTAAACTTTGAAAGAGAATTCGTGGCCATAAAGAAATAAAATGGGCTATATGTCCCCATATGGCTTTGTCGAAATCTATTAACCCCTGTTTTGTATCGCTGTTATTGATAGCCTGTATACAGGCATTCACATAAGGATGGCAACGTATAGCCCCTTGTCCAAAAATAATCATATTGCGCGTTAAGATGTTTGCCCCTTCAACCGTAATGCCTACAGGGCTTAGTTGGTAGGCATCGGATAAATAATTTCGTGCCCCCATACAAATGCCTTTGCCACCATGCACATCCATGGCGCAGTGTGTGGCTACACGCGCATTTTCGGTAGCATAATATTTTACGATAGCCGAGAGTACACTGGGTTTTTCGCCTTGATCGATAGCACTTAAGGTGACATAGGTCATGGCTTCTGTCTGATACAAGCCCATTGCCATTAAGGCCATTTTTTCTTGTACGCCCTCAAAGCGACCTATAGAGGTTTTAAATTGTTTACGTATGAAGGCATACGCACTGGTTGCAAGTGTGAGGGCATAGGCGCTGCCTAAAGAAACACCGGGTAAAGCCATGGCACGTCCTGCCGATAAACTTTCGGTTAACATACGCCAACCCTGGCCTTTTTGTGCTACCCCACCGATGATCCACTCTAGCGGAATGAATACATCCTGCCCTGAAGTGGGCCCATTGATGAATACGCCATTGCCTATAAAGTGACGGCGGCCAATGATCACTCCAGGATGATGAGTGGGTATTAGCGCCGAAGTGATGCCTATATAAGAATTTTCGCCAAGCAGGCTTTCTGGATCGTATAATTTAAAGGCCAGACCCAATAGCGTGGCTTTAGGCGCTAAGGTAATATAGCGTTTATTCCAAGTAAGTGTAATGCCGATAATACTTTGTCCTTGCCATTTTCCTTCACTAACAATTCCATAATCTGGCATTGCACCGGCATCGGATCCCGCTTCAGGGCTGGTTAAAGCAAAACAAGGCACTTCTATGCCTTTGGCTAAACGGGGTAAATAATAATTTTTTTGCTCTTTTGTACCGTAAGTGCTTAATAACTCTGCGGGCCCTAGGGAATTGGGCACAGATACCATGGCCGCTAAAACATTACTACAAGAAGCAATTTTGCCTAGGATTACCGCTACAGCGGTTTTAGAAAAAGCCAAACCACCATATTTTTTCGCAATGAGTAAGCCAAAAAAGCCCTGGTTTTTTAGGCTTTCCCAGACGTCTTTAGGCAGATCATTTTCTACCGCTAAAAAGGGATAAGCCGCCATTTGTGCGCATAAATCATTGACAGGCCCGTGTAGGAAAGCGTTTTCTTCTGCTGATAATACAGTTAATCTTTTATGCCATAATTTTTGCCAATCAGGGTTTCCCCTAAAGAGTTCGGCATCCCAATCTACAGTCCCCGCGGCCAAAGCTTCGGTCTCGGTGCGGGATAATTTGGGTTGCGTTCTTTTATAAAGGCGAAATAATAACGGCGTTAACAGGCGACGGCGTAAGAAACCCCATTGAAATAATACTAACCACCCCCCCCAAAGGATCCCTGTAAGAAGCAGGACGCCGAAAGAGGCGTAAAAACTGGCGTATAAGCAGGCTAAAGTGGCATAAATGGAATAATAAATGGCACTACGTTGATGGTACGATAATAGCAATAAGCCTATGATGAAGACCGTTATCCCTAGCATACCGTTTGCGCCTTATGTAAAAGTAGATAACAATGTAACATTAAATAATGTAAAAAGGAACTAGCCTAATGACTGTTGCGAGATGGGTGCGGGCAACACCCCCTAAAAATCAAATGCGCAGAGTATATACTCATAGCAGTTGGTTTTTAGGGTAGGCGCCAAACCCTCGAGCAACAGGAGTGTAGTATTCTACATGACTGTTGCGAGATGGGTGCAGGCAACACCCCCTAAAAATCAAATGCGCAGAGTATATCTATTGCTTTATAAAATTCACTCGCGTATAGTCATATCCTATTGCGTTTAAAAAGGATTTTTATCATGGGTATTTTCCATAAAGCAGCCTTAATTGCGGGATGTTTAGTATTGGCAGCATGCACCGAACAACCGGTAAATAAAAATCCGGCGCAGCCTGTAGCAAATAAGCCAGCAGCGGTTAAACCTGCGCACAGCAATGTGGAAATAAGCGCAGCACCCCATCCTAATTCAAGCGCAGATGATAGTTATTATGTTCAAAATCGTGTTCTTGCTTCGGGTGGAGCCCTGAGCGGCGCCATGATGGGGAGTTAATAGTATGATGACGTTTTGGCGAGTAAGCTTACTAGCAGGGCTATTTTTAGCCTATTCGCTTTGGGCTGCTGAACAAACGCCGCTACCCGCCTCTACTATGGTTACAGCGGCAAGCGATCCTTATACCGATGCCACACGTGCTATCACAGTGAGTGCCGACCATCCTGAATTCAGCATACGCCTAAAAAGCAATCCTACTACAGGTTATGGCTGGTATTTAAAAACATGGCCTAATACTTGGTTAAAAGTAATGGGGCAAGAATACACTGCAAGCAACCTTGCCTTAGCAGGCTCTGGTGGTGAAGAAGTCTGGAATTTTAAGATGCTGCCCAAAGCCTTCGACGCGCGTATGCTGATGTCCATAGAATTTGTCTCTATACGACCATGGAACATGCAAAAAGCTGACAATAGCACCAGCCAAATTTTTTATGTGGTAACTGAAGCTAAGGAATGAAAAATCATGAATAGGACCATCCCAAACCCAGGTATTTCTATTGTAATTTGACGGCAAAACTCAGTAATTAATCTAAAATAGATCCATAATCTCCCTCTTGAAGCGCAATGAATTGATTTTAAACGTTTTAATTTGAAACTCTTTGCTCCAGAATTCAGATCCACCTCATTGCATTAAGAAATTAAACAGTGTATAATCGATACAAAGTCTTTCTTTGAGGTATTTCATATGTCTAATAAAAAAGAGGAAAAAATCGACAGGCCTAGATTTATAGTCGCTACCAAAGGAAATTCTGGTTGTACTGCCTGCGATGCTGCAGGGGCTAAGCGATGTCGTTGCCGCGGTGCTGGCGGCGGTGATCCCAGCGATACTGAAACAAACGCACAGGGTCTAGGATCTGAAGATAGTGTTACATCACCAACATTATCCATTAAGCTAGAATATCAAACTGGCCTAACAGCTCAGTCAAAAAGGAACTTTCTTTTGTCTGCTCAAACTATATTTGCACAAGTTAAGCAAGAATTGAAAGACCAGAAGGTCGATGTGAGAAAATATAGCGCCGCTATTATTAACAATGAATTACAGGTGAAAATCGATGATCCTAATCATCGCGATGCTTTTATACAACGGTTAAATAATCCGCTTGCTGATCAAAATAAATCAGCCGGTGACAGGAAGGATGGAGCAAGCGCTAATAGACCCTCTATCCCAAATCCATATGCACTACCTAAGTGTACTCCGCCATAAAATACATTTAATTTAGCCCTAATATTTTATGACAAAACAATCAGACTTAATGGAAGAACTACTTGATAATGCAAATATTCCAGCATTATCTTTTTCTTGGTGTCAAGAAGACTCCCGCCATGCCGTGGCTTGGGGAAAGCGCGATACATCTGCACCAAGCCCTGTAGACACACGTACTTTATTTCAAGCAGCATCCCTCAGTAAACCTGTATCAGCCGCTATTATTTTAGATTTGGTTGATCAGGGTAAATGGAATTTAGACAACCCTCTAGCAGATATTGCTGACTATGGCCCATTAGAACTTAGTCAAGACCCTTATTATCGAACGCTTACAACTCGCATGGTTATTGGGCAATGTTCTGGTCTAGCAAACTACGGCCAGGATGGTGATGATGGAACAAAATTTATAGCACCGCCTAACACTAGATTTACCTATTCAGGGGTAGCGCTTGATTTTTTACAGCAGGTTGTTGAAAAAAAAACAGGTGAAAAGTGGGAAGAGATTGCCCAAGATTTCTTTAAAAAGGCTAACATGAAACGCTCTACCTTTAGCCCGCTGCCAGACGGCCTGCTCAAGGGTGCTCGGCTAGAAGTTGCTAAAGCGCACATGAAAAATGTCCCTTTACCACTATTACAAGATGATTCGCGTGGCGTTCTTGCTGGAGGTCTGCTTACAACCGCGAAGGACTACATCAGCTTTCTACAGTATTGCTTTAAAAATGATTATCTTAAATCAACATTACTGACCGGCACTCTATCAGCGCTACCCCCAACGATCTCACCCGAAACTTCATTCGTCCAATGGGGTTTGGGGATGGGGGTTTACAGCGACCAAGAAAAGGCTATTGCCTTTCATTGGGGAAATAATTCGGGCTCTATTTCATTTTGTGCTATGGATATGAAAACTGGCGATTGTGTGGTAAATTTTTCAAATTCAATGAACGGGCCATCTGTGTTTCAACTAGTAGCAGAGCCTATTGTTGGCGATATAAAACCATTATTTCAATGGTTATCTGATTATTGTAGCTTTAACGATAAAAGCCCAGCCAAAGCGCCAGACACTATTGCCACAACAGTTCATTCAATTCATGCATTGGCAAGAAAAGAGCGGATAGATAAGAACGATGAAGAAAAAAACCGGTTCAAACAGAGTGTTCAGCAAGTAATAGGCAGTGATATAGGCCCAGGTATTTTTTCAAACGCCAAAAAAGCAGAAGGCACAAAAAAAGAGGCTTTCAATCCAGCCCCTCCTTAATGTTTTATTTCTCAATCACGGCCAAGCCACCCATATAAGGTTGTAAGGCTTTTGGAATATGGATATTGCCGGCTTCATCTTGATAATTTTCCATTATCGCAACCAGTGTGCGCCCTACGGCCAAACCCGAACCATTCAAGGTGTGCACTAACTCGGGTTTGCCTGTTTTACTACTACGAAAACGCGCTTGCATGCGGCGCGCTTGAAAGGCTTCAGTGTTAGTGCAAGAAGAAATCTCTCTATAGCAATTTTGTGCGGGCAGCCAGACTTCTAAATCGTAGGTTTTAGCAGAGCAAAAACCTATGTCTGCCGTGCACAAGGATAATATGCGATAGGGTAATTCTAAGCGTTGTAAAATGGTTTCGGCGTGCAATCTTAATTTTTCAAGGCATTGGTAGGATTCATCTGGGTGGCATACCCAAACCAATTCTATTTTTTCAAATTGATGTTGTCGTATCATGCCGCGTGTATCTTTGCCATAAGCCCCCGCCTCACTGCGAAAACAAGGTGTGTGTGCGGTCCATTGCAAGGGTAATTCATCTTCAGGAACGATTTCATCGCGCATTAAATTGGTTAAAGACACTTCTGCTGTGGGGATTAAGCTATAGCCTGCTGTGGTGTTAAATAAATCTTCTTTAAACTTGGGAAGTTGGCCTGTACCAAACAAAGAATCGGCATTCACTAGATAAGGCACATAAAACTCTTGGTAAGCATTTTCATTGAGGTGTATGTCCAACATAAACTGTATTAAGGCGCGTTGCATTTTAGCCAAATGCTTGTTTAGCACCACAAAGCGCGAACCGGTTAATTTCGCCGCTTTCTCGAAGCTCATTTGTCCTAAGGCTTCGCCTAAAGCCACATGATCTTTTACGGGAAAAGAAAACGCTCTGGGAGTCCCTACACGTGCTACTTCCACATTATCGTCTTCGCTTTTCCCTAGAGGAACGGAATTGTGTGGAATATTAGGCATTTGGGCGCAAAAATTATGTAATTTTTCTTGAACTGCACTTAAATCTAGGCTTAATTGTGTTAAGGTGTCGCCTAGCCGATTGACGTCTTCTAAAACAGCACTTACATCTTTCCCCTGCCCTTTTAAGATCCCTATGTTTTTGGAATGCACATTGCGCTCATTTTGAAGTTTTTCGGTTTCAACCTGCAATGTTTTACGCTCACCTTCCAGCGCATGAAATACAGCCACATCTAATACAAAACCGCGGGTCGCTAATTTTTTAGCAACGACATCAGTTTGTTCACGCAATAATTTCGGATCTAACATATTTTTACCTTAATGAGATAATTCGTCCAGTTTTTTCAAAAAAGCCATTTTTTCAGCGATCTTCGTTTCCAAACCACGATCGGTGGGTTCATAAAAGGATTGCGCTTTCACCCCTTCTGGCCAATAATTTTCGCCTGCGGCATACGCATGTGGTTCATCATGAGCGTAACGATACTTTTTACCATAATCTAGCGTTTTCATCAAGTGGGTAGGCGCATTGCGTAGGTGTAAAGGAACCTCTAGACTACCCTTTTCTGTCACAAAAGCGCGCGCGGCTGCAAAAGCCGTGTAAACTGCATTGCTTTTAGCGGCAATGGCTAAATACGTGACGCTTTGTGCTAGTGCCAACTCCCCTTCCGGCTGCCCTAAGCGCTCTACGGTTTGCCAGGCTTCTAAGGCCTGTGTTAAAGCCCGGGGATCGGCATTGCCTATGTCTTCTACGGCCATACGCACCATGCGTCGTGCCAATTTTCCATATAAGGCAAAAAGGCATCTTGTTGCGCTTTATTAAATCGATGAATTTCATCTACAAAAAGAATGGTTTTTTGCTGGTCGCTATCTAATTTTAATTGCGCTTGACTCAAGACTTCGCGTATTTCTTTAACCCCTGAAAAAACAGCGGATATTTTAATGAAATGGGCCTTTGTTTTTTGCGCCATTAATTGCGCTAAAGTGGTTTTACCTGTTCCGGGCGGACCCCAAAAAATACAAGAATGCAATTGCCCTTTTTCTAAGGCGATGCGAAAAGGCTTCGTCGGTGCTAATAGATGCGTTTGTCCAATTAAATCCTCGATTGTTTGTGGACGTTGTAGTGTCGCTAGCGGTAGACTCATAACTTATTGCACTACATCTACATCTGAAGGCAAAGCCAGTTTAAACAAGTTAGGATCCAATGTCGCATTTATTTTTACATTGCTAAATTCAATTTCCGTAGTCTGGTCTAAATTATTATCGATGACCATGGTTTTTAAAATACCCTTCCTGAAGGTAATGCTTAGCTGTTTAAACACATCATTATCATCTTTGGCTAATAATTGGTAACAATTTGCCGCGGTATCAGGGCAAGTTTTAATCCAGTAATGTTGTTTTAATTGCGCTACATTCCCGCTTAATAATAACGCCGGCGTCGCACCGTATTGCTCATCACCCTTTTTATAGGTGACTTGCGCTAAATCCACATCGTAAATGGCGAGTTTTTGGTCCGTGCTGATGATCAACTGGCGACTTGGAGTCATACTATACCAGCGGAATAGATCGGGTCGTTGAAACGCAATATCGCCGTGGTTTGTTTCGATGACTTCCCCTGTAGTTGCGGAAGTTTTCTCATTAAAGTCGGCTTGCAATGTATGGTAACTATTTAATGCTGCCGCGAGCAATTCTTCGGGTGTGTTTTGGGCATAGAGGGTTGCTGCAAAGCACAAGCACAGTGCCAAGAGTATTCTTTGAACCATCATATTCATTACCTTAAAGAAGCTAGGCTCTTAGCCATACCGCATGCGCAAACAGCTTAGAGATGTTTAGCTTAACAAACATTGTTTTTGGGCCAGGGGACATTGCTTTTCCTTCACTGAATACCCATACCTTGTAAATGCATGCGGAAATAGGTATTTCATATCCACTACATTTTGTGTAGTCTTATCTATAACAAACAGCACTTCACAGCGACTGGGGGTAAAATAACGCATGTAGTTGCTGCCATCCGCCGAGAAGGTGAATGCGGGCGGGCCCATGCACCGGGTTACTTTTGCGACAGGAACCCCATCGTAAATTGAATTTTTCTTAGCTTCCGAGCTATGAGCAGTCTCTTCCGGGCCACTTGTTTTTGTAGTCGAGGTACTGGAACATCCTGCCAGGGTTAAAATAGAACAAAAAATAATCAAAAATGTTGTTTTCATGCCAAACTCCCTATGTAATGGTTGGGTTTATTTTAACATAAAAAAGGCCGGAATGCTTAAAAAAGTAGATTTCGGGGGCCAAATAGTTTGGTTGTGTTCTGAGAAAATTTATCTTATGATGATCGGAGCCAGCAAAATTATTTGCGACAGAACCATATTAAATAGGACCTGGTGTGAAAAAAAACGTAGTTCGAACCGTTGTCCCCGTGTTTTCTAGCAGTAACCTACCACCTTTGTCTACCGCTACTGCTCAAAGATTTTTTAGCGCTCCATTGAGCAGTGCCGCTGTCTCACCTAGAAGGTTTTCAGCATCCAGCTCTCCTATACAAAATGCATGCCCCAAACCCGCGGACATGACCAAAATTTACTCATCTAAACTCTCCCCCCCTACCCCTCAGAAAGCAAAAACGCCTCCGGGCACCTCCATTCCAGCGCCCACTACAGAAAAAAAGCGTAGCCCTCCTAAAAACGGATCTTATGAGTGTGCGTTGCGACCGTCACCATTAGGTTTTCCTTCATCTTTAAAAGAAGAATCCATAAGCCCCCCTATGTTGGGAGTCGCTGTTTCTAAAACAAAACCCAATCCAGATATACTCTCAGAACAAGAAACGTTCGAAGCATATCTATTTATTTTTAATTTTTCATTTGGCGATAAACTCACTGTAAAAAAATGTTCTGCAAATTTTTTTAATTCAACTACAGAGGTTAACCCTAGAATAAGCACCCCAGTGAAAGAATATTTTTACAAGATTCTGCTTAAAGAAGAATTCAACCCGATAAAGGCCAAAATGCTATTGGGCACGTCTTGGGATAAAAGGTTGCTTCCTGCTTTGGCGGAAAATTTACGCTATCTTAAGGAAGAAATGCCCAGCCCAAAAGGCCTGGATGTTGAAGCCTACATAGAAGCCATAGCCAATGGGCGGCCCACCGGAGAATTTCCTTATAC
>VFJV01000159.1 GCA_009885895.1 Gammaproteobacteria bacterium
GACATACGCATTGTTGTGCTGAAAATTAAGCACAGCCAAGTCTGTTTGGGCGTAGAAGCACCCAAAGATATTTCGGTGCACCGCTTAGAAATATACGATCGCATTCACAATGGAATTCAGTTAGAAGAGGGCTATTAGGACTAAGAACCGTTGGACGTGTGCAAGCCGCCCTTTAAATATAAACGCTACGCATTTGATAGCGGGCAGTTCAACTGTAGCGAATGCCTGGTGTTTAGAAGATTAAAGGTTTAAGATAGGAGGGTTTTAAACCCGGCCGGATGCCCATGTTGAAATTTCAAAGAGGGAAAAATCCCCACCCTTGCATCTGCAAGGGTGGGGGATGGGGTTATTGCCCGTTATTTTTTTGGGCTGGAAGGCGACGAGTCAGAGCGCGGAGGGGTTTCGGAGGCGTTTTCAGCAGATGTGCTGGGAGCGGAGAAGAAAGACTGGCTATCAGCACTGTTTCCGTTGTCTTCCTCCCAATCCTGCTCGTTACTTTCAGCTTCACTCCCACTCCCACTTCCAGTAGCCTTACGTCTTACTACGATACTATTAGATAGTAGCGTTTTCAGAGAAGACGGGTCTACAGTTTTACTTCTTTCTCTAGTTAATTGCCTTGGGGAAGGAGGTGCTACTTTTCCCTCTTCATCGGAAGACGAATTAGAATGGCCAGCGTTTTTTCTCCTATTACTAATATCCGCTAGAAAAGAGAGGGTGGGGCGGATAGTTTTCTCTTTCTTTTCGTCGTCATCACTCCTGTTCGATGAAGGAGATGAAGGAGGAATAGATAAAGACAGGCTGCTAGGCGAAGGCGAAGGCGAAGGTGAAGGTGAAGGGGATGATATAGGCTGGATCGGACGAGGAGGCATTGGCGGTGGAGTAGGCATTGGCTGAGGACTACTGCTTTCCCCTGCTGAAACAGATGAGTTAAAAAAATCATCAAAATCTGTTGTTGTTGAAGCGGGCAGATTAGTCCATGTTGAAAATGGGTCTAAATCTGTTTGTGTTGGAGGTATATTCCCTTGAGGAGATGCAAAGGAGGAGGGGTCTATTGAAATCAAATCGTGGTCTTCTACCTGTGTGCTGCCGGTTGAATCGCGTGCTGGCAGATCAGCTTGATTTGAAAGTAGGTTTACAGCTTGTTGCGCTGGCAAGATTGGGGTGTTAGGCGAAGATGGGCTCGGAGAGGGGCTCGGAGAGGGGCTCGGAGACGGGCTCGGAGACGGGCTCGGAGACGGGCTCGGAGAGGGGCTCGGACTGCTAGCTTGTGTATCAATATCTGTGGATAGAAAATCCATGCATTCCTTCTCTAATGTGTCGCATAACTTCTTCATTTGCTGGTAGAATGCCTCATTGGGATAGGTTCGACGAAACCCTATTTCTGGGCGCGACAAGGCAAGCAAAGAATCTGTAAAGGCCTTAATCTTCTTTAAAAGTTCTTCCCGCGTAGACTGGTCCTTTTGTAAAAACAACAGTACGGTTATATTTGGGGCAGATAAAAAGTCTGTTAATGCCTCTTGTCGTTTGCTAAAATTTTCTTCAGGTTTTTGTTCTTTTTTTCTATACGTAATACCGCTTTCACAACGGCTGATCCTGACTTTATCCTCAAAGTTGCGCCATAAACCAGAGATTTCTTTCCGTATAGTCAGATGCTTCTTTTTAGCCGCCTCGATTTTTGCTTCATTTTCTATTAGATCCTGCTTATATTGAGCAGTCAATTTTTCTAAAAAGGATCTTGCGCTGTTTGATATGGTTGTATTTTCACTCTGAGTGGCTAATTGTTCTAATTGTTCCATTAACCTTAGATTGATCAGACCATTGATGCGAGGGGCTTTTTCAAGCATTAATATCGTAAGCCATATTTCCTGTAAATGTTTCAGTGCAGCCGGATCTCCTCGAAATACAAGCGATATAAGAAGCTTAAATGCAGCGCATGCCTTTTCCAAGGCCTCATCTGTTGATAAATCCTTAGGCATTTCGCCTTCCATCTTTTCGACATCTTTATTATGTTGTACTTGTAACTGCTTCAATGCGGCTTCAGCAAGCTGTTTAGCAGCAGGATTTTGTAAGTGCGCATGGATACCGTTAAAATTCGCTATCCATTGTGGATTAACCCAATTGGTGGCATACAATGTAGAGGGGTCAGCCTTTAAGGTTTCAAAAGCAGCTGTGATTTCGCTGGTAATACACTGTTCAGCTGTATAGACCGCTTCCAATAAGACAACGCAGTGTTGGAATGTTGCTTCGCCGCTTTTTTTATCAGAGAGGTCTAAGGTGGCGAATGAAACTGCAGTTGTCTGAAGATCGATAGCATGTCTTTCACCGATACGGTTAATCACAGCCGTAATTAGCGGGACAACATCCGCATCTGATCGCGGAAGGCTGCGAAGCAAAGCATCTAAAGCCAGCAGCAATTGTGGGTTAACAGAGTTCTTGCTTACATAGGGATGAAGTATTGCCTTTTTTAATCTCTCTAATGATTCTCTTGCTTTGGAGTAGCCGTTGCTCTCGCTCTCGCATCTGTTTTCTATACAAGTTGCAAGCAGTGTTAATTGCCCCTTGAATGCATCGTGATCATCGTATTGAAAATCAGTTAATGCAGCAAATTTAGTTTTACGTTGTTTCTCTAAAGCGTTAATGCCTGTGTCCGTTAAAGCATGAATAGCAGGCTGTTTTGATAATCTTTGTAGTGTGTCAAAAGCAAGTACGGCCTTGAAATTGGCTAGGCCAGCACCATCCAGTAGCTGTTTCGGAAACGTGCTAACTGTCTTAGCGAGTTCCAATTTATTCGCATCGATTGTATTAGCGGACATATCCACTTCTGCTTCTTTTAGTGCCATCGCGGTCAACGCTCTCTTCAGAATCTGATATTCTAATTCAATGCTATTATCCGGAGATAGATCTTTATTCGCCTGTACCAGCGCTAACATGGCCTCGGCGATAGCGACATCGACATTCTCACACTGTTTAAGGTCAAGCTTTTGTGCTGCGCCTGTTTTTCTATCGTGCACAATAATTGCCCTTATCAGATAAAATTGAGCTTGGCCTTTTTGCACAGTACCCAATTCAAGATTGTGGTAAACATCAAATGTATAAGCAGCCGCCGCTTCATGCTTTCTTGATGATTCTGGTTTTTCATTGTCACTTTCCTCTTCATTGTGCATATCATCCATCGTAAAGGATTCGTTTAATAGTGCTAATTCTTGTTGGTTGAAAGCAACCGTCATTCTTTTGGAGGATTTTTTTCGTTCTTGCTCTTTCCGTTTTTGCTTTTCAGGATCTAACTGAATGGGGGCTGTGAGCTCAAAAATAAAATGAGTGGTTGCAGAAACAGAGCCTTTCAGAGGGGGAAGATTGTTATTCGTTTCTAATATGAAAACGCCTGCTGGTCTCTTCTTTGCTTGAGCAAAAGGACTGGCCAATAACATATGTTGTGGAATTTTTTTCTCGAACAATTCTGCCATGGCTATTTGTGGATCTGGGCTGTATAAGATCTCATCCATTTCCTCAGGGCTGAGAGAGTGCGATTCTATAGTTTTTGCACCTTCTTTTTTATCTATATTGCGTTTTCTTTTAATGGGGTAATGCAGAGTTGCTCCCAAAAATTGTTTTGTGCCTACATTATATTCACAGATCAGATAAGGGAGTAAGGTGTCATGTATTGGCTTTTGGGTTTCTAGGGTATCCTTGATAAGGATACGGCCACGGTTTTTGTTCGAATCCTCTTCTATACGCTCAATCGGCATATCTTCCGGCGTAATACCCCTTATACCAGTGGTACGTTGGGCTTGGGTACTTGTAGTCCATATTGTAGTTGGATAAATGCAGATCTCAGCAGTCTGTTTTTCTTGCTGATGAAGACTTTCAGCAATAAGAAAATCGACTCTGTCGCTAAAATTGTACTCATCCACACATTCCCCGGCACGTTTTTGCCGCTGTGCAAGAAATTTTCGTGAGAGTACCTGTATCTCTACCTTTTTTTTAATTTTTCTCTGTTCATCGTCGGACAAAGGCAAGCGATGCCGAACCGCATCTACCAATAGATCCATTTTTACTATAGTGAGGTCACCGTTTTGATTAGGCTCTTCCGTTATTTCAAAATAAAAACTGGCACCTTCTGGTTTCGCAGAAGTGAGCTCTAGAGTATAATCTTCATTAATTTTTTTTACGCGGTCTACTACATTGGGACTGATAAAGTAAGTATTATTTCTACCATCTTCTCTTAATAGGGGTTTGTGTGCGTTTTCTAAACTAAGTAAGGCTCTATGAATGGCCTTAGCGTCTGGGCGTTGATCGCAGGGGATCTGTACTTCATGCGTTGCGTTTTTTAAAACAATATAACGAACTTTGTGGGGCTGTGCGGCCATAATTTACCTCTTTATAATTAATTTAATGTGTAATGTCCCTTTGGAAGAGATCTTATCCTTAAGCGTTCCTTACCTTCAGTTGCAGTTTTTTAGTTATGGTTTCGGCAAGCAGAATAACACAAAATTTGCTGCTAGAGTAGAGCAGACAGGAATTATGTGTAATTATTTCAAAAGCTTACAAAAAATACGCCTAGGAATCGTTTTTCTGACTTACAGAATATTTTTTATTTTCCAAAAGCTAAGTTTAGGGTATTGTGCTGCATCGTAAAAACCCAGGCAAGCCCGATTTGTAATAATAGAGGGATAAAATAATGCGCTTGCATTTGGTTTAGGGAGTCTGTACAATGGACCTCTTTCGTTATTCTGGCTCTTTTTGGAGCAGCAACAACGATAATCCTTGCCTTAAAGCACGGTGTTTTAAGGCTGTAAGTCCCACAACGGGGCGCAACCATAAGGGGAACGCTTTTATGCGGCATTATGAAATTATTTTTTTAGTCAATCCCAACCAGAGCGAGCAAGTTCCGGGAATGATCGAACGTTACCGCGGTGTCATTACTCGCGACGGTGGCGTGGTACATCGCTTGGAAGATTGGGGTCGACGTCAATTGGCTTACCAAATCAATAAAGTACACAAGGCGCATTATGTTTTAATGAACATAGAATGTACAGAAGCGGCTTTGGAAGAATTAACCCACACTTTCCGTTTTAACGATGCCATTTTGCGTAACTTAGTGATACGCAAAGACAAGGCCATAACGGAACCTTCGGTTATGATGGGGGGCGAATCTCACGCAGCTTCCGCACCCATGCCCGAATTAAATGAACGCGAATAGGAGACACACCATGAGAAGAATTCAAAAATCGGCTGTCAGCGCTATCGATTATAAAGAATTGCATGTATTACGCCGCTATATTACCGAAACAGGTAAAATAGTCCCTAGCCGTATTACAGGTGCTTCTGCTAAATTTCAACGCAAATTGGCTGTGGCCATTAAGCGCGCACGTTTCTTGGCGTTAATGCCTTATACCGATCAACACGAATAACAGGGGTGCACAATGGAAATCATTTTGCTTGAAAAAGTACATAAATTAGGTAATTTGGGCGATAAAGTCCGGGTGCGCAGAGGTTACGGCCGTAATTTTTTAGTGCCTTACGGTAAAGCCGTTAGGGCAACTGATAAGGCTTTGGCCGAATTTGAACAAAAACGCGCTGAGTTTGAAGCAGCGGCGGCAGCTGCATTGGTTCAGGCTGAAGAGCGCGCTAAAGCTTTGCTCGGCGTGGTGGTAACCATCGCAGCGCGTGCCAGCGAAGGTAAATTGTACGGCTCTTTATCCGAACGTGATATTGCCCGTGCCATTTCCGATGCGGGTGTGGCCGTTAAGAAACAAGAAGTCCATCTAGCCGATGGTGCGCTGCGCACGGTAGGCGAATACGATATTCCTCTGCAATTGCACATTGATGTAATGGGCAGTGTGAAAGTTATTGTGGTGGAAGAAAAGTAATTTATCGTAGGGGCGGACCTCCGTGTTCGCCCTAATAAGACAAACACAAACGTCTTCAAAAAAGGGCAGACACGGGGGTCTGCCCCTACATTCACACAAGCCTCACAGCATCCACAAAGAAGCCCTCATGATCGGCGCTGCAATCAAAATATTCAGTAACTGTAAGCCTAACCAAACGGGAATAGGGCTTAAGTCCATGCCCCCAATCGGTGGAATAAAGCGACGCGCTAAATTCAGTAGAGGCGCCGTTAAGCTATATAAAATTCCACTCAAGGGATTAGGCGATGGATTAACCCAGCTTAATACTGCTTGCGCAATAATGGCCATACCGTACAGGTGCAGCGTAAATTGAAAGAGTTGCCCACAAGAAAAAATGAAGATGCTGAGCAGCGGCAACGCCATGCCCACTTTAATCCAACCGTAGATAAAGGTTTTGCCCATATTGATCCCTAGGCAGAGTACTAAGTTGGCACTGTCGAATCCTTTCCAAACGGGTAGTAGGTATTGCAAGGGTCTTAGCACGGGGTTAGTGATTTTACCTATCCATTGCGTGATGATATTGCGGGGTGTCTTGCCAGACAGTTGTAAACAAAAGCGCAACAGTAACACGGCGATGCACAAGGTAAGAACAGTTTGACACAAAAACAATAAGGCCGCCTCTAATGCGTACATAACATAGCCCCTATAAATTATCGTATTGAGTAGAGAGTACTTTGGCTTGATCACAAGCGCTTTTCATAGCGCGTGCAAACAAAGCCTTCAAATCGCCTTGTTCTAAAACAGCCAAGGCTTTTTCCGTGGTGCCGCCTGGAGACGTTACCTGTTTGCGTAATTCCGAGAGCGGATGCGTTGTTTCTAAAGCAACGCGGCTCGCACCCAAAACAGTTTGAATGCTAAAGGTTTTGGCAAGTGCTGCATCCAAGCCTAACGCCATAGCAGCGTCTGCCATTGCTTCCATGACTAAAAAAATATAGGCAGGGCCGCTGCCCGATAAAGCGGTGATGACATCTAAAGCGCCTTCTTCTGTACACCAATGGACTATACCTACGGCGCGGAAAAAAGATTCTGCCCATTCGCAGTCTGCATGACTGGCATTGGGGTTGGCATATAAACCCGTAGCGCCACAGCCAATCAACGCGGGCGTGTTGGGCATACTGCGCACCATGGCCAAAGCATCGGTTTCTAAGAAACGCGCAATGGTGGTTAATTGCACGCCAGCGGCAACCGAAATAATGCAGGGCTTGTGCTGCAGGTGATCTTTTAAAGGCTGGCAAGCGGCCACAAGCGCGTTGGGTTTAACTGCAAGCACAATAAAGGCTGCATTTTTAACCGCCAAAGTGGGATCGGCTTCGTGGCGTATACCCAATTCCGTTGCCAGCGCCTGTGACTTTTCTGGATTTATATCGTGCGCAGTGATGCATTGGCCAGGGTAGTGGGCGCTGATTAATCCGCGTATTAAGGCTGCAGCCATGTTGCCAGAGCCTATGAAAGTAATATTCTTATGTTGCATAACTCTTTGCTCCTTTTTTGAAAAAAGCCCATATTGGGCGCATCTTGCCTGTAATTTTTCGCTGAAAAATACTCATTTATGCCCATATAAACTCCGTTTTTTCACCTCAAAATTATAGACAACCTGCATCCCAATCTGGGCTTTACGGGACGTGCAGATGAGTGAGTAGTTACTACCGCTCTCCAAAAATTGCCGTGCCTATGCGCAGCAGGGTTGACCCTTCGGCTATAGCCGCCTCATAATCTTGGGACATGCCCATAGATAAAGTGTCTACAGGCAGGCCCGCTCGCTGCAAGTCTAGCAGAAGGTGCGCCAATTGCCTAAAAGGTTTGCGCTGGTCTTCAAAAATGGTGCTGGGTTCGGGCAGTGTCATTAAACCACGCAAACATAATTTAGGCAAAGTCATGACCAACTGCGCTAATGCTAATACTTCATTAGGCGCAATACCGGCCTTGTTGTGGCTATTGTCTAAATTAACTTGTATGCAAACATTCAAGGGCGCGGCATCAATAGGTCTGGCTTTGTTTAAGCGTTGTGCAATACCAGCACTGCTGAGTGCATGCACCCAAGAAAAATGTTCGGCGATGGCGGTGCATTTTTTACTTTGTATGGCGCCTATAAAATGCCATTCTAAATGTGGCAACACGTCTATTTTAGGCAACGCTTCTTGCACATAGTTTTCGCCAAAAGCGTGCAAGCCCGCGGCCACGGCGGCTTTTATGTTCTCTACAGATTGTTTTTTACTTACGGCCAATAGCGTGGTAGTCTGTGCACGTTTAGAAAATTTTTTCTGTGCAGCTTGAATGCGTTGTTGTACGGTTTTTACATTGGCAGAGATGTTGTTCATAAACCTATGATCACTATTTTAAGGAGGTACTAGCAATGAATGTAAACGAATTATTAGCGCTTTGTATAGAGTTCAACGCATCCGATCTACATTTATCCGCGGGTTTGGCACCATTGCACCGCGTGGAGGGTGAGTTAAAACAATTAGACCATCCACCATTAACCGCATTGGAACTAAACTCGCTATTACAGGGTATCATGAATGAAGCGCAGCGCGCATCTTTTGCCAAAGACTTGGAAATAGATTTTTCATTTTCTATCCCCGAATTGGCGCGCTTTAGAGTCAATGCGTTTCAACAGCAACGCGGTTCGGCGGCAGTATTTCGTGTCATCCCAACGACGATACTGTCTTTGCAACAATTAGGTTTACCCGCGATTGTTAGCATCTTGGCCGATAAACCCAGTGGTTTGTTGTTAGTGACAGGACCTACAGGATCGGGTAAAACAACCACTCTAGCGGCTATAGTGGATTCTATCAATAGTAATCGTGCCCAACATATTTTGACCATAGAAGATCCCATTGAATTTGTGCACCAGAGCAAAAAATCTTTAATCAATCAGCGCGAAGTGGGTAGAGATACGCGCGGCTTTAACGAAGCGCTGCGTTCTGCCTTGCGTGAAGATCCGGATATTATTTTAGTCGGTGAATTGCGTGATTTGGAAACAATGCGCTTGGCCATGACCGCCGCCGAAACCGGTCATTTGGTGTTGGCGACCTTACACACTAATTCGGCGACCAAGGCAATTAATCGTATCATCGATGTTTTTCCTGCGGCAGAAAAAGCCATGATACGCACGATGCTGTCTGAATCTTTAACGGCGGTGATAGCGCAAAGCTTATTGAAAAAAGAAGGTGGGGGGCGTGTCGCAGCATTGGAAATCATGGTGTGCAATGCGGCGCTAAAACACATGATCCGCGAAGATAAGATCGCACAGATGGTATCGGTGTTGCAAACGGGGCGCGAGGAAGGAATGTTTACCTTAGATCAGCATTTAGCGGAATTGGTGCAAAACCAAGTGGTGGCAGTAGACACTGCGCGTGGCTATGCGGTGGATAAGAGTAAGTTTGTGTAGAATATGCTCTGGCGTAGCTAAAGAGTTGTTTTTTTATTGTTCTACATAAAAAGAGAATGAAAAATATCGTAAAAACGGGTGTAAAAGGTGTTGACAAAGTTGAGAAAAGGAGTAGAATGCCCATCTCGACGCCGAATAAGGCGAGTCTTTAAAAAATTGAAGCTAAGC
>VFJV01000119.1 GCA_009885895.1 Gammaproteobacteria bacterium
GAGCTCAGTACTCTATTGTATACCCAGCACTCATTTGCTCGCAATGACGAGATTTGCGACAATTGACTTTCAGTGCAATTCTATAATTCAAATAATGATGTAACTGCTCTATCCCTTTAACACTATTTCAAGAGCGGGAAAATAACCGCGCCGTCATCAATAGAATAAAGTGATACTTATAAATCGAGTACTTTACTGGATTGCCGCGCTGCATTCGTCTAGTTCCGTGCAGTTTATCTATTCTACTGTTGTTACAGCTCAGTACTCTATTGTATACCCAGCACTCATTTGCTCGCAATGACGAGATTTGTGACAATTGGCTTTCAGTGCAATTCTATAATTCAAATAACGCCTGGAAATTGTAGCGATATAAGCCATATTCCCGACATCAGGAATATGGTCAGAAATTACACCATACCCCCCCCTTGCGCCAATTCTCTATAATTAGTACTATAGGGGTCCTATTTTAAAGGTTTTGCGCAGCGAGAAATAAAATATGTTAAAAATCAGCAAGTTAACCGATTACAGCACGGTGGTAATGGCCTATCTTGCCCAATTTCCAGAGCAAATGCACAACGCCAAAGACATTAGCGCGCAAACCCATATTACCCTACCTACCGTCAGCAAGATTTTAAAAGCCCTCACCAAAAGCGGTTTATTGCTCTCGCACCGAGGAGCGCATGGTGGTTATAGTCTCGCGAATGCCGCCATGCAGATAAGCATTGCCGACATCATCATCGCTATGGAAGGAAAACCCGGCTTAACGGAATGCAGCCATAACAACAGCGTCTGTGCCTTGCAGCCTACGTGCGCCATTTCCGGCAACTGGCAAACCATCACCAGCATTGTGTACAATACTCTAGAAAAAATAAGCTTACAAGACATGATATTGTTCAAAGGAAATCACCTACAACACTATCTTAACAGCGAGGAACACTCCATTGACTAAGCCCAATCAAACCTTAGAAACCTTGTTGCAACAAAATTATGAACACGGTTTTGTAACCGACATCGAATCCGATACCCTACCACCAGGCTTAAATGCAGACACGGTACGCGCGATTTCAGCCAAAAAAAATGAACCCGAATTTATGTTGGCGTGGCGCTTAAAAGCCTATGAACACTGGTGTCAATTAACGGAGCCCCATTGGGCGCATCTTAAGTATACCCCTATTGATTATCAAGCCATCTGCTATTACTCCGCGCCTAAATTAAAAGATGGCCCTAAAAGTTTAGATGAAGTCGATCCCAAACTCATTGAAACCTACAATAAATTGGGCATTCCCTTAAAAGAACAAGAATGGTTGGCCGGCGTTGCCGTCGACGCTGTGTTTGA
This sequence comes from Gammaproteobacteria bacterium, assembly GCA_009885895.1. Classification (GTDB taxonomy): domain Bacteria; phylum Pseudomonadota; class Gammaproteobacteria; order UBA1113; family UBA1113; genus VFKP01. The sequence goes on from VFJV01000119.1 coordinate 1,337, forward strand.
CAGCATCTCGGTTGCCACCACCTTTAAAGATAAATTAAACGACATGGGCATTATCTTCTGCTCTTTTTCCGATGCCGTTCAAAATCATCCCGATTTAGTGCAACAATACCTAGGCAGCGTGGTACCCTACACCGATAATTTCTTTGCCGCCTTAAACGCCGCCGTATTTAGCGATGGATCCTTTGTGTATATTCCTCCCGGAGTGCGCTGTCCTATGGAATTATCCACCTATTTTCGCATCAATGCGAAGTCTACAGGACAATTTGAACGCACGCTGATCATTGCCGATAAAGGTGCTTATGTGAGTTATTTAGAAGGTTGCACCGCGCCTCAACGCGATGAAAATCAGTTGCATGCTGCCGTCGTGGAACTTGTTGCCTTAGACAATGCGCAGATCAAATATTCTACCGTGCAAAATTGGTATCCAGGCGACGAAAACGGCGTGGGCGGCATTTATAATTTTGTGACCAAACGCGGGGAATGCCGCGGTGAGCATTCTAAAATTAGTTGGACACAGGTGGAAACAGGCTCTGCTATCACCTGGAAATACCCTAGTGTGATATTAAAAGGCGATTATAGCGTGGGTGAATTTTATTCCGTAGCCCTAACCAATCACCATCAACAAGCCGACACCGGCACTAAGATGGTGCATATTGGGAAACACACTAAAAGTACCATTGTCTCTAAAGGCATTTCCGCGGGTTTTGCACAAAACACCTATAGGGGCTTAGTTAAAGTATTGGCGCAAGCCGATGGCGCACATAATTATACCCGCTGCGATTCCCTATTAATGGGTACGCATTGTGGTGCACACACTTTTCCGTATATCGAAAGCAAAAATAGCCGCGCGCGCATTGAACATGAAGCGTCTACCTCTAAAATCAGTGAAGATCAATTGTTTTATCTGGCACAACGTGGCATAGACACTGAAAATGCCGTGTCCATGATCGTCAATGGATTTTGTAAAGAAGTCATGAAAACACTGCCTATGGAGTTTGCCGTAGAAGCGCGAAAATTGTTGGGTTTAAGTTTAGAAGGTTCCATAGGTTAGGAGAAAATAACATGTTAATCATAAATAAATTACAGGTCAGCATACAAAACAAAGCTATTTTAAAGGGCATTGATCTGAAGATTAAACCCGGTGAAGTGCATGCCATTATGGGCCCCAATGGCTCCGGCAAAAGCACCCTAGCAAATGTACTTTCAGGCCGCGAAGAATATGACATTACCGCAGGCACCCTGCACTATCAAGGTGTGGATTTAGCACCCTTAACGCCCGACGAACGCGCACATTTGGGCTTATTCCTAAGCTTTCAATATCCGGTGGAAATTCCCGGCGTATCCAACCTGTATCTATTAAAATCTGCTTTAAACGCGAAGCGTAAACACCAGGGGCTAGACGAAATCGATGCCATTGATTTTTTAAGTGTGGTTCGTGAAAAAATGAAATTATTGCAAATGGACGACAGTTATCTGTATAGGGATGTGAATACAGGTTTTTCCGGCGGCGAAAAAAAGCGGAATGAAATTTTGCAATTGCTCTTGTTAGAACCTAGCCTATGCATATTGGATGAAACCGACTCAGGCCTAGACATAGACGCTTTGCGCATCGTTGCAAAAGGCATTAACTTAATGCGCAACGAAAATCGCAGCATTCTGCTCATCACGCATTATCAACGTTTATTGGATTACATCAAACCGGATGTTGTGCATGTCTTGTCTGACGGTAAAATGATCGCCGAAGGCGATTATCAGCTCGCCGCCGTTTTAGAAGCGGAAGGCTATGAGCCTTTTATACAAAAAAAGGCTGGAGACTAATATGATCCCTCAAAGCCTATTTGACAATTGTGCAGTACTACCAGGCTGGGATAAGCATTTAAGACTAGAAGCCTGGAAAAATTGGCGCTCTATGGCAACACCGACGATACGCGACGAGGCATGGAAATACACCAGCCTTGCGCGTTTGGAAAAAATGGTTTTTAGCCCCTCTACACCCGCCCCCTCTACGCTTACTTTAAACGACATTCCCTTAACCTTTCCAGAAAATCGTTTCTGCTTTATCAATGGCGTATTTAACCAACGTTTATCGGCACCCTTAACGGCAGATACCTATTTATTATCCCAACGCGCTTGGCCAAAGATTGCTACGCAATATCAAACTGCACAGTCTTATTTTGAGCGTCTAAATGCAGCAATGCTCAACGATGGATTATATTTAGATATTCAAAACACTACAAACACCCCCCTTTATTTAATGCTGTTAGAAGATAAAACAGGGGGGCTTAGCCAGCATCATCTACGCCACCGTATTAGAGTGCATGCCGGGGTTAAAAGCGACATCGTGATTGTGGATTTAGGCTTAGCGGATAGCAGCAGCCTTACGACCCATGTAATCGATATAGAACTAGCCGAAGGGGCTACACTAAATTGCACACACCTTAAGAAAGCCTCCGCTCCAGGGTATGCGATACGCCAAACCCATGCCCACTTGGCTAAAAACAGCCGCTTTACCCATTTTAATGTTGATTTTGGCGCAAAATTATCGCGTAATGAGATTGTGGTTTTATTGCAAGAAAACAATGCAAGCTGCCAATTGAATGGTTTAGCCTTGGCCAGAGGCCAGGATCACATAGACAACCAAACTCAAATAACCCATCTAGCGCCTAGCACACAAAGCCTAGCGCATTATCGCGGCATGAGTGACGACAAAGCCTGCCATATTTTTCATGGCCATGTGCTGGTCGATGCGAACGCACCCGATAGCATTGTCAATCAGCAAAGTAAAAATATCCTCTTAACATCCAAAGCGCAAGTCTATGCAGAGCCACAATTAGAAATTTACAATAAAAATATACAATGCGTCCATGGTGCCACTGTAGGCGATATCGATGAAGAAGCACTGTTTTATTTACGCTCTCGTGGCTTAAGCAATGAAATCGCACGTCAATTGTTGATTTTTGGCTTTGCGCGCAGCCTATTAGAAACCCTAGACGATAACACCTTACAAAATGAATTGGCGGAATGGATTAAAACCCATTTAGCCCTAGACAGTGAACTTATCTTAGACTGTTATAAGGAGCCCGATCATGAAAACACTCACTGAGGCCGATATCGCCCGTATACGCGGTGAATTTCCCATCTTAAATACGAGTACAGTCAAAGGTCATCCCTTGGTGTATCTGGATAATGCCAACACCAGCCAGAAGCCACAATGCGTCATTGATGCCCTAGCCCATTATTACGAACAGTATAATGCCAATGTGCATCGTGGATTGTACGAATTAAGTGAATTGGCAACCGCGGCCTATGAAGGTGCGCGTCTGCGCGCTGCACAGTTTTTAAATGCAAACAACGAATGCGAGATTATTTTCGTTAAAGGCACTACCGAGGCTATTAATTTGGTAGCCCAATCTTATGCTAGACCTCTACTCAAAGCGGGCGATGAAGTCTTGATTACAGCCTTGGAACACCATTCCAATATCGTTCCCTGGCAATTGGTGTGCGAGCAAACGGGTGCGACCTTACGCGTTGCCCCTATTAATCTGCAAGGCGAGGTGATTGCAGAAGAATACGAAAAATGTTTATCCGAAAAAACGAAAATAGTCGCTATGGCACACATTTCTAACGCCCTAGGCACCGTCAACCCTATTGCGAATATGATTGCCAAAGCCCATGCCGTAGGCGCCGTCACGGTTATCGATGGTGCCCAAGCCGCACCGCATACACCCATAGATGTAAGCGCTTTAAATTGCGATTTTTACGCCTTTTCTAGTCATAAAACCTATGGCCCAACCGGTATAGGTATATTGTACGGTAAAAAAGCCCTATTGGAGGCCATGCCGCCTTATCAGGGTGGTGGGGAAATGATCCAATCGGTGACTTTCGAAAAAACGATTTACCAAGGTCTACCCTATAAATTTGAAGCGGGCACCCAACACATTGAAGGCGCTATAGGCTTAAAAGTGGCTTTGGATTACATTACGCACATTGGCTTTGACGCTATAAATCATCATGAACATGAATTATTGCTCTATGCCACTCAACTGGCTCACGAACATAAATTGCGCATCATCGGCGAAGCCAAAGAGAAAGCCAGTATGCTGTCCTTTACTTTGGATAACATACACGCACACGATGCCGCCACCATACTCGATCATTACGGCGTAGCGGTGCGCGCAGGCCATCATTGCGCCATGCCGGTAATGCAGTTTTTTCAAGTGCCCGCAACGCTGCGCGCTTCGTTTGCTTTTTATAATACCAAGGCGGAAATTGATATTTTGTTTCATGCCTTGGGCAAGGTTCGGGAGATATTTAAGTGAACGATGACTTAATGGAACTCTATCAAGAAGTGATTATGGAGCATAACCGTAATCCACGCAATTATGGTGTTTTGGCCAATGCAAACCGCGCGGCCGCTGGCTTTAATCCCCTCTGCGGCGATAAGATCAACTTAAAATTACACATCGATTCTGAAAATAAAATCACCGCCGTCATGTTTGAAGGCAGCGGCTGCGCCATTTCCATTGCCTCAGCGTCTTTATTAACAGAAACTTTAAGGGGTAAAACGGTCGCCGAGGCATATACTCTATTTGAACAATTTCATGCACTCTTGACAGGTCACCCTACAGAAGGGATCCCGCTTGGAAAATTAGCCGTATTCGCCGGTGTCAATGCTTTTCCAACACGCGTTAAATGCGCGACCTTGGCTTGGCATACCTTAAAAGCGGCTTTACTGAATAACAACACCACTGTTTCAACGGAGACAGGCCATGACTAATACTAACGATATCCATTCAGAGCTAAAAGACCGTATCATTTCTGCTTTGAAAGAAATTTACGATCCTGAAATTCCTGTCAACATTTACGATCTGGGTTTAATCTACAGAGTGGATATAGACGAAAACGCCATCGTTCATCTGGACATGACGCTAACCGCCCCTGGCTGCCCCGTGGCCCAAACCTTCCCCATTCAAGTTGCAGACGCCATACGTGCCGTGGAAGGCGTGGAAGATGTAGCATTGGAAATGGTCTGGGATCCACCCTGGTCCGTGGAACGCATGACGGAAGCAGCCAAGGTGGCTTTGGGATTTTTTGATTAGGCGCTTCAGCTTTATTTTGCTGCTCGTAATTAGAAATCAGCCACCAACTGAGTAATGTCATAGTCTATTACCAATTCAGCACCAGAACGACACGGCGGATGATCCGCTTTAAAATAAGAACTACTGCAACCCGTACACAACAGCATAGTGGTTAATTTATCTCTTTTTGCATTGGGTTCACGCTGAATAGCCTCATAGCGTACTTTAAGTTCTTCTAAGGTCTGGCCATCTTCTTCCACTACCGATACACTAGACTGCGGACTGTTTTCAAGCAAATTCAGCGCATCTTTAACATCCCGCTCTCTCTCCGGATTGCCCCTCAGTACTTTAGCGCCTAGAAAAGCCATTTGCAGTAATAGCAGTAATAGCAGTAACGGGGCAAAAGTATACAGCATAAGCCTTATAAATGAATCTTCTGTTTTTTCAGCCTGTACCGTTTGTAAATTTCGACTTCTCTCGTATGGATTATTCAGACTATCCGCTTTCATCTTATTCGAATTACATTCTGTTGACGTATAAAGCTCTAGACACTTACCCGCACTGTCTACACCATAGTTAAAAGCACCCTGAAATCCTTTTGTTGCCAATTGCAATGCCGACTCAAAATCCATACACAACTGCGGCAAAGGATTCAGCCACCCTCCTAACTCTTTTTGACACGCAAAAGGAATGAAAACAGGTAAAGTAAGACGAGCAAGGTAAGTTAATACGGCGATAATAGGCGATACTAGAGCAAATAACGACGGCTCTTCTACGGATCGCTTGCCTCTCAATTGCTTTTGCCCTAAGATTTTTTGAAGACTATCCTGAATAAGGCCCCATTGCGCCATAAAAGCCTGTTTTTTTTCCTCTGGTATAGACTTTTCGCTAAGCACATCTAGTATTCCTCGGTATATAAGGTTAAACAAAGTTTTGTTATAATAAATACCGGTTAAGGGTTTTGCCGTCAGTGGATCGGTGTCTCTACGTCTTAACGCCGACAGATTTTGTATATCATAACTTTTACCCGCACTGCTCGTTACAGGAAATAAAATAGCAGAGAATGTAATCGGACAAAGTACAAACACCCCTTTCTGTTTTAAACCATTTTCCAAAGCCGATTCGCTGATCCCTAGATTTTCTATCATTCTATCTATTATTTCAGAAAAATAGGGGGCCTCTTTTTGGCCAATCATCAAAGAGCGTAATATCGCGGTATCTAGATCCACCGCATTTGACATCCGTGGCGGAATAGCATCGATAAAAAATTTTATAATGAGTCCATAGCTCAGCGCTCTAATGACATTATCTATAGTGGCTAAATCTTCCTCGGACATAAAGTCTGCGCAGCTATTGGCTGTCAATCTTTCTGCATAATGCGGATTATACTCTTGCACTTTTGCATTAATAACCTGCATATAACCAAAATCAAATGCACGTGTGATTTCTATGGCAACGCGAAAATCAAGATTAAACACTGTATGGTTTAAGCATACATCAGCAATATTTCCTTCTAATGCAAATAAGTTAGCTAGATGAAACTTAATGGTGGCTTCTATAAGCTTGCTGGAATTCTGATTAAACAACTCAACCGCACCCATGGCCATTAGCGTAAAGGTGATGTTCTTGTAATTAACGCTTGCAGAATATCTAAGAAAATGTTCCCTATAGCGCTTTATATCACCTCGACTTAGACTCATACCTTCCCCTTATTTATTAAATATCCTCATCCGTAGTATATACTATCTCTTTGAAAAAAAAAACGACTAGAAAGCACGGCACTCGCATCTCGAAGGGCCATTAGGATATACTGGCCATACAATTAAGATCACCTCGGAGATACTATGACTACACATTGGCTTACAGTCTGCGCACAAGAAGAACTCCCTGTAGGCGCATCGATCACCTTTGATACCGGTATAGAAGAATTACTGATCATCAACCTAGAAGGCGATATCTATGCCATCCAAGATCTATGCACCCACGATGGCGGCAATTTAGCCGATGGAAACTTAGACGGTGATGAAATTGTTTGTCCGCGCCACGGCGCACGTTTTTGCATTAAGACGGGTAAAGCCACAACCCCACCCGCTTATGAAGACATCCAGGCTTTCCCTACGCGTATTCACAATGGGATGATTGAAGTTGAGATTGAGATTGAGTAAGGATCATGCGCGAAATAACTCTAGTCTGGCTCTGGCAATGTGATCAGCATAATGGCGGTTCCCAGCAACACACACGCAAAGGTAATAAAAGACCAGGTGTATAAATGTAAGCCCAGTATGGATACCGAGAACCCAACCGGATCGAGTAGATGTAAACTAATTTGACGTATACTCACCGATATCCCCGCTAAAGCTGCAAAAATAACCAACCCCCAATGACTTGCTTTTTCTCCATATAAAAGATTCAATAGCAAACCTAAGGCAACCGCACAGATCCCCACCCTCTGTAGCAAGCATAAAGGACAAGGCATCTCTTGCTGGAAAAACTGTAAATACAAAGCCCCCACAAGCACTAAAGCAAGCGGCAACAGACCCGTTAGCACCAAGTAAAACCTAATTTTTAACATTTCATTTTCCCCTATTAAAAATAAAAATTTAATACCTGCGTGCTATCGTGGTAAAGCGATATTAAAATACCCACGCAAACTAATAAAATAAGTATTTTTGAGACATTATAGAAAAATTTGGGGAAATACAGGCGCCCCAGGACCATAGAGCAAGCAGCCAGTAATAACGACACAAAAAGCGGCCAGGTTACAAAATCTTCTAACATACTGCCCCCTTAAATTAATGCTTTGGTACATTTTATAATTGTATTATACCTAATCTATATAGCCATCTGGCTTAACCAGCTCTATAAAATATTTATACGGCATTTGTATGGCTTCATTGTATTGGCCTGCATTGAAGACGATAGCGCGATCGACGTGAAATACGCGCGATAAATACACTGGCATTTGGTATAAATGGCCAAAAGGCGGTATTGCGCCTCGTTCACAGTCTGGAAATTTTAGGCTGAATTCTTTTTCCGCTACCAGCGCAACGGCTAAGGTCGAAAAAATTTTTTGAATATACTGTATGTCTATACGCTCACAGGCAGGCACCACCAGCATAGTCAAAACCTTTTTTACTTTGACTATAACCACTTTCGCATATTGGTATCCTGAAACATGCGTAACCTCGGCGCCCTCTTGTGCGGTATATACCGGAGAATGCGCAATACTGACGTAATGTGCATGAGAGTCGTCTAGATAATGTTGTACAGTGACTGATGCCATTGGACTTACCCCCCCCTATAACGGCGCCGAGCTTCTCGCTAAAAGCGCCCTTATATGGAAGTATAGACCAATTTGAGTTAATTTTATGCTATTTTAAACACCTACTCATCGCGGTACCAAATATCCTTGTATAATAGGGGTTTTCCCCTCGCATAGAGCGATGTAGACACTATCCGATGTGCCTGTTGCTAAAACCATGCTTGGCTGAGATTGCCTGAAGAAGCAAGATTCAGGCGTTTTCGTTTTTCCTTGTACATTCCATATCGTTTGCTTCAGCTCCAACATTTCATTTATGTCTGTTGCAAGTGCTGCAATGTCTAATTTAATATCATCTAAACTGCAAGGACAAAATGTTCCAGCATTATTTTTTAAATTATCCAAGGCTTCACGGCAGTCTTCTAACGCTTCTACTGCCCAATTCCATTCGAGGGCATTTTTTTTGCTGGAAAGTGAGTTGGAAATAGCGCAAAGTTCCGATTCTAAGGTGGAAAATGCTTTTTCAGCCTCTTCTAGCCCAACAATATTTATACAACAAGGTTCATTATCGCCTTCAGAATTGCACATTGCCCAATCATAAATCATTTTGCCTAAATACAAAATGCACACTCCGAGCATTAAATTGGCATTTGTTGTTTCTAAAAAGTTACCCCTTGCTCGGGGTTTGAGAAATACCTGAGTTTCTTCACCTTCACACTGTATTGTATCGCCTCCAAAAAAGCTAGGCCTACAATTGCTACGGCTAAAGGTATCGCCGTCTATAGGAGAAGAAGCACCTTGCTGCGTATAGTCAGAAACAACAGCCGTTGATGGCTTCAAGAAAATCCAGGCATCGAACTCAGGCGTGCTGCATTGCAATACGGGAATATTGACCTCCCCATACACGCCGGGAGTACAAATCATTTTAGGTGTAGATTCAATCCTTTCTAATTGTACACGCTCCCCATTCATGGTCGATGCCGCTACAGCAGGAAATTCAAATGGATCTGGAGTTGCCTTTAATACAGCTCGCAACCCTCTATTCAGCCAATTGGCCGTACCTTCAGCATGACAATCGTCTATAGCTTCAAAATGGGCATTAGGTACTAATAGAACCGGATAATCTTCTTCATTCAGATTAGGTGCTTTTCCCAGGTAGCCATCTAAGTTAATCACGTGAAAGGGATCTTTGTCTTTGTCGCTCGAATCGTGCCCATGCACGAACCTAAGTTTATAGCCATCGAGAGTTTCCGGCCGATTAAGCTTGTTACGATCTCGATTCCAGATGGCATCGTCTATAGCCCCACTGCTATGGCCTAAGTTTCCATAGTCATAGAGCAAGTGCGCTTGCCTGTTTTTAAGGTGTTTTTGGAACTTATCATTGATACAATCGATCTCCTTCCTTAGCTTAGATATACCATAACCGTTAAATACACAATCGAATTCCTTGGCCATATTGTCTACCTGCTGCAACCCTATAGGCGCATGGCTAAATAGAAAAAATTCTTTCTCCTTCCCATAAAAATATGCAATTACCTTTAGACAGGGCTTATAGAATTGGTCTAATCTGCGATCAAATTCTACTCGGCTAAGTAACCCCCTATCCATAAGTTTTTGTAGCTGATGAGCAGAATTAGCGTATTGAGCAGGCAATCTAGTATCGCTATAGGGGAGCCCGTTTTCTGACCTATCTAGTAGCTCTATGCCATGATTTGAGAGCAATATTATAATATCAATGGCATTTTTTTTTAATTTTATGACCAATTCGACAATAAAAAGATCCGGGTTTTTTGCTCTATCGGCAACCTCATCCCCCAATAGGAGGATCCCTATGTCGTTTCTAATTTCTAAATAGTCTACTATTTTGTAAAACTGTTGTAGATCCTCCGCAGATAAGAGATCACCTCCTTTTTCAGCAAGATGAACAAATTCATGATACTGCTGCCCAGTAATATTAAAGACTATGCCCTGTTTTAGCAGTGTGAACAGCAAAAGAACCGCGTTTGCATGCAAATCACCAACTACGACAACGGTTCCTGCCGGTGTGCTATCTACCGCGGGCATAGTTCTTATATTAACCTTCCGTCTTACAAACCCCATGTCTTTACGTCTTCGTGTTCAACAATACTAAAAACTCTTTTTCATCTAAAATAGGCACTCCTAATTCTTGGGCTTTATCCAACTTAGAACCAGGGGCCTCACCTACAATAACGCCGTGCGTTTTTTTAGAGACACTGCTACTCACCTTGGCACCCAATGCCTCTAAACGCGCTTTAGCTTCCTCTCGCGATAAAGTCTCTAAAGTACCCGTCAGTACAAAAGTTTGGCCTTGTAAGGGTTGTAAGGTCTTCTGTTGGACAGAAGGCCAATGCACCCCCGCAGCCAAAATCGCCTGAATAATTTCTTTATTGTGTTCCTGGCTAAAAAAAACGTGCACCTGCGCAGCGACTACCGGGCCTATATCATTTAAATCCATTAATGCCTCTATGCTAGCCCCATATAAAGCATCCAAGCTGCCAAACTGCTGCGCCAAAGTTTTTGCCGTAGTCTCTCCCACTTCACGTATCCCTAAGGCATATAAGAACTTGTCAAAAGTGGTTTTTTTACTGGCGTTGATAGCCTGCACAATGTTTTCGGCTGATTTAACCCCCATACGATCTAAATTAGCTAAGGTGTTTAAGTCTAAATGATAGATATCGGCTGGCGATTGCAAAATATTCTGCATAACCAGTTGAGTGATTAATTTGTCCCCTAAGCCCTCTATATCCATGGCCTTGCGAGAAACATAATGAACGATAGCTTCTTTGCGCTGCGCAGGACAATGCAAGCCCGCCATACAGCGTATAGCCACTTCTCCCGCGACTTTATACACTAGGCTATGGCACACAGGGCAATGTGTAGGAAGGCTTGCTACGCGCGTATTTTGCGTTCTTTGGGGCAATACTGCAGCCACTATTTCGGGAATAACATCGCCCGCACGACGCACAATCACTGTACCGCCAATACGGATATCTTTACGCGCTATTTCATCAAAATTATGTAAGGTTGCGTTGCTAACGGTAGCACCACCCACAAATACCGGCTCTAAGCGCGCCACTGGCGTTAATGTGCCCGTTCTACCCACTTGCCATTCAATATCTAGAAGTTGTGTCGTGACTTCTTCGGCTGGAAATTTATACGCTACCGCCCAGCGCGGTGCTCGTGCGGTCATACCCAGCTGTGTTTGTAAGACAATATCATCGACCTTTATGACCACACCGTCGCTATCATAGGGTAATGCTGTGCGACGCGCCAATAGGTGTTCGTAATATTGTACACAAGCCTGTATCCCCATTACTTGCTCACTATCGCTATTCACCTTAAACCCCCACTGTTTTAGTAAGCGTAAACGTTCATAGTGGCTATTGCTTAGGGCCAGGGCCACATCGTCGCTAATAAATGCAATGGCATAAGGAAAAAAATTCAACTGCCGCTCTTTCATAATACGAGGGTCTAATTGCCTTAAACTGCCTGCGGCAGCGTTGCGTGCATTCGCAAATGCCTTCTGCCCCTTTTGCCGGGCACTCTCATTAAGCTGATTAAAAACCGCTTTAGACATATAAGCCTCACCCCGTATTTCTAAACTCTGTGGGGGCTTAGTGGTACGTAAAACTAAGGGGATTTCACTGATAGCGCGCACATTATGGGTAATGTCTTCGCCGGTAATACCATCGCCCCGTGTACCCGCACGCACCAATTGCCCCGCTTCATAGTGCAAACTCACCGCCAAACCATCTAGTTTAGGTTCACAACTATAAGAAATATCGCTAAGTTGCAATCGTTCCAGAATCCGTCTGGCAAAACCTTGTAAAAGTTCGGCATCAAAAACGTTATCAATCGATAGCATTGGAATGCGGTGTTGAATACTATCGAAGGATTTAATGGCCTTGCCACCGACTCTTTGCGTAGGTGAATTGGCACTTAAATATTGAGGGTACGCTTGTTCTAGCTGTTGCAATTGCAAAAACAGCGTATCGTATACGCTATCGGGTACAGTAGGCGCATCTAGAACGTAATATTGATAATTATATTCTTCCAATTGCCTACGCAAAGCTTCAATTTTGGGAAGGGCATCGCTATTTTGCTTCATAATCCTGTCTCGTCTTATCAATAATGCCCTATTGTCCTTCATTATCATCTTAAAAAGCACCTTTTCGCATCAAAAAAAAGAAATTTTTGCGGTTTTTTTTAAAAAACATATTTAAATTTACTGTTTTTCACTGTAAACCACCCCCCAACTGGCTACGAATAGCATGAAAAACGGTAAATATATAAAAAAATTTACTGTTTTTTATCAAAAAGCGTGTTGACATAAAAAAAATGTGCTATCTTTACTGTTGATCACGTTATGATAATGCTTTGTTCATTATCGTAGCTTTTTAACTGTAGTGGTAATCAAGGAGAAGACACATGGCAAAGTCCATACGTAAAAACGCAAAGACAGCAACCAAGCCTGCTAAGGCAAAAGTTGCACGTAAGAGCGTCGCAAAAAAGGCAACACAAAAAGTAATCGCTTCAAAAGGCTCTAGCAAACGCGAACAAGCGTTGAAGAAGCAATTGCAAGTTGTGGCCAAAAAAGTAGCAGCCGCCAAGAAAGAAGTAGCCGGAAAGATCCTCAAGATCAAGGCCGCAGCAGCTGCTGAATTGAAAAAACAACTAGCCGCAGCCTATAATAGGGGTGTACAGGAAGCTGTAGCCGCATTCAAAAAAGCTGAAGCTTCTTTGTTAAAAGGCACTAAAAAGAAGTCTGCTAAAAAAAGCACCGCTAAGAAAAGCACCGCTAAGAAAAGCATTGCTAAGAAAAGCACTGCTAAGAAAAGCACTGCTAAGAAAACTGTAGCGCGTAAAGCACACAAAAGTGTGGCTGCTAAAAAACGCCCTGCCGTTCGAAAAGCTAAACGTAAAACCGCTAAGCATCATTCACCTGTTGCTGTAGCAAGCTAACTCTTTTTAGCTAAAAAATAGCCAAAAGCCACAGTTTTTTCGGAAACTGTGGCTTTTTTTATGGGCGCATCACTTTTCGTTGCTTACAACTATTGCCTTCTAGAAATGATTTCATAGGCTTATAATTTCATCTACTTGCTCTAAATTAGCTATATGTCCTGCGTCGTTAATTACGACTAATTTTAAATTACTCGATCGATCAGGCATATCCTTGGCTTAGGTATCCCTTCTGAGCAGTGCACTCACTGCGGTTCTGTCGCAATTTCCGGCTATTCTACATCAGATTTGTTCCACGGTAAAAGTCAGTTTAGGAACGTGTACGAAACAACTCTTACAAGTTCAATAAATAGGCACTAGCTCAGCTCGCCAAGTTGAGGTAGAATAGTGTCATCATCCCAATTCGGAGGCAATGACATGACAGTGGAAGTTAAAATCGGTTTTCCATTTACGCCAGGCATTGAAGAAGACA
>VFJV01000152.1 GCA_009885895.1 Gammaproteobacteria bacterium
TGTCTTCTTCAATGCCTGGCGTAAATGGAAAACCGATTTTAACTTCCACTGTCATGTCATTGCCTCCGAATTGGGATGATGACACTATTCTACCTCAACTTGGCGAGCTAAGCTAGTGCCTATTTATTGAACTTGTAAGAGTTGTTTCGTACACGTTCCCTAGTAACTTCTAGTTTAGCCGCCTGGGATGAAAAAGAAGTATATCGTGTCCTCAAACCGGGCGGGTTGTTTGTTAATGAAACAATAGGTTGTGAAGATAAATTAAATTTCAAAATGGCATTTGGAAAAGATATGACAGGGAACTGGCGTGGACAACTGATGTCATTCAACAATGCCAACTATATTCCTAGAATTAAGGCTGAACTTGAACCTTTTTTTAATGAAATCAATATCCGCAATGGATTTTGGAACACTTATTACACTATAGTTGTTAATTGGGAGAGCTGTAATCGCTGTTCTTTAATGATTGAATAAGCTTGTGGGCCTACCGCGGCAGGAATAACACCTTCGGGAGTGTAACCTTCTAAACCGTTGAGTATGGCGCTGTCGGTACCATGACCTTTGCCGGTTAAGGCCAGTGAGCCATACAAATCTATTTGTATGCGCTGGCATAAATCTGCCGTGGGCAGTTGTAATAAACTATCCACAAATGCTTTGGCCGCACGCATAGGGCCTACGGTATGCGAGCTGGAAGGGCCTATACCGATGGAAAATAAGTCGAATAAACTGATGCTCATGGGGTAGACTCTTGAAAACTGAATATGCCCTATTGTAGGAAATGAGCGTAATGAATGCAAGACTATGGCACAATTTTGTATGTTGTATTTAAATTTTAGCCAAATTTAAGTGATTGATTTACACTTAAAAAAACTCCGAACTACAAATTTTAACAGGATTTAGATGCAACTGACCCGTTAAACAGTTGCTTTTTTACACAGAAAAGGTTATAATTAGCCCCAGAGTTGCATAAGAGCTCTGAAACATCAATATAAAAATTAGAATTAATATAAAATTAGAGAGGTAAAATCATGTCAGCAAATAGTCACACATTTTCCAGTAAACAAAATATTGAAAAAGCAAACGGTTACAGTGATCATAACGCACAAGTTAATGAAGCCGCAAAAACAGTCAGTCAGAATCTACAAGGGCCTTATGCAATTAAGCTAGCGGGTAAAGCACCTAATCGATATTGGACGTTTGATTTACCTGTGGACAAGCCATCAGATGATCAATTGGCTGAATTTACAGGACTCACAAAAGAGCAGTGCACAAAATTGCTGGGATTGATGGGTAAAAAACCTGCGCTGAACTCAGTGGATATGAGTAAGCAGCTTGAATCATTAGGTATACCGGGCATCGGAGATAGACTAGGTGAAGGGGGGCATAGGATCTCAATAGAAACAGATAGCGCGTATGAGAAGCGTATGCGTGCGCAAATAGGGGCACTAGCAGCTTCAGTTGAAGGAGGGGCCAATGTTTTAAGCCTGCAAGAGCAACCCTACGACAGTATAGATACGCGACGTATGAAAATTTTTGAAAGGGTTATGAAGGACCTTGGTTACCTTAGTTGTGCGCGATTAATGGGTAGAGATGTGGGGATTTGGGTTAAAGAAGGCATGTCTCAAAATTTTAAGGATCCCAATAAATCATTTCGACAACGGGTAGCGGCTGACCCATTCAGAGGCTGCGTCCTTCAAGATCAAAACTATTTATACATTAATATTCATGCGTATACTCGAGAGTGTGGTGGAATGGATAACTATATACCTCTTCTGATAAAGCTTAGAGCAGATGCGAAGCAGTATGCTGATAAAAAAGGCCTACAGCTTATAATTCAGGGGGACATGAATTTATTCCAGCTGACTGATACACAACAAAAAAAATTAACAGCGGTTGGTTTTACCGTTGAGCCGGTAAAAGGGCAAGACAAATTCCTAAACAAGAGTTGCGAAGCCTTTGTGCATGCGAGTGCTCCAGCCTTATCATTGAAGGCAGCCCCATCGCCTAGCTCTAGCCCATCGCCTAGCCCTAGTCCATCGCCGAGCTCTAGTCCATCGCCGAGCCCTAGTCCATCGCCGAGCTCTACGTCAGGCGAAATCTATTTCATACAAATAATTAAAGGCAATTTAGACGCTAATTCATATGGGGCACTACTTAGTAGTACAAGCGGCGAATATAAAAATGGTGATAAGCATTTTATTCTTGTGGATGCAAAGGGAGAAACTGTCAAAGGAGGAGCAAGAGGACTTAATCCGAAAAATACCGAATTTTGTTATCCTGGAAATGACGGACAGGTTTTAGAGAACCCGGAAGAGACAAACTCTTCACGATGGGAATATAAAACGTCTTCTGCTCGACAAACAGGCAATGGCCTGGCGAAAGTTGCGGACGGACTCACCAACAACGGCGATCCTGCTTTCCCTTTACCGACGGCGTTTCATTCTATCTCCGATACTGTTCTCAAGGAGACCTTGGGCAAAAAGCAGCTAGAAAAATTAGAACAGAAGTTGATTGGCGGGAGTAACGTAGCTATTCCTGTTTGTCATAAGCAAGGGGTTTTTGACGAAAACCAACAGGTTGTTACAATAAAACAACAAAAATACTTTCTTTCATTCTGGGGCGGCGTTCAGCAGAGTGCGGGTAATAGCTTACCTCAGATTTATTCGAAAGGAATAGTTGGCATGGCGGGAAGATATCCTAGAGAGCTGACGTCGGAGGAGTTGTTAAACGCTGCAAAAGATAGGGTTCTCGCAGTATTGAGATCTTATTCTGCTGATGATATTGAGTCTAAAACTCCATTCAATTTCAGAAGAACAATGACTACTCTTTTTCGTAATCATGTTGATGCCTCGGTTAAACTTCAGGAAGAAGTAACAAATGCGAAAACAATTGAAGAAATAAAAGGATTTTTAACCGGGGAAAAAAAAGGCATAGACCGTGGGGGGTATCTATCTAGCCTAGAGACGGCTTTAACACTATTAAAGCCAAACTCTTTAGCTCTAGACGATTTCTTTTTGATTGACTCAACTAAGGGTGGTCATTCCGGTTCTAATCCATCGCCTAGCCCTAGTCCATCGCCGAGCTCTAGCCCATCGCCTAGCCCTAGTCCATCGCCGAGTCCATCGCCGAGCCCTAGCCCATCGCCGAGTCCTAGTGCGAGCTCTAGCCCATCGCCTAGCCAGTTAGATAAATATAGACAAATTGCTGCTCTATCGTCGAGCCGTAAGTCTTCACCTGCTGCTTCTGCACTAGCTTCTAGGGTCGTAAACGGGCCTAACTCTGCGCAAGGGCCTAACTCTGCGCAAGGGCCTAACTCTGCGCAAGGACTTAATTCTTCACCTGTTCTTTCTGAGATACCTGCGGCTTCTGCAGAAGTAAAACCTAGGATCATAGAACAGGAGGGTATTTTAGCACATTTAAACTCCGCACCACCTAAGGCTATTGCGCAACCGGTTTTATTAGTGAATTCGGGAGGAGCCTCTGCTTTAGCCAATAATAAAACTTGGCTACAGCAGCAATATCCTTCGAGTGGTGGCGCACACGAAAGCCGAGAAAACTGTGAGCGCAGAATAATGCAACAGATGATAAACGCACAAGGTGAAGGTCTTGATTATCGTCCTCCCTTAGTCAAAATGAGTGCTTTAGCACAGGCCTATGCAAAGGTAAAATCATCAGGTGCCCCACCAAATGTTGGGCCTACCTTTGGACTCTTAGTCCGGGTAGATGCCCATGTAGCACCGGGCTTAGCTTGTTTTGAGAATGCGGTTTTTGTAGGAGCGGCACAAGGTAATTGCCTAGAAGCACCTAGCTCAGATAGCATAGTCTGGGCCGCAGAGTATGCCGATGATCCCACCCAAGGCCCTGCTTTGCAGCAAACCACACCGGATGCTGCGGTATCGCGTATCGCTTTTCGCAAGCAAGGCGAAATGGTAGAGGCTTGGTTGAAGACGCATGATCCTCAAGGGAAGTATTTTAACTACAAAAATGGGTATTTGACGCCTAAGTTAGGGGTTGATAACCTAAAAGTTGCATTGTCGTTGATTCAGGAGCATGGGCAGGAATTATTGACCAATCTACAAAGAGTAGGGGTTCAAGGGCATAAAAAGCAAGGTGCTTCCTATGTGGCAGATGGGGTGCGAACGATGACACACATGGCGTGTTATGCAATTAATATTGGGCAATCAGCGGATACGGGTTGGGGGCAGAATAAGCACCCTACATCAGAAGAAGAGGGATTACTCAACCGTTGTTGTTATGAATTGTTAAAAATTCAGTATGAGGCTGTAGCACAGGCTGCGGTTCTGCAAGCGCGGGCAACGGGACGGAGGGTTCCTCTAGTGTTAACGCCTATAGGCGGGAGCGCGTTTGGGAATAATCATGATGATATAGCCAAAGCCATGGCTGGTGTGAAAGATATTGTAGCCGGTGAAAATGTAGACGTATTGTTGTCTATTTGGAATAAGAACGAACTCAGTGATTGGCAAAAGGTTAATGGTTTTCAATCTGCACCTTGTTACTCTTTGCCGTCTATTGAGGGGAGGTCTGACTTTAGCCCTAGCGCCCCTAAGACTACAGCTATGTCATTTTTTCCGGCAGCCCCATCGTCTAGCCCTAGCCCGTCGCCTAGCCCTAGCCCATCGCCGAGCCCGAGCCCATCGTCTAGCCCTAGCCAGCAATCATTAGATGCAAATGAGAGGTTGTGGCAATATTTGATGACTAGCGAGGATAGTGAATATTTTACCAAAGAGAAGTTTAGTTCTTTATCGGATAGGGAGCTAGAACATGGAAATTCTCTCGTTAAAAGAATGCAGCGTGGAGATGCGGTGACAAGCCATTTCTGGACAAACCGTTTAAGTACATATAAAAAAATTACGTTAGAGATGTCTTTGATAAAAGAAACTGCATCGCCTAGCCCATCGCCGAGCCCTAGCCCATCGCCGAGCCCGAGCTCTAGCCAGAAATTATTAGAGGTATATGAGGCGACCGGGAGGCTTTTGATAAAGAGAGGGGAAATTGACGGTTTTAGCACAGGTTGTTTTGAGGAATTAACGGATTCTTCTCAAAAACTTGCAGCTTTTGCTATTGGAAAAAAACACTCTGGAGATACGTTAACTGCTGTACAGCAAAAGTGTTTAGCCGGTTGTAAAAAAAGTATGTTAGATAAATATGAGAAGCTCGGGGAGACTTTGATAAAGGACGGGAAAAGTAACGATTTTACCAAAGATAACTTTAGTGCTTTATCGGCTGAAGAGCAAAAAGAGGTCGCTATTATCATTGGAAAAATACACGATGGATGTAAGGTAAGTGATAAGCAGAAAGCAACATTAGAGATCTATAAACAAATTGCTGCTGTTAAGATGGGGGGTACACCAAGCTCAAGCTCAAGCCCAAGACCATAGTAGACACGGGGCCTAAAAGGGGCGGCTCGCAAGCTGCCCTGTGGTTGGATGAGGGAGTGGCTTTACGGCCACTTCCACAAAAACTTTACAGAAGGGTGCATTCTAACGGATAATCGGCCCATGAGCATTGAGAATGCTCCAATGTAAGGGATCGGCGCTCCAGACTGGGATTTTATTAAGGGAGGGAAATGAAGACACAGTAAGGCTAAGCATAAAACCCGCACGCTAACTTATCGCAGCGGGAAAAATGGGCAGTATCGCTGGCCCTACGGTATGCGAGCTGGAACGGCCTAAAGGGCCTATACCAATGGAAAATAAATCGAGTAAACATGATGGCCATGACGGCAGACTCTTGAAAACTGAATATGGCCTATTCTTAGGATAATGAGCGTAATGAATGGAAGACTATGGCATAAAGATATACAGGCGATTGCCATCTCCGATGCTCGGAAACAATGGCTATTGGGCGCTAGCCGCTTGGTGCAAGCTTTTCAAGCCAATCTTGGAGAAGTGCAGATAGAACTCATCTTCCGCAGCAGATTGACTGGAATAATGCATTAGCAAAAATAGGCTTAATTTCGAATCATTTTCATTGGTTTTAGTCTAAGCTCCGATGATAATAATTGTTAAA
>VFJV01000025.1 GCA_009885895.1 Gammaproteobacteria bacterium
ACTTGAAGCCTATGCTCGAAATTGGGATGCCATCCGCACTGAAAGAATGCTGATGAATGATAAATTCGCTGAAGGTGAAGCTAAGGGTATAACACTGACTTTAGAAGCAGCAGATCTGATCCAGGCCGGAGAAAGTAGTACGGTCATCCATGAAAAACTCGGGCTTTCCGTAGAAATTATAGCCGCCTTACGCCAGAAAATATATCCCGAAGAATAGAGCGAGCATACAATTTACGGCAGTTTGGGGTGATAAGATTTATAATCACCCCTAAGCGCATGGATTTTTTATGCGCTAACTTGAGCTAAGAACGCTTCCTCTTTGCGACATTATCGCCCGACCGTTATTTTGCATTTGGGTTTCTTAGTTCCATCGGTCTTATCACCTTAATCTATGCGACTTGATCCAGAGGGAGGACATGGATTTTGTTGGCATGTTTAGAAACAAGCCATATGTCGTAATCTCTTTGTAAATTCATCCACAGTGCAATATCCGTGTTAGTAATCAATTTTGATAAACGCAAAGCCATATCTGGGCTAATTCCCAAATGGCCATTAATGAGCCTAGAAATGGTGGTTCTATTCACTCCAAGGTGTGAAGCCGCTTTAGTAATGGATAGTTGAGCACCTTCTATCAAAATTTCTCTTACAATTTCGCCTGGATGTAAAGGGTTATAAATCGGCATAACATTCTCCAACAAGTTAGTGGTAATCTAAGTAGTCAACAAGCACGGCATCTTCTCCTTCAAATTTGAAGATTATCTTCCAATTAGCCTGAACCGCAACGGAAAAAAAGTCCTTTAAGTCGCCTTTAAGAGAGTGAAAATCCATTCCAGGCAAATTTAGTCTTTGCGGGCTATTGGCCGAATCTAGAAGCTGCAAAATGACTTTTAAACGTTTCGAATGCTCAGGAATAATACCTGGCTTACTGCCAGTTTCATAGAAAAGCTTAAGTCCTTTGTGCTGCCAACTTTTTATCATATTTAAATAGTAGCATATAGCGCCACACGCGTCAACTCTATGGGAGCGTTAAAAAGAGGGTGAAGGACAGAAAGAATTTTCTACGAAGCATATAAAAAATGCTTTAATGGTGGTTATTCCTATAACCACACCTATTTTTAAGGGAGCAAAAAATGACCGACGCCAAAATATTTGTATAAAAAGTGATCCTGTGGCTCCGTATCGCACAGACCGTGACACTAGGCCGCGCGACACGAAGTCGCTATTTTGAATTGTTGCTACGGCGTAACCACCGGAAGCAACCTGCTGTTCCACCGGCAGTTTCCTACCTGGACATGCGTCTGTAGTAATACAGGGGTGTGAAGCTCTAGGGACAATGTACCCGCGGGAAAACCCGTAGGTGAGTCTGTGAGGACGAACTGACGCTGCTAGCACTGAAGCGGTAAGGGCCTAGGAAGAATGGTATGGCTAACATATGTGAATTTCCGTTTAAACGCCGTGAGTCACAAGGAGCCTAAGGTGCTGTACAAGGCTCTGCACCAAATAGGTAAGCAGGTAGGAATGCAGAGTGGTCTATTCTGCATCGTGGATGTTGCACTGCCGGCGGAAAGGAAAAGTCTAACCCATTGAGTTCAGATAGCGGAACGTGGCAACCCCAAACAGTTCCTGGGAAACCAGGACAGCTAATCGCGAGATTAGCCTATGACTGTGTGGGCGTAGGAGGTTTGGAAAAGCGAATGCTCTGCTGTAATGGTGGAGATACGGGTTTAAACGTGACTCGACACGAAAGTGTGCTGACGCCAAACTGGTCTTTTATTGCAAGAAAATTTGGAGAATCACAATATGAGGGAAAGCAAATGACAGGGAAAGAAATTTCTACTGGTGCACCTTCAGCATGTGGAGTCCATTGGAGCTCCATAGATTGGGGCGCCGTGGAATCACATGTACGTCGACTGCAAATGCGTATTGCAAAGGCTATTCGGGAGAAGAAACATAACAAGGCGAAAGCTTTGCAATGGATCCTAACCCACTCGCATTACGCCAAGTTATTGGCAGTAAAACGAGTCACTCAAAATAAGGGAAACAAAACACCTGGAGTAGATAACCAAAGATGGACTACTGAAAAACAGAAAATGCAGGCCGCAAAGTCGTTAAAAAAGCATGGTTACCAAACGATGCCACTGCGGCGCATTTATATCCCGAAGAAGAACGGTAAGCTAAGGCCGCTCGGCATTCCTACTATGAAATGTCGGGCAATGCAGGCATTATACCTACTGGCACTAGAACCTATTGCAGAAACGCTAGCAGACAAGAACTCATATGGGTTTAGACCCAAACGCTCTACTGTGGATGCGATCGAGCAATGTCATCATGTTCTATGCAGAAAAGTATCAGCACGATGGGTTCTGGAGGGGGATATCAAAGGGTGTTTTGATAACATCTGTCACCAATGGATGCTAGACAACATTCCGATGGATAAAGCAATTCTTCGGAAATGGTTGAAAGCAGGATACATGGAAGATGGTAAATTATTCTCAACAGAAGCAGGAACACCACAAGGCGGCTTATGCAAAGCTTTGCATAAGCCGCCTTATGCAAAGAAAGCTATTATGCAAAGTAACCGCAGAAATTCATTGATTTTCAACGGATCCATTTGAATTTACTTTG
>VFJV01000138.1 GCA_009885895.1 Gammaproteobacteria bacterium
TGGTGCCCGGGGCCGGAGTCGAACCGGCATGGGAGTGATCCCGAGGGATTTTAAGTCCCTTGCGTCTACCTATTTCGCCACCCGGGCTAAAAAAATTGGAGGCTAGGGCCGGAATCGAACCGACGTAAACGGCTTTGCAGGCCGCCGCATAACCACTCTGCCACCCAGCCTAATGGGGGTCTTAATCTAAGCGACCCATAGAAATCTTGGAGCGGGAAACGAGATTCGAACTCGCGACCCCAACCTTGGCAAGGTTGTGCTCTACCAGCTGAGCTATTCCCGCTTTGCGTGTTGCGTATTTTAACCTACTGAAAATAGATGTCAAGACGTTTAGGGCAATTTGTATCCGCATTCCACTCTTTTATAAGAAAAGAACCTATTTTGAACCTATTCCTTGAAAAAAAAGAGCCTTTAAAATATTGATTGGCGCCTATGTGCTTTATTTAGGCTGCATCCGAATGGCACCATCCAGGCGTATCACCTCACCATTCAACATTGCATTGTTTATAATATGGCCTACTAATTGAGAAAATTCGTCCGTTCGCGCCAACCGTTTAGGAAAAGGCACTTGTGCGGCCAAACTGTCCTGCACTTCTTGCGGCATAGCCGCTATCATCGGGGTATGCACAATCCCTGGAGCGATGGTCATCACGCGTATTCCAGAACGCGCCAACTCACGTGCCAAAGGCAAGGTCATGGCCACTATGCCCCCTTTAGATGCGCTATAGGCTGCTTGACCAATTTGCCCTTCATAGGCCGCTACAGAGGCTGTATTGATGATGACACCACGTTCACCATCCTCGTTAAAAGCCGGTTCACGTAAACTCATGCTGGCAGCGGCTAAACGCACCGTATTAAAGCTGCCTATAAGATTGACCTCAATCACGCGGCTAAAAGCAGCTAGAGGCATAGCGCCTTCCTTACCCACCACACGTTGCGCAGGACAAATGCCCGCGCAATTGACTAAAATGCCAGGGCAACCTAATTTAGCGGCTATTTGCTCAAAAGCCGCTTCTGCGCTATCGGCGCGCGTCACATCACAAAGGAGGGGTAAAGCATCGATTTCTTTGGAAAAGGCCCTTAATTGGCTTTCGTTCACATCCAATAGGGCTACTTTAGCACCCTTTTCTGCCAAAAACCGCGCCGTGGCAGCGCCCATACCCGAGGCCCCTCCCGTAACAACAGCAATAGTTCCTTTAATTTGCATGATATCCCCCAATAACGATAATATCCTTAATATTACCACGGACTATTTCGCATGACAAAAAAATTTACCCTATCCGATGAAGATAAACGCTTATTCGCCGAGGCTACAGCAGCAAGCAAAGCTTTGCCTGAAAAAAAGAAAATCAAAGAAACAAAAAAAACACTAGACCCACAAAGCCTAGCGTATAGACGTTATCAAGCCAGCCGCATTATGCCTTATGCAGACACAGCACCGCTGGCCAAAGCCGAAAGCGCTTTATTATTTTGCAAAGCCCACGTAAGTAAAAAAAAATTAGAACAGTTACAACAGGGCCTGTTTCCTAAACCATCGGTATTGGATTTACACGGATTAACTGAAAGCGACGCGTTAGCACGTCTTAATGATTTCATTTACCAATCGCACAAAGCAAAAACCAGCGTCGTGTTGGTAATACATGGTAAAGGTAGCCGCAATAGCCCCCATGCGCCCATACTCAAAAATGCAGTAAATGAACACTTGCGCCACTTAGACGCCGTATTGGCATTTTGCTCCGCGCGCAGCGAGGATGGTGGTCAAGGGGCGGTGTATGTGATGTTGCGCTAAAGCCGCGACCAAACTCAGACATATTCCAACACTTCTTTCAAATGCGATACTGCCAGCACTTCTATATCCAATACTTGCTTAGATTGATTCGCCTTAGGCACAATAGCGCGTTTAAAGCCAAGTTTAGCGGCTTCTTTTAAACGTTCTTGGCCATATTGCACCGGGCGAATTTCACCGGACAATCCCACTTCACCAAAAACGATCAAATCGTGCGGCAAAGGTTTTTCTTTTAAACTGGACATGACCGCCAACAAAATAGCGATGTCGGCAGCTGTTTCCGTAATTTTTATGCCGCCTACCAAGTTAACAAACACATCTTGATTGTAACAAGCTACCCCGCCTTGTTTATGCAATACGGCTAATAACATATTTAAGCGGTTGCCATCTAAGCCTAAAGTAACACGCCTAGGATTAGCCAAGGGGCTATCGTCCACTAGGGCCTGCACTTCCACCAGCATAGGCCGGGTACCTTCCCAGGTGGCCATCACCACACTACCTGGCACATCGGCTCTAAAGCCCGATAAAAATAATGCCGAAGGATTATGCACGCCGCGCAATCCTTTTTCGGTCATCGCAAAAAGACCCAATTCATTGACCGTACCAAAACGGTTTTTGCTGGCGCGAATCATACGATAACGACTGTCGTGTTCATTTTCAAAATACAACACCGTATCCACCATATGCTCTAAAACACGGGGCCCTGCCAAAGCACCTTCTTTAGTCACATGACCTGCTAGAAACAAAGACGTACCGCTTTCTTTAGCAAAACGCACCAATTGCGCCGCACTTTCGCGCACTTGTCCCACACCACCCGCAGCCGATTGCAAGGTATCGGTATACATGGTTTGTATGGAATCGATAACCATCACTTTAGGTTTATCGATCGCGGCAATTTGCAATATCGTTTCCACATGGGTATGTGCTAATAGCCTTAAGTGATCCAATTGTAACTCTAAGCGGCGGGCACGTAAGGTAACTTGTTGCAAGGATTCTTCACCCGTAACATACAAAGGCGCATCACTGGGTGGCAACATAGCCATGGCTTGCAATAATAGGGTCGATTTACCGATGCCCGGATCGCCGCCAATTAACACGACCGAACCTGGCACCAAACCACCGCCTAAGACTCTGTCTAACTCGCCTTGGTCTAAAGATAAACGCTCTATAGCCTCTAAGGCTATATCTTTTAACAATACCACAGCGCTATTTTGACCCGCGTATTGACTTGCACCACGCGCGGTTGCTTTGGCTATCTCTTCAACAATGCTATTCCACGCGCCGCAATCTACACATTGTCCGGCCCATTGGTGAAATTCTGCGCCACAACTTTGGCAACGATACGTCGCTTTATTCTTTGACAAGATGATTTCCCCAGCATTAAGGTTTGGCCGTTTATAGTGCCTTAGGCTAACAAATTGCGCCGAAAAATACAATCTAATCGGTATAGTCTATACGATTATGCGCACACCAATCGGCTAAGATATCCTGTAAATGCGCTTCTTTATACGTCTCCCATTCTTCTTCTAACCCATGATAGTGCAAGACTTCGATAAATTCAGGAAGCTCATAGGCCTGTTCATCGCGTCTTAAGATGGATTGTAGTTCATGGCGTATTTCTGGCTCTTCAATTTCTTCAGTATATTCCCAACAAATTGTGATATTTTGTATTTCAGCAAGCATCGGTAAAAGGGTATAAGCATGCCCCTTTTCACTAGGGACGGCACTTTTTTCTAGCAACTCGCCGCTCGTGGGATCCAAATAAAACGCGCTCTTGGCAGCATGTGCCAATAAAATTTGGGCTATATCGCTTATGCGAACCTTCATATCGGACACCTCTAATACTGTGTTCTAGTTCCCATATATCCTCATAGCAGTTGTAGTTAGGGGTTGTTGCCTTCGCCCATCTCGCCCCAGTCATGTAGATTACTACACTCCTGGAGCTCGAGGACTCGGTGCCTACCCTAAAAATCAACTGCTATGAGTATAGTAGCAGACTTAGGCCTAAGTGCAAATTATTATGCCACTACCATCCTTAGGCTAAAACTGTTAGGATCAGCTCAACTCAGGGCTATATGCGTCATTTTACAGTCAATATTTGATGAAAATAATAACACAATACGCCACACGCACATTAATTGGATAATAATTTTATGCTTTCTTTTATTAAAAAAATATTTTCTTCCTCCGTGACGTCTAATGCCAAGCCTACCGTTATCACGGCATCCCAGCACAACATTTCCCGATCACTCATCAGCCACAATTGTTTAGGGGTGCTTGACACACTCAGCAATGCGCACTTTGAAGTTTATTTGGTCGGCGGGAGCGTGCGCGATTTACTCTTAGGCTTAGAACCCAAAGATTTTGATGTCGCCACAAACGCCAAACCAGAAGAAATATACCGCTTATTTCGCAACTGTAGGCTAATAGGCAAAAGATTTCGCCTGGCACACATTTATTTTAGGCACGATATTATTGAAGTAGCCACTTTCCGTAAGCAAGGGGAAAAAGGCGATAAGCAAGCCAAAGCCCTTAACGGCATGCTAAAAAGAGACAATG
This sequence comes from Gammaproteobacteria bacterium, assembly GCA_009885895.1. Taxonomy (GTDB): domain Bacteria; phylum Pseudomonadota; class Gammaproteobacteria; order UBA1113; family UBA1113; genus VFKP01. The sequence continues at coordinate 4,346 of VFJV01000138.1, forward strand.
TTTATGGCACCTTAAAAGACGATGTTTGGCGCCGCGACTTTACCCTGAATGCGCTGTATTACGATGCAAAAAACAACACCATTATCGATCATACGAATGGATTAAGAGATCTAGAGCGCGGCATCATCCGCGTCATTGGCCATCCTGAAACGCGTTACCGCGAAGATCCCGTACGCATTTTACGCGCTATCCGTTTCACTGCAAAACTAGGCATGCCCTTAGAAGAAAAAACGGCCAAAGCAATTCCTAAAACACACATGCTGCTAGCCGATATTGCGCCCGCGCGTTTATTAGATGAATCCCATAAATTATTCAATAGTGGTAATGCGGTGGCTACCTTTGCCGCTTTGCGCCATTATAATGTGTTGCAACATTTGTACCCGCTCACCGAAAAAGCCCTGAGCCACCCCACTTTGCATCTAGACACAGATAAATTTATATTGCTCGCATTGCAAAATACCGACGCACGTGTCGCACAAAACAAGCCTCTAAACCCTGCTTTTTTAGTCTCTATTTTCTTATGGTACCCTTTAAAAAACGCATTGGAAGAAGCCGATAATAGTGGCTCAAATATAGGCAACCATAGCACTCTCACTAAACTAGAGCACGCCGCTGGCAAAATACTAAGACAGGCAAAACAACATTTGGCTTTTACACAAGCCATCACACAAACCGTAATGGATATTTGGGTAGTACAGTTTCAACTCAAAGGCAGACCCCAGCAACATATCTATACTCTAGCGGAACACCCCCGCTTTCGCGCAGCCTATGATTTTTTATGTTTACGCGCTGAAGTAGACAGTTCATTAGAACCCATCGCAGACTGGTGGACGCAATGGCAGGAAGCCGATGACACAACGCGCGAAAGTTTGATTGCGGCACTGCCAAAACCGACTCAACATAAAAAACGACGTCGTCCCTTAAAGAAAAAACCGGCAAAAAAAGCCCCCGCTCAAGGGTAAACAGCGCTATGAGCACTGCTTTTTTGGCCTTGGGTAGTAATTTAAACCACCCAAAGCAGCAAATCTTAGCTGCAATTGCCGCCTTAAAAGAAGATCCGCACATCAGCGTGCACGCTGTCTCGGGTCTTTACCAAACGCCCGCCATGGGCCCACCGCAGGATGATTATATCAATGCCGCGATGCATATCAATACCGAGTATACTGCACGTGAATTATTGTCTTTTTGTTTGACGCTAGAAAAAAAACAAGGCCGCATTAGAATTCAACCCTGGGGACCGCGTTGCATTGATATTGATGTATTGCTTTATAATGACATTCAATGCAAAGAAGACGATTATACTTTACCGCATCCAGGCTTAAAGGAGCGGTTATTTGTGCTAATTCCTTTATACGAAATAGCCCCACAATTAATTTTGCCCGATGGAACAGCGCTTGCAGCATTGTTGCAGAAATTTTCGGCTGAGGAAAAAGCGAAATATACTCTACATATTTGATTTTTACAGGGTGCGGTAGTGACTCATCGGTGGTGCCTTCGATGCTCATTTCATCTTGGAGAAGACTCTGAAAATTGAGGTTTTTTAGAAATTATGTTATTGTAAGCAGCCAATGGGCTTGATTTTTAGGGTTGCTACGGAGTCCTCGAGCGACAGGAGTGTAGTGCTCTAGGAGACTGTTGCCAGATAGCGAAAAAAAATAACACCCTAGGAATGGAAACAGGAAGAAAATCATGAGCAGCACCCAGCAACGCGCCGCACTGCAACGCCAGATCTGGCAAATCGCCAACGATGTCCGAGGTGCCGTTGACGGCTGGGATTTCAAGCAATATGTCTTGGGCACTTTGTTCTATCGCTTTATCAGTGAGAACTTTGCTCGCTATATTGAGGCCGATGATAGCAGCATCAACTATGCAGAACTCTCTAATAAGCGGATCAGCCCAGAGATTAAAGACGATGCCATTAAAACCAAGGGCTATTTTATCTACCCCAGCCAGTTGTTCGCGAGGGTCGTAGCCAGCGCCAATACCAACGCAAACCTAAACACCGATCTGGCCGAAATCTTTGCCGCCATTGAAAATTCTGCCAACGGCTATCCTTCGGAGCCGGACATCACAGGCTTGTTTGCTGATTTTGACACCACCAGCAACCGCCTTGGTAACACGGTTCTTGAGAAAAACACCCGTCTGGCAGCTGTGCTTAAAGGTGTTTCTGGCTTGGAATTTGGCGATTTTGCAGGCAGCCACATCGACCTATTCGGCGATGCCTACGAGTTTTTAATCTCCAACTATGCTGCCAATGCAGGCAAATCCGGTGGGGAATTTTTCACCCCGCAGCATGTCTCCAAGCTGATTGCCCAACTGGCCATGCACAAGCAAAGCAGGGTTAACAAGATTTACGATCCGGCCTGTGGCTCCGGATCTTTGCTGCTGCAAGCTAAAAAGCATTTTGATGCCCACATCATTGAAGGCGGTTTTTTTGGGCAGGAGCTTAATCACACCACCTACAACTTGGCACGGATGAACATGTTTTTGCACAATATCAACTATGATAAATTCAATATGCAGTTGGGCAATACCCTGATTAACCCACATTTTAGCAAGGATAAACCTTTCGATGCGATTGTTTCCAATCCACCTTATTCGGTGAAATGGATAGGTTCAGACGATCCCACGCTCATTAACGACGATCGCTTTGCACCAGCTGGCGTATTAGCCCCCAAATCCAAAGCTGATTTTGCTTTTGTACTGCACGCTTTAAGTTATCTGTCCAGCAAAGGCCGCGCGGCGATTGTTTGCTTCCCGGGGATTTTTTACCGAGGCGGGGCTGAAGCTAAAATCCGCCAATATTTGGTGGATAACAACTATGTGGAAACGGTGATTTCGCTCGCTCCCAATCTTTTTTACGGCACCACCATTGCGGTGAATATTCTAGTGCTCTCCAAACACAAAACAGATACAAAAACGCAATTTATCGATGCCAGCGCGCTATTTAAAAAAGAAACCAATAACAATGTGCTCTTGGATACGCACATCGAGCAGATCATGCAAGTGTTCGATAGCAAAGCGGATCAGGAATATTTTGCCAAATCTCTCACTTTTGAAGCCATTAAGGCCAATGATTATAATCTATCGGTGAGCACTTATGTTGAAGGCAAAGATAAGCGCGAAGTGCTGGATATTGCCAAGATCAATGCCGAGCTTAAAATCAGCGTCGGGAAAATCGACAAACTTCGTGCGGATATAGATGCGATTGTGGCGGAGATTGAAGGGGGGCAAGCATGAGGGATCCTGCCATTTCTCTAATCCAGCTTCCTCAAGGTTATGCGGATTGGCTGGCCGAGCTAAAAACAAAAATTCACAGCATTCAGCAGCGAGCGATTCTGTCCGTAAACCGCGAATTGGTATTGCTCTACTGGCAAATAGGCCGCGACATTTTGGCTCGGCAAGCCAAGCAAGGTTGGGGCGCGAAGGTCATCGAGCGGCTAGCACAAGACCTACGCATTGCCTTCCCCGGGATGAAGGGCTTTTCTCGTAGCAACTTGCTCTATATGCGCGCCTTTGCCGAAGCCTGGCCAGATGAAGCAATTGTCCAACAGGCTGTTGGACAATTGCCCTGGGGACATAATTTATTGTTGTTGAGCAAACTGAACAACAATAAAGAGCGCTTGGCTTATGCCCAAAAAATACTCAACCATGGTTGGTCGCGCAGTGTGCTGGCCATGCAAATTGAAACGCGCCTCCTGGAGCGTGAAGGACATGCACAAACTAACTTTGAACAGAATTTGCCTCAAGTTCAATCCGACCTTGCTCGTGAATCGCTCAAAGACCCTTACCTTTTTGATTTTTTGGGCTTGAGTCATGAGGCCCAAGAACGGGACATTGAAAACGCCTTGGTGAAGCATGTGAGCGCATTTTTACTAGAGCTGGGGGCCGGCTTTGCCTTTGTCGGACAGCAAGTGCACCTGGAAGTCGGGGGTGATGACTTTTATATCGATTTGCTTTTTTACCATCTCAAGCTGCGCTGTTATGTGGTAATTGAACTCAAAACAGGTGACTTTAAGCCCGAACATTTAGGACAACTCAGTTTTTATCTCACAGTGGTGGATAAACAGATAAAAAGCGATCAGGACAATAGCAGTATCGGGCTATTATTGTGCAAAACTAAAAATAAAATCGTGGCTGAATACGCTCTAAGCGATAAAAGCCAGCCGATGGGCATTGCTGAATTTAAGTTGCTGGAATCCTTGCCAATATCCCTACAGAGCCAACTACCCAGCATTGAAGATATTGAACGTGAGTTGGCAGAACATGAAGAGCCCAGCGCAAAACTAGGAGATAAGCTATGAGCGGCATGGATTTTATAAAAAAGCTCTTGGATGGCGCGGCTGTGGAGTGGAAGGCGCTGGGGGAGGTGGGTGAATTAGTTCGTGGAAATGGCCTGCCGAAAGCCGACTTTACAGAATCTGGCATTCCCGTTATTCACTATGGGCAAATTTATACTTATTACGGATTATCAACTACATCGACAAAATCTTTTGTTTCTCCTGAGACTGCTGAGAAATTAAAAAAAATCAACAAGGGTGATGTTGCCATTACAAATACAAGTGAAAACCTAGAAGATGTTGGGAAAGCAGTAGTTTACTTAGGTGAACGCCAAGCCGTGACAGGTGGTCATGCAACTATATTCAAACCAAGCGAAATTATTCTGGGTAAATATTTTGCTTACCTCACTCAAGCAGTTACATTTTCAGAACAAAAGCGAAAATATTCAAAAGGGACAAAAGTAATTGATGTCTCCGCCAGTGATATGGCGAAGATTTTAATCCCCATTCCCTGCCCAGAGGATCCCAAAAAATCACTTAAGATCCAAACCGAAATCGTGCGCATTCTGGACGCCTTTACCGAGCTGAGCGCCGAGCTGAGCGCCGAACTGAGCGCCGAACTGAGCGCCCGCAAAAAAAAATACAACTATTATCGCGATTTACTGTTGAGCTTCCCGAAGGATGGCTCTTATGTCTAAGCTAACCCCGCAAGACCAAAGTATGGAATTCCTACTCTACACCGCGCCCCATGCTGCGATTGAGGGTAAAATCCAAACCAGCAAGCAGATAAGCGCAAATTGTCCCCGTATCACCCTGAAACCCACCATGAGAGGAAGTGCTTATGAATAAAAAACACAGAGATTTGCAGAGTCAGCCAGACTTTGTTGAAGTACTGCGACATATTCAACAATCGCGCCAAAAGATTTTTGCGCAGGCCAATACAGCGCTAATCGATTTGTATTGGCAAATAGGCCAAATTATCAGTCATAAAGTCCGTACAGAGGCCTGGGGCAAAGGTGTTGTGACTGAACTGGCAGCATTCATCGCGCAGCATGACCCTGAACTTAAAGGATTTAGTGATAAAAACCTGTGGCGCATGAAGCAGTTTTTTGAAATCTATCAAGCTGATACAAAACTCTCAGCGCTGCTGAGAGAATTACCCTGGACACACAATACCCTAATTTTTTCACGTTGCAAAACTGCCGAGGAGCGTGAATATTATTTAAAGCTCTGTATCAAAGAGCGTTATTCGACAAGGGAGCTGGATCGCCAGATTAATGCATCACATTTTGAGCGTGTCATGTTGGGGAATCAAAAACTCTCAGCAGTGCTGAGAGAATTACATCCAAGCATTAGCAATACCTTGAAAGATAACTATGTACTGGAGTTTTTGGGTTTGCCTTTGCAACACAATGAGAGTCATTTGCAAAAGGCCTTAATTCACAATATGAAGCAATTTATTCTTGAATTGGGCAAAGATTTTATTTTTGTTGCTGAAGAATATCGTTTGCAAGTAGGCAATCAGGATTTTTTTATAGATCTGCTGTTTTTTCATCGTGGTTTGGCAGCACTGCTAGCATTTGAGTTAAAAATTGGAAAATTTAGCCCAGAGCATTTGGGGCAACTGGATTTTTATCTTGAAGCGCTGGATCGCGATGTGAAAAAACCGCATGAAAATCCAAGTATTGGTGTTTTACTATGCCAAGATAAAGATGAAGAAGTGGTGGAATATGCTCTATCGCGTAATTTATCGCCCACCATGGTGGCTCAATATGAGTTACAGTTACCTGATAAAAAACTGATTCAGGCGAAATTGCAGGAATTATCTGAAAAAGGATATTTGGAAGAAAACCAATGAAAGATTACAAAACCATTGCCCAATCTAATCACTTTATCGTTTTGGAACAATACCAAAAAGAAGGAGAATTAAGCCAAAGCCACCAAAGCGAAGAGGCCTTAGAGCGTGAGCTGATCCAAGATTTACAAGAGCAAGGCTATGAGTACTTGCCTTGCTTGAACAATCCCACAGCCCTCTTGGCCAATGTACGCGAACAATTGCAAGTGTTGAATGACATGCACTTTTCAGAGGCTGAATGGCAGCGGTTTGTGGACAATTATTTGGATAAACCCAACGATAACATTATCGATAAAACTCGAAAAATTCATGATGATTATATTTATGATTTTGTATTTGACGATGGACACGTTCAAAATATTTACTTGTTGGATAAAAAGCACCTTGCCCGCAACAAAATGCAGGTGATTAAACAGTTTGAACAAACGGGCTTGTACGCCAATCGTTACGATGTGACCATTTTGGTCAATGGCTTGCCTTTGGTGCAGGTAGAGCTGAAGAAGCGCGGTGTAGCCATTCGTGAAGCCTTTAATCAGCTGCACCGTTATAGCAAAGAGAGCTTTAACAGCGAGCGATCTTTGTTTAAGTATTTGCAGTTGTTTGTGATTTCCAATGGCAGCGACAGCCGTTATTTTGCCAACACGACTCAGCGCAACAAGAACAGCTTCGATTTTAGCATCCACTGGGCGAAGGCAGACAACAGTTTGATCAAAGATCTGAAAGACTTTAGCGCCACTTTTTTCCAGAAGAATACTTTACTCAATGTGCTCTTGGAGTATTCGGTGTTTGATGTCAGCAATACCCTCCTGGTGATGCGCCCTTACCAAATTGCCGCTACGGAGCGCATTTTGTGGAGAATCAACAGTGCGTACCAAGCCAAGAGCTGGAGTAAACCTGAGGGCGGTGGTTTCATCTGGCACACCACGGGCTCCGGAAAGACCTTGACCAGTTTTAAAGCGGCGCGTTTGGCCAGCAAATTGGATTTTATCGACAAGGTGTTCTTCGTGGTGGATCGTAAAGATCTGGATTACCAGACCATGAAGGAATATCAACGCTTTTCGCCGAATAGCGTGAATGGCTCGGACTCGACCTCCGGCCTGAAGGCTAATCTAAATAAAGTGGATAATAAAATCATCGTCACCACCATACAGAAGCTCAACCACTTGATGAAAAGTGAAAGCAAGTTGCCTATTTATAACAAGCAGGTGGTATTCATTTTTGATGAGTGTCATCGCAGCCAATTTGGCAAGGCACAGAAAAACTTAAAAAAGAAATTTAAAACTTTTTATCAGTTTGGTTTTACCGGCACGCCGATCTTCCCACAGAACGCCCTGGGAGCCGAGACCACTGCCAGCGTGTTTGGCCCTGAGTTACACTCCTATGTGATCACCGATGCCATTCGCGATGAAAAAGTTTTGAAATTTAAAGTGGATTACATTGATGTACGCCCAGAATTTAAAGCCCTTGAAAGTGAGCAAAATGAGAAAAAGCTCAGTGCGGCAGAAAACAAGCAAGCCCTCTTGCATCCTCAGCGTATTCAAGAAATTTCACAGTACATCTTGAATAATTTTCGGCAAAAAACCCATCGCCTGCATCCAGGTTCTAAAGGCTTTAACGCTTTGTTTGGCGTGAGCAGCGTGGAGGCTGCCAAGCTGTATTACGAGTCGTTTAAACAGTTGCAAAAAGACAGTGATCAACCCCTGAAAGTCGGCACCATCTTCTCCTTTGAGGCCAATGAAGAGCAAACCGCCATAGGCGATATTGTAGATGAAAGCTTTGATGTTTCGGCCATGAATAGCACGGCCAAAGAGTTTTTGAGCGCAGCCATCGCGGACTACAACGCGCTGTTTAAAACTAATTTCAGCGTGGATAGCAATGGTTTTGAGAACTATTATCGCGATCTGGCCAAACAGGTCAAAACCAAGGAAATTGATTTACTGATCGTAGTCGGCATGTTTCTGACGGGGTTTGATGCCCCCATGCTGAACACCTTGTTTGTGGATAAAAACCTGCGTTATCACGGATTGATCCAGGCCTATTCGCGCACCAACCGCATTTATGATACCAGCAAAACCTTCGGCAATATCGTTACTTTCCGCGATTTGGAGCAAGCAACCATCGATGCTATTACCTTGTTTGGCGATAAAAATACCAAAAACGTGGTGCTGGAAAAGAGCTACCAAGAATACATGGAAGGCTTCACCGATTTGCTGAGCGGTGAGACACGACGTGGCTTTATAGAAATAGTAAGAGAGTTGGAACAGCGCTTTCCCGATCCTTCTGTCCTTGAAAAAGAATCCGACAAAAAGGCTTTCGCAAAACTGTTTGGCGAATACTTGCGCGTTGAAAATTTGCTTCAAAATTACGATGAATTTACTAGCCTAAAGGCATTGCAAAATGTCGACATGAACGATCCAGGGGCCGTGGAGGCATTTAAGGCCAAACATTATTTAAGCGATGAGGATTTGGCCGAGCTGCAAAGATTTAAAATACCGACTGAGCGTAAAACTCAAGATTATCGTTCAAGCTACAACGATATTCGTGATTGGCTGCGCCGGGAAAAAACGTCTACTGAAAAAGAAAAATCCACCCTCGATTGGAATGACGTGGTCTTTGAGACCGAGCTCTTAAAATCACAAGAGATCAATCTGGACTATATTCTAGAATTGATTTTTGAGAACAATAAAAAATTTAAGGACAAGGCCACACTGCTTGAAGACGTACGCCGGATGATTCGTTCCAGCCTGGGCAATCGAGCCAAAGAAGGTTTGGTGCTTGATTTTATGAATCAAACCGACCTGGATCAGATTGGCGATAAAGCCACTGTGATTGATGCCTTCTTTAGCTTTGCACAAGTCGAACAACAGCGCGAGGCAGAAGAACTCATTAGCACCGAGAACCTCAATGCAGAGGCGGCCAGGCGCTATATCAGCATCTCTCTTAACCGGGAATTCGCCAGTGACAATGGCACTGAGCTCAATGCCGTTCTGCCCAAGATGAGCCCGCTTAATCCGCAATATCTGAGCAAAAAGCAAAGCGTGTTTCAAAAAATCGCGGCTTTTGTTGAAAAGTTCAAAGGTGTGGGTGGGAAGCTCTAATCTGGCCTTCGTTCTCATTGTGGGTTGATCGCAGTAAAATACTTTAGAAACTGCGCTTATTGCCCTGCATTGAGAAAATATCAGGTGAGGGGCTTAGGAGGAGCCGGCAAGGCACCTCCCCCCTAAAAATCAAATGCGTAGAGTATATACTCTACTCGTCTAAAGGTTTGCCGTAGGTTTCACGCGAAAGCGAGGCCAATAATGCGGCGAAAATACAGGCTATAGGCAACATGGTTAATGCGGCTGTAAAGTTAGCCGCCGTGTAAACATGTTCATTATTAATAATAATCCCGTTCCATAAGTAATCAAGAATAATCCCCACTAGCGGTGCGAGTAAGGAGCCACTCACCATCACCAACATATTCGTTACCGCCACCGCGGTTGCAGAAACTTTCTTCGAACTTAATTCGCGACCTACAGGAAACACCAACACTTCTGCGCCATAAGATACACCGAATAAAAATAACAAAATGAAAATAAGGGTAGTAGGTAAAGCCGGCACGTACAGAATAATAGAAATTAAAATAGCCGCAACAATACCACCAAACACCATGGGTAATTTACGTCTAGCGATTTTATCGGACACATAGCCAAAAAGAACCCCGCCCAAGGTGAAACCTAAAAATACCGCCGACACTGCATTCGCCGCTTGCTGACTCGAAAATCCGTGTGCCGCAATTAAATAGGGCTTTTCCCAATTCTCAGCAAAACCAGAAGATGGCAAGTATAATAAACAGCCAATGAAGCCATTTAACCAAATAAATTTATTTTTTAACAGCAACCCGCACTGTTTGATCACTTCAAGCATCGTTTGAGGCTGTTGTTCCGAGGATTGCGTGCTGTAATTGCGCCCGTTGTCTCTAGGCTTATCGCGTATGACCACCGCCATAATAATGGCTAAAATGACACCCGCTATGGCAGAAACGAATAGCGTTGGCCTCCAATGCAGCACATTGACCAAGTGCTCTAACACGAGTTCACCCAAAAATGCACCGACTAGGGTACCAAAAGAAGAGGCCATGCCGGCAACAAAGCCAAATCGATTCGATGGCAGCCAGATTGTGGCTAATTTTAGAACGCCTACAAAAGCAAAAGCAGAGCCAAACCCAACTAAAAAGCGCGCAAATAAGGCGACGCCCCATTGATTCGTGCTGGCAAAAAGATAGGTTCCTGCGGCGCAGATTAAACAGGCTATGCTTAATAGTCGCCGTGGGCCATAACGGTCCATGAGCATTCCTACGGGCAATTGCATCGGCGTATAAGCGTAGTAATAGAAGGCATTGATGAAGCCATAACCCGTGGCTGAAATGCCAAAATAGCGGAATAAATCGGCATAGATAACGTTGGGGATAATGCGCAATAGATATTCATAGGCATAAAAAGCAGCGCCTAAACAACACACCAGGATAGGAAAGGTCCATACCCAGGGGTTATTTTTTTTGCCCGACTGAGTTGCTATGCTGACTTGTGCTTTTTCCATAAATTGGTCACCCCCCTATAAAGGCAAAACAAGGCATCCAGGGGTTAATTAACCCCTGTACAATAGCAAAATCTAGACGGCTTCTTTACCGTCGACCGCGTCTTTTCTAAAACGACGTTTAAATTTATCAACACGACCACCTGCCGTGTCCACTACTTTTTGCTTACCGGTGTAAAACGGATGGCATTGAGAGCATACGTCTATAGCCAGAGTATCGTTAGCCATCGTTGAACGAATTTGCGTTACATTTCCGCAACTGCACTTTACTTCAACTTCTTTATAGTTAGGATGTATTTCTGCTTTCATGATAATTCCTCTTTGTACAATAACCAATTGGCGGCAAGGGTAGCAAAGTTCTAAGACAAAAGCAAGAGAGGATCCCGTCATTGCTTCGCAAGCGACGCAATCCAGGAAAATATTGGGTAATGAAACAACATATCACTTACAGCAGGGCTAATAAACAACCTAACACCTTATAAAACAGTGATTTTACCCCTGGATTGCTTCGCTTGCTCTTAAAGAAGTAATGGAATCCTTTCGTAGGGGCAGGCCCCCGTGCCTGCCCAACCAGGAGGGCAACCACAGGGGGTTGACCCTACGACAGATCCTGCCGTTATTTCTTTCCTACTGTTTATCATCACCGATGATTAGAGCACTCACAATGAGGGGATCGGCTGAAGTAAATAGTCGCCGTTAAACTGATTAATTTTTGCGCAATTTAACTCGCCTGAGAACATTCCGCCGGCACGCCTTCTTTTTCTTGCATCACTTTGGCTTTGTGCCTACTTAAAGTCACCAGAATAGCGCCTCCCATGGCAATGGTACCGCCAAGGAAAGTCGGTAGATCGGGCGCTTCCCCCAACACCAACCAACCCAGTAAACAAGACACTAAAGGTAACATGAACATCCAGCAGGTTGCACGAAAAGTAGGCAAGCGCGTTAGCGCATAACTCCAGGTCAGGTAACCAATGGCCGTAGGGAACACACCCAAATAAATCACAGCCCACGTATCTAGTGCCGGTGCAGTGTGCAAATCGTGCACTAAATTAGCACTAAAGGGTAATAAGCACAAGATAGCAGCCCACATTAAATACGTGGTTAAGGCCATAGGATGGTAACGTAGCAGCAAGGGTTTAATAAATACACTATAAATACCAGAGCAAAATGCGCAGGCAATAACGGCAAATAAGGCTATGGTAAAGGATACTCCGCCATCGCCGGCTAAGGCTATCAATGAAACTCCAAGAACGCTGATCCCTAAACCCACACAACCCCAAAACGGCACCCGCTCTTTGTAAAAATAGGCAGCCAACACCGCAGAAATAATAGGCGCTTGCCCAACTAGAAAACTGGCCACCCCTGCCGATATGCTGCGCTCGCCATAATTTAGAAATAAATGGTATAAGCTAAGACCAATGGTGGCTAAAAGGATAATGAGTGGAATATCCATCCAGCGAAAATCGACTTTCTTAAAGACATAACGCGCCGTAATCGGGAACAACAGCACCGCCCCTATGAGTACTCGCAATAAGGCCAAACCACCCGCAGAATAATGTCCTGCGGCCATACGAATAGCCACGAAAGCGGAACCCCACACAAAAACAGTGATACACAGTGCTGCGAATGTTTTTTTATCCATATCGACCTAATCTATAATATTTTCCAAACCATACACCAATTCGGTTAGCCCCATTACTTTTTCGCAGGCCAATAACACGCCGGGCATAAAACAACGTCTATGCAGTGAATCGTGACGAACCGTCAACGTTTCATCCACGCCCCCAAAAATAATTTCTTGATGCGCAACCAATCCGGGTAATCGTATAGAATGCACGTGTATACCCTCTACATCGGCACCTCTTGCTCCTGCAACCAACACTTTTTCAAGGCGAGCTTCGGGTTGTTTATGGCGTAAAGCGGACATGGTTTGTGCTGTACGCAAAGCCGTGCCCGAAGGGGCATCTAATTTCCCGTCGTGATGCAGTTCAATAATTTCGGCTTCTGGAAAATATTTTATCCACTGTGTGGCATATTTCATCATTAACATAGCGCCCAAGGAAAAATTAGGTGCAATAATGCCGCCTAGCTGTAGTGCTTTCGCCCTGTTTTTTAAGTGCTCGATTTGCGATGGCATTAATCCGGATGTGCCGATTACGGGTCTGGCCCCTGCCGCCAATATTTTTTCGCTATTTTCAAACACCGCGATGGCGTTGGTAAAATCAACCACCACCTCGGCGCGACTGTGTTCAATAGCGGCAGATAAATCATCGCCGCGACCACAAGTGCCTACTAACTCAAATTTAGCCTCTGACTGCAATACGGTCACAGCCTCTTGCCCCATGCGTCCTAGAGCACCATTTACCAATACTCGAATAGCCATTTCTTTTATCTTCCCTATATATCGATATTTCCTGCTAACAAAGCGTTTTCTTCTATAAATTCACGCCTAGGCTCCACTTCATCGCCCATTAACACCGTAAACATTTCATCGGCGGCAACTGCATCTTCAATTCTAACTTGCAATAAACGCCTATGCTCTGGATCCATCGTCGTATCCCACAGTTGCTCTGGGTTCATTTCCCCCAAGCCTTTATAGCGTTGTAAGGTCTGGCCTTTTTTGGCCTCTTCCAAGAGCCAATCGATGGCTTCACCAAAATCTACAATGGCTTTTTTACGATCGCCGCGGCTAAAATAGCTGTGCTCAGTTAATAAACCTTGCAATTCGCTTGCCAAAGTGACGCATTCTTGGTATTCACTGCGCAGAAAAAAATCTTTGTTTAGAGGTACCGACTCTAACTGTCCATGGATATGGGTGTTTATGATGGGCACATACATCTGCCCCTCAATGAGATCCGAACACTCCGCGCTATGTTGTATACCGTTGTGTTCCATATTTTTAAGGTAGCGCGTTAACGCTGCGCACCAAGCAACCACCTTAGCCTCATCCTGCAATTCCGATGCCAATAAAGGGGGCATATGCAATAATTGCATTAACACCGATAAGGGATATAGGCGCTTTAAGCCTTGTAATTTTTCCACCGCTGTTTTATAGCGCAACACTAGTTTTTCTAAGTGCACACCGTTGATAGGCAGTGCGTCTGCCTCCACGTGCAAAGACGTGCCTTCTAGCGCTTGCTGGCATAAATACGCAGTATAGTCTGTGTCGTCTTTAATGTATTGTTCTTGTTTGCCACGTTTAATTTTATACAATGGGGGTTGAGCAATGTAGATGTGGCCGCGTTCAACGAGCAAGCGCATTTGTCTGTAGAAAAAAGTAAGCAATAAGGTGCGTATGTGCGCGCCATCAACGTCGGCATCGGTCATGATGATGATTTTATGATAACGCAATTTGTCGGCATTGAATTCTTCCGCGCCTATACCGCAGCCTAGAGCTGTTATTAACACCCCCACTTCTTGTGAGGACAACATTTTATCAAAACGTGCTTTTTCTACGTTCAAAATTTTACCGCGCAAGGGCAATATGGCCTGGGTTTTACGGGAACGCCCTTGTTTGGCGGAACCGCCTGCAGAGTCTCCTTCAACGATGAACAATTCACACAAAGCCGGATCGCGTTCTTGGCAATCGGCCAATTTACCCGGCAAACCTGCGACATCGAGTGCGCCCTTACGGCGCGTCATTTCACGTGCTTTGCGTGCAGCCTCGCGCGCGCGTGCCGCCTCTACCATTTTAGTGATAATAGCCTTCGCTTCTTGCGGTTTTTCCAATAAAAAATTATTAAAATGTTCTGCTACGCTGCCTTCCACAACGGATCTGACTTCAGAAGACACCAATTTATCTTTGGTTTGTGACGAAAATTTTGGATCTGGCACTTTAACGGACAACACCGCCGTTAAACCTTCGCGCGCATCATCGCCCGTGGTGGCAATTTTAAATTTCTTTGCTAAGCCTTCTTTTTCTATGTAATTATTGAGTGTACGGGTTAACGCGCCACGAAAGCCGGCCAAGTGCGTGCCGCCATCGCGTTGCGGAATGTTGTTGGTAAAGCAAAAAATGGTTTCCTGATAGGAATCGTTCCATTGCATCGCCAATTCCACAACAGTGCCTTTCACATCTTCTGAAAAATAAAACACCGTGGGGTGAATACCTGTTTTTTTGCGGTTTAAATATTCCACGAAGGCTTTAATGCCGCCTTTATAATGGAAAGAATCTTTCTTACCATCGCGTTCATCGAGTAATTCAATTTGCACGCCTTGATTTAAAAAAGACAATTCGCGCAAACGCTTGGCTAAAATGTCGTAGTGAAATTCCAGTTGTGTGAAAATGGTAGGACTGGGTTTAAACCGAATTTCCGTGCCGCGCTCACTGCTGGTTCCCGTTGCTTGAATAGGTGCTTGGGGCTCCCCCAATTTATACAGTTGTTCATAAACCTGCCCATTCATGCGCACCGTTAATTCCAGGGTTTCGGACAGGGCATTCACCACAGACACACCCACGCCGTGCAAACCGCCTGAGACTTTATAGGATGAATTGTCGAATTTACCGCCCGCATGCAATATGGTCATGATGACTTCAGCCGCTGAACGCCCCTCTTCAGGGTGCATATCCACCGGAATGCCGCGACCATTGTCGCGCACGGTAACTGAGTTATCGGCATGAATGGTGACATCCACACGCGTGCAATATCCGGCCAAGGCTTCGTCTATGGCGTTATCCACAACCTCAAAAACCAAGTGATGCAGACCCGTACCATCATCTGTGTCGCCTATGTACATCCCCGGCCGCTTACGTACCGCGTCTAAACCCTTTAAAACCTTAATATTGGCAGAATTATAGGCAGCATCTTCACTCATCTAAGACCTCGTTTATTAATTGACAACCACTAACCGCAAAATGTTGCCCATTATAGCACGATTCACCTAAAATTGAGACAAAGGGCGATTGCCCCGTCGCGCTAGGCGCCGGGGCAAGCCTTGAGAGCGGCGGGATTAATCCTTGTCGTAATCCTGATTATCGTCCAACGTTTCAAGCTCTACATCCAGTGCGTCTTCATTTTCATTTTGAATACGCTCGTAGATTTCCAAGCGGTGCACCGAAATGTCCTTAGGTGCGCGTATACCCAAACGGACCTTGTTGCCATTGATCTGTGTGACCACAATATGGATATTGTCGCCTATGACGATGGTTTCACCTAGAGAACGCGTTAGTATTAACATGATATCTATCTCCTTAACAGTTTTTAAAAAAATCGGCGGGGGAAAATTCCCCCGCCGATCCCTAA
>VFJV01000013.1 GCA_009885895.1 Gammaproteobacteria bacterium
AAAGCCCTCATTCAAGTCGAAAATTATTATGAAGCCATCAGCCAACTCGCGCAAACTACTTTACGCTCCGTTTTAGGGCAACACGAATTAGACGAAATGTTGTCGGAACGCGAAAAATTGAATGCCGATGTGCAAAAAATATTGGATGGACAAGCCAACGCTTGGGGCATTAAGGTGGCAAATGTGGAAATTAAACACGTCGATTTAGACGAAAGCATGATCCGCGCCATTGCCAAACAAGCCGAAGCCGAGCGCGAACGTCGCGCCAAGGTTATTCATGCCGAAGGTGAATTTCAAGCCTCAGCGCAATTAACCAAAGCGGCGGAAGTATTGGCCGCACAACCTCAAGCCATACAATTGCGTTATCTGCAAACCTTATCGGATATAGGCCAAACCAATAGCACCATGATTGTTTTTCCGATCCCTATGGAAATGCTAAAAGCCTATCAGGCGGCTCTGCCGACTACGCCACAGAAATAGTTCTTTATACAGCCCGTTCGGAAAAGTTTTCGACATACCCTCTACGAATTTTATTTTTAGGGGGCGTTGCCTGCGCCCATCTCGCAACAGTCATGTAGAATACGGCTCTTCTTCCGAAATATCTGCAGACAACACTGTTTTTATGAGGGGATCTAACACATAGATTTTTCCATTTTTATCTGCATAAATATAGTCTTTTTCAATAAGCAATTTAAGAGATTGCTCTATAGTGGTCTTAGGCATATTGGTTTTCAGTATAAATGAACGCCCCAAAGGCTCAGCGATACCATTATTTCTGGCGAGTATGGTCAATAGTTTCTTTTGATTTTTCTCAGTAAATCCACTTCTGCTGCGACTTGCGAGCGCTCCTCAAATGCATATTGAAGCCATATGCCCATAAGCCAAAGCATTCCAGAGTTCTTCAAGGCTATTGATGAAAAAATCAAAAAATAAACTGCGTTGACGTTCCCATAAACTTTTCTTGGTTTTTAATCGCGTTAACGCTTTACTGAAGGCTTGACAGCCCAATTGCTGCA
>VFJV01000146.1 GCA_009885895.1 Gammaproteobacteria bacterium
AAAAATATTTTCCATTACCAGTAAAATTACATGAATTTCAATGCGTTAGATTGGCTTCTTTTTTTACCGAGAACTGCTGAAAATGCACCCTTGGTTATTATTGCTCATTTTGGGCGCCGTCGGTTTTAGTACGGGCATCATCGACACACTAGCCGGTGGCGGCGGCTTAATCACCTTGCCTGCGTTATTAACCACAGGGCTTCCCCCCAGCATTGCACTTGGCACAAATAAATTACAAGCCGTTATTGGTGAGCTGACCGCCTCATTGCGTTTTTTGCGGCATCGAAAATTTCAGATTAAAAAAATTTCCTTCGGCCTTGTGTGCGTGGTTATGAGCAGCTCTTTAGGGGCCATCCTTGTGCAACACCTGCATACGGAATTATTGCAAAAGGCAATCCCTTTTTTACTGCTGGCGGTCCTGCTTTACCTTATTTTTTCACCCCGCTGGCTTAAAAAAAAGCATACACCCCGCTTGTCTGAAAAAACATTCTACCTGGTTTTAGGCAGCTTTATTGGCTTTTATAATGGGTTTCTAGGTCCAGGCACAGGCTCTTTCTGGGCTTTTTCTTTTATCTTTTTTTTGAATTACTCTATCGTTGAAGCAACCATTTATACCAAACCTTTAAATGCCATAGGCAACCTAGCCTCCATCTTTTGGTTTGTCATTTCAGGAAACATTCATTATTCCTATTTTTTAGTCATGGCCATAGGACAACTGGCCGGCGCCTATATTGCCGCCCACTGGGTTATTCATAAGGGGCATTGGTTAATACGCCCCGTGTTTATCACCGTGGTCTGCATCATGACACTGATTCTGTTTAAACAAAATTATTCGTTTTTTTGAGGCCACCGCACATCAATCACCCGGACGGCTATTTTTTGTTCTTCTTCTGGAGTCAATCGCTGCCGAAGCCGTGACAGCAGTTCCTCAGGCGTTTGGACTTTCCGGCCACCATCGCCGGGCGTATAAGGCCGTTTGGTTCGTCTTGCGCCATCATAATCAAACCAAAAAACAACATAAATGCCATAACCACCAACGCCTATGGCTGTGGCATATTGGTTGATTAACTGATCTTTAAGTCCAATCCATAGTTGTTTATTGAAATCGCATTTGATCTCAATGGGTATTTTATGCTGTTGATATAAAAGCGTTATGTCTGCTCGTTTGTGAAGACGATAATCCATTTCAGGTTCGCAAGATATCTGTGGTAGGGCCTTAAAAATAGCCTTTAATTTATCTAACAAAAGATTACGGCAAATATCTTCCTCTGCGGGGATTCTTTGTTTTGTTTTTCTATTTTCCCAATAAAATTGATACTGATTGGTATTGCTTTTTTCTATCTCGTTAATGGTTTCGTCTAATTTATCTAAGGTTAATGCCCATAAATCACGCGTATTCGCAGGGATGGATTGCTTAAGTATTTTCGCCACAGCCGATACGGTTAACGGCCTATTTTGACGATGCTTCTGCTGTGCTTCATGAACCTGATTGAGCAAGGGGTGAATTTTTTCCGTCGACTCTGCTTGACATAAACGCAATAATGCTGTGCCCGCCTCTTCCGTAGGCATTTGCCTAAGCGTCTCAATCAGCCTGTGGATTAATGACATATCAAAGTAAGTTTCTGGGAAAACATCAACCTGTGGCAAGTGTGGGGTGAATAATTCAATGAAATCTGCAATAATATTTTCAGGCAAGGGATACAATGTTAAGATATCGTTAAGATTCACCTCAATAAAATTTGCTAACGTTAAGATTTTTGCCGAGGACTTACCCACATAGTTTAATAGCTCGGTCGCATATTGTGTAGGTAATAATAAAGTTGCTGCAGCATACCAATAGACTTTTTGGGCGGAATCTATTCCTTTTAAACTTATTTTATGTAAAATGACGGGTTTCAATTCTGAAGTCCTTTGCTTAAATGCACTTTGCAATAATTGATTGAGATAAACCAACTGTGCCTTATGCGATCGCAGAGGGAATAGTTGTAGCAATTTTGGCACAGTTGCCTGAACAATTTGTGCATTGATTAGAAATTGATAAAAACCGCCATTAATAGGAGACTCTGCTAAACCTATCTTCTTATAGACTTTGGCAAAATTTATCATCACATTAGCAATAACCTCTAAATAGTTCTTTACTAATTCATTCACCCAAGCTGACCCATGGCGATAACTACAAAAATAAAATGCGATGATACTGGCGACTGCATCTTCAGATAAGATTGCTAATTTAGCCGGAATATCTTGCCAAATGAGTTCCATACCAATCAGGCAGGGATAGTCTAAGCGATAAATCTTACCTTGATTATGAAACTCAATTATCTCCCGCGCTGTGGGTAAGTCTTTTCTATCAAGACAGTGTTTGAATCCTTCTTTTGCCGCTTGATACAATGCTAAACCATCCGCACCAAAGCGTCGTTCAAAATGATTTTCTCTCTCTGTGTTTTTCTTCTCTGAAGCTTCTCGCCAAACATCTGCGAGATAGCCCATAACACCAGGAGGCGCACTGCCATTTTGAATAGCAGATAACTGCTGCATTAATTCTGCTTGAATGGATTCTGGCACTCTTAAAAGGGGATCATCCTTTTTTTTAGCTTGCTGATTTTGTTCCAAAATGCCATTGTACTGTATTTGTAACTCATTTTTTTTATCCGGGTAGGATAGAGCCCATTCATCTAATTTTTTCTTGATAGAGGTAGTATCGCCAAGACACTCTCTAGATAATAAACTCACAGCTTGTGTTAAACAATAGTCTCTTATATACGGCCTATCTGTGACAGCCGCTTTCTCAAAATACCACATATCCGTACCAGGAGGTTGCATAATATAGCATAGAAAGTGCATATTCTTATAAACGTCTGTTGATTGATTCAGAATAAAGTTTATTAACTCGTAGTACCGCTGTGGATGTTCAGAAAACCACTGATTTAGTACCTTTTTAATCATATTCCATTCTTCAGATTCTAAAAAATTCCCTAATTTCAATGAATTTATCCATTGTTCTATAGGTAATTCTAAAGCACAAGTATTCACCACTTTGAGCAAAAGCCTAAACAATAACCTTTGAAAATAAATGTCTAACTGTCTGTGCGCAGGAGTATCAAGAAAATTAAATAGGTGGTCTACGAATAGAGGCAACTGTGATATAGGTGTTTTATCAACGATATGATCGCTTAAAAACAAGTTGTCATTTTTAAAAAAAAGTGTGTTATTTGCGTGGATTCGACTTAAATACGAAAATAATTTATCGAGGCTTAGATACTGTGGATAGAGATAGTCTAATGCCCGGGAAACCATGCGGCTGTTTAAAAGATTGCGATCTAAATTCTTGCGTTCTAAACTATCTATTTTTTCAATCAACAATTGATCTACCTCAACATCGAAGTCAGGCATTACCGGGTCAGATGAAGTTAAAATAGTCAGCACACATTCCCGTTGCGCTGAAGTAAATTGGTGGTGATCAGTCAAAATCGCTTTAAACGTATCTTTGAGTTGCGGCAATGCCAAAGCCGAAAAGGTGTGTGTCAATGTAGAAGATATTGAAAATGAGGCTATTTTGATGATAGCATCAAACACGGCTATTTTATCTTCTACTCGCCAGTACTCAACATCACCATAATAAAGTGCAGCGAAGGGCTCTTCTTCTACAAGCCAGTTCCGCATCGTAGGATTATGCTGAGCCAACCAACCACATAATCCCCATAATGACGGTTTAATATGACCATCGCTGTCTAATAATAGTTGCTTTAAGCGATTAATAGATAACCCTTTGTTAGCGATTTCCTCGCAAAGCCAATCGGAAGCCAAATATTCAGCAACACTGCGGTGAGACGGGGTGACTCGTTCTTCTTTGGCAGAGATAAATATTTTTTTTTCAACGGCTAATGCAGCTGCTTGCCTATCCTCAGGCTCACCGCTATCTATGCTAATAAATTGATTGTCGCTTCTGGACTCATCCAGCGCGATGCCTTGTTTATCCGTAAATAAGAGTATGGCGCATAAATATCCCGCGGCATGAAGTATGTCTTGGGCTCCTACGACATCGTTTTTATGGATATGACGATGTCTGGGATTATCCTCTTGAGCCAACTTCTGACAAGCAAGCGAATACACTTCTTTTCGATTTTTGGGCCATTTTCCATCCTGAACTGCTTTCACCATCAAATTCAGCATTTCTGGGTTTTTCAATACATTATAAATACCAAAGGTTTTAGCGTGGGCTATAAACTTTTCAGGATCTGGATCTAATCCTTGTAATAATTGCAGAACATCATTGTCAGATAAAGGGACCAATTCTAATACAATCAAATCAGAATGCAGTTTTTCTAAATTTTCTTTAGCCCATCCATACCAATTTGCAGCCCTACAGGCTACGCGAAAAGATGGGCTACCCAAACGCATAAGCTGCCTTGTTATTTTTTCAATAAGACAGTCGGTTTGAATTTCATCTAAGGCATCCAGGAAAAGTATTTTGCCGTACCATTCAGGGGGTAGGTCCGTATCCGGTGTAATAAATTCAGCAACAGACATATATTGCCCACCTGTTGTTTTAGCTTCTTGCTGAAACAGCGTTGTTTTTCCAGCCCCTGGTTCACCGAGTAATATCCAAGCATTATTTTCTCGAAAGTCCTCGATAGAAAGTGCCTCCTTATTCAGTCCATGTTCTTTTGTCTCGCTTATATCGAGGACTTGCCGATTGAGCGCAATCATTGTGACCATTCCTTTATCCAGGTACTGGCTGCTAGACTCAAGAAGTCCGCGATGCCAACACCATCCTCTCCTATATAAACCCCTTTTGCCTCGGGGTATTTCTTCCTAAACGTATGGAGTCCCCGAGCAAATTTTTTTGACCCACTTTTAACTTCTAGAGCAAAGAGCTTGTCTTTTCTTAATAAAATAAAATCCACTTCGGGACTTTGATTGTCTTTTCCTTCCCGCCAATAAAACAATCGATCTTCTGAAGAGATCGTGTTGACCAAATGAGCACCTACCGCACTTTCAACCAGACGGCCCCAATACGTTCTGTCTGCCTTTGCCTCAGAAAAAGAATAATCCGAAAGTGCCGATATAAATGCGGTGTTATAAACTTGCCATTTAGGCGGTGACTTACGTCTACCGATTTCTTGCGGCGCATAATTCATCAATCCTGCCAGTAACTCCGCTTTGGATAACAGTTGCTGATAGCCCGCAAGCGTTGTCGTATTCCCTGCATCGTGTAGTTGTCCTAACATTTTATCGTATGCTAGGATCTGCCCGGAAAAAGCTATGCCCAACTTAAATAAATTCTCTAATAATGCCGGTTTATGGATCCTAGCCATCTGCAAGATATCGTTGTGTATGTAAGGCTCAATATAAGCCGTTCTGATTTCATTTTTCCAACGAGACTCATCCTGCATTCTGCTAACAGGGCCTGGATAGCCGCCAAAATAAATATATTCATCTAAGTTTATATCAAAGGCAGCCTGCATTTCTGCGTATGACCAGTGCGTCATATGAATTTGTTCGTAACGTCCCAATAAACTTTCTGTTAGACCCTTTTGCATCAGCCAAGGTGAAGATCCTAGTAACACGACATGCATACGTAAGTTGGCGCGCCTGTCGGCATCCCAAAGTCCTTTCACTACCTCAGACCAGCGTGGAATCTTCTGAATTTCATCAATAACCAGCACAAAAGAACTCAGTTGTTTTAAGGGTAATTCTTGTGCCTTGACGCGAGCTTTGTTCCACACTTCAGTTAACCATTCGGCAGAGGGGGCCATACCTAAACGATGGGTTATAGTATCACTGAGTACATCCATATCCAGGGTCATTGCGTTTGGATCGTCAACCGCAACGAAATAGGAAGTATCACTGGGTTGCTTGTCTAATAGTTGCTTTACCATATAGGTTTTGCCAACACGGCGTGGGCCCGCAACAATAATGATACGATCAGGCGGCTCAGCCAGCCATTTGCCTAAAATTTGGGCTTGGGAACGTTCAAATGCCATAATTTACCTTATTGAGTGAATGTACTCAATATTATAGGCGATGTTTAGAGAGTCAGCAAGCCATAATTTACCTTATTGAGTGAGTTCACTCAATAAGGTAAATTATGGTGCCGACGAACTTTCACAGGGTTTTTCGCAAAAATAGTAGATGACAGCACTTTTTACTTATGAGACAATCACTAAGCGGCAGATCCGCCCACCTTGGAGTACCCTTATGAGAAAAAACTGGCTTTCACACTTACCCCTAGACAGCTGCTATGGCGAAATATCAACCCCCGTAGGGCAATTAATACTCTTTATTTCAGAACAAGGCCTTCATAGGATCTTATGGCAGAATGAACAAGAAGCAGAGGAATCTCAACTTGCACGAAAGCAGTTCAAAAAAAATGAACAACACCCCCTGTTCTTGAAAACAGCCTCTGCCTTGCAAGACTATTTTTTGGGTAAACGCCGCACCTTTGATTTACCGCTGGTGTTGCATGGAACAGCCTTTCAACTGGACGCCTGGGAAGTTTTGCGTAACATCCCCTACGGACAAACCCTGTCTTATGCGCAACAAGCCGAAGAAGTAGGTCATCGCAATAAGGCCCGCGCCGTAGGCATGGCCAATCATTACAACCCTATTCCCATCATTATTCCTTGTCATCGCGTTATAGGCGCCAATGGAAAACTAACGGGTTTTGCCGGTGGTATGCAATTAAAACAAGCGTTGCTAGACCTAGAGAAAAAATTTAGCGCCGTGTCTGTTGCTGCATAGGGGTATTTCATGGTCACAACCGATAATCAACATACGCAAAAATTAACCGGCCAATGTTTATGCGGCGCCATTGCCTACGAAATAGAAGGGGATTACCGATCTGTTTTTTATTAAAGGGGGTTGAGTCGATCTGCTGGGTCAACCCGGAAAATCCATCCTCAGAACCGGCGTATCATTGATAGTCGTAACCTCTAGAAGCGATTGGCCCTCTTCATCCATATCATTAGAATAGAAAAAAGCGAAACAATTTCTTTTTTGCCCACCAACCAGGGGACAGAATGTTTGCGCTAAATCTTGGTTGGGCAGTATGAACTCATGCTCAGCCGCTAATTCCATAGTAGACGACTTTTTCAACCATCTATAGGCGATGCTTATGGCAGCAAGCAAAACCCCGATGTCCCTTGTTATGAACAACCAATCCGCACCCCAATCTAAGAGCAATGTCAAGCAACCGCCGACTGAAAGGCCAAGCAGGCTCATGAAAAAAAAGCTCAACATGGGTGCATAGAGCACATCTTCCAGTCCTTTTAATAAATCAGCGTTGCTTATTCTAATGCTATCAAACAGCAGGCCTATACCATTGGTAAGCAAAAATGCTTGCGCCATAATGAGGATGTCTTCATTGTTGGGATCGTTTACATCTATATATAAATTACAAATTTGTCTAGGCATGCCGATCATGAAAGCACCTACGGTACTCGCTGCAGCCACTCCCAATAGAGTCGTAACAGTCCCCGTTGCCCTGAGATTCATGAAAGCATCATGAGAAAAGTGTGCGCGTACGGCGGCATAATGGCGGCTTACCAACATATAGCCCGTATTGGTAAAGCCTACGTAAAGCATAGTATAGGGAGAAACTAAATTCATAGAAATTTGTAGCGCCTCTAAACAATCGGCGCTGATGAGGCCACAAATAATAGAAATCCCAAGCAGATTCCCCCATTCTGCCAAATTTTCTGCGCTCATGGGTAGACATAGCTTTATATTATGTAAAATATTCTGCAAATAAACGGGCCTATCTTGATTTTCCACATCAGAATACAATATAAGACGTAAATCTGCTCTGCCAAACTTAAATAGATTATAGTCTTTGAATTGGCTGCTTAAAAAATAATAGCTGTGTAATCCTGCGGCGGTTATCCAAACGGATATAGACATGCCTAATCCTAATCCATACACCCCCATTTTAGGCAGAAAATTGGGCCATCCCAGCGCCAAAGGATAGCCAATAGCAGCCGTTCCGATTACACAGCCAAACATGGAGACCATCGTAATCAATGATTTTTTAATGCCATTTGCAAAGCACATGCCAACGGTCATAAAAACAATCCCGGGAATGCCATAGATTATGCCATCAAAATATTCGCCTACAACCGAGCTAATCTCTTCAGGTATTCCTATCGCATTTAGCAGATTGTCAGAATAAATCATCACTAAAATACACGGTATTGAATAACCCAGACCCAATAAAAATCCACGGTGCATCAATGGACCAATAGATTTTTTTTGATCCGCTGCATCTAATTTTCCTACTAAACCGGTAATAGACAGTAAACCAGCGCGCATAGTTCCGCCTGTAGCATAGGAAATGGATAGAATAAGGGGGGCCTGCTGCAAATGCCTGTGGACCTAATTCATTGAGAATAACCCCCGTTACGAGCCAATAAACCGAGTTAATGCCTCTGGCTGCTGTAAAAGGCAAAGCGCACTGTAATAGTTCTTTTAGTGCCTCTGTATAGCCAATGGATTTAACTTTAGTGCTCGTGTTGTGTGCAGGCGCAAGTACACTTTCTAAAAATTCTTTTTGATTGCCCTCTGAGTGACGCTCACTCAGCGGCGGGATAGTAACGATTAGTTCCTTCATGATACCTCTAAAGTCTGTATTATTTAATAACGCTATATACTCTTGGCATTTTATTTTTAGAGGGTGTTGCCTACACCCATCTCGCTCATCATCTCCGTTTCCCCGCCCACAAAGTCAAGAGACAACGCATATTCCTCTAAATTAGAGGCTTTTTTTCTTATCCGTGTTTTTAATTCAGCTAAGTTTTGTGGCTCTATCACTATTTTTTTAGCGTCCTCATAAAACCCTGTTAACCACAAGGCGTCTAATAACCAGAAGGTATCGTTATCTTCCAGCGAAACGGTCAAAATATCTAGATTATTTTCAAACACTAAAAATTTCAAGCGCACATTGGCAGACATCAGGTATTGATATGCATTGGGATCTAAGTCGTTATCGCTTAACCAGTGTTCTATTTTTTCTGCGGTTTCTAATTGATTGCCAAGACGGAATTGATTGGCGTAATCTTCTAAAATATCAAAATCGGGTTGCAAGCCTAATCTCAAAGCGCAACGTTCAATAAACCACCAGCAATGGGCCATACACAGCATTAACTGATATTTTTTAGGTTGCTCTTGTTTAAATTGATTTAAAAATAGATCTTCATTGTTAATGTTCGGGTATTTGTTTTTTATGCTAGCATAGTCTTGAGACAGGCGCATCAATAATAATAAATAATCCTGCGCTCTTCCGGGTAAATCCGTTGTTTGCTGTTCTTGTTTCAATAAGGTGTTTATGGTGCTCATGCGTTTTGAAAAGTGAATTCTTTCCGCAGAGGTACAATCATACGCTTCAAACACGCATTCATCCATAAAAACAAACGGCTCTTCATCGCCAGGCTCTATTTTTCTTTGTTTTGCAAGGCTATAACAAGCAGCCAATAGATAGGCCAATCGTCTTAATAAGATATAGGGCCGATCTAAATAGCGCACCGCCAACGCTACCTTCTCTGGCAATGGCAGCCAAGAGTGATAACTGGAAAAGGGTCTGCACGCCGTGTTTCGTTGCAAGGCTCTAAAAAAGGCACTGCGCTTAAATGCAAATGCTTCGGCCATCGATGGACTAGCTACACCTGTGGCAATGGTCTTCAATAACAAGATAGCATCGTTGCGTTTAACATCCACCTTATTCTCTGGATTTTCCAGCCACTGCTCCAGTGCTGTCACTTCTACCCTATCCGTATCTTCTTCATAGGCTAAACGCAAAATTTTCGACCATAACCGTTCACGATAATGGAGATCTTTTGCCACAGTCCAGACACAGCTCTGCGTATTTTTGGTTATAATATTATTTTGGCAGGCTAACTCCAAGGTTGCGCGTATATTAAATAAAGCTTCTGTTGCGCCGGTATAACCTGATGAAGCGGAATGGTGCAACAAAGCCACCTCATCATCGTCATTGATCTTTCCTGACAGATAATCTTGCGCTATTTTTCCGACCGGAATCATGCCATAAGCCGCTAATTCACTGGCACGCAATGCACCCATGCTAGAACACCCTAGAACGTGCACGCCTTTTGATAGCGCATATAAAATCTCTTTGTGCCAAACCGCAGAGACATTTTCAAAATAACCATCGATGATGCCTATTGTTTTTGGCTTCAAGCGCAAGGCCCGCAGAATATCGCCCGATTGTATCGGCGGTAAAAAATGCGCCTGTGGCAATATTTTTTTTGCTTCTTCTAATGCTAAAGAAGGGCCTAAAAAGACAATGATCATTTCAAATTCTCCTGCCATTATATTGCATCCCCGGAACAAACAGATGCACTACAGGAATCTTGAATGTCTCTTTAGTATGATCCACTGTAAATATTTGTTTAAAATCATGTGCGCACAATACATCCACCATGAAAGCAAAATGTTCGGAAAAAGTGGATTTTATTTCTAGCGGTTTAGATTCCTCAAATTTTCTTTGGCCATCTACACTCTTGCTAGGATAATTAAACGACGCTTTTTTATGATAATGATCGTTAAACACATCGTCTCTAGAACCTGAAATTAAGGTTAACCTAGATTGTGCTGCTTCGGTAATAGCTCTGGATAAAGCAATTTCTTTGTTTAAATGCGTGCCTGTACCGTTGAACAAGCCTAGATTGCGCAAAGGATTCGTATCGACTATAACGCAATGATACGTAGGTATACCCAATTGTGACGTAATTTCCCATATTTTTATGACCTGCTGTGCGGATTCTATTTTTTCAATGAGCGCTTGATTGAATACTGAAGTCACGCTTTCTAATTTAATTTGTTTTGCAAACCGCTCTTCTACGCTTAATTTTGCCCAACGATATAAAGCATCGCGCTCAATGATTTCATACAATGCATGGCACTTGGCCTCATCCAAGGTATTGCCTGCAGCCAAGCCATTGGAACTAACGCTAAAGAAACTGTATTCCGGGTGAGGAACCGTAGAGTCTAAGCAAATTAAGGCATGTGGGATCAGTACCGATTGGTCCGTTACATATTCGTGGGCGTCTATCCAACCCATGGGCCATTCTTCGCTATTGACCCTTTCAAAAAAACCGTGCGTAAAAAGCTGTGGTGTTATAAGCCGATAGTGTGGTTTGAGCGCAGAATACGTTCCCGTCACTACAGCCGGTTTTGCGTTTTCGGCATGATAACCTTCTATGGATTCCATAACGGCGGAAACCCAGGCAAGTTCCCAGCTTAAGCCCTTGCCTTGGGAAACGGCCAGATGTTTTGAATTAGGACGCACACACACGGCAACTGGAATATCGATACAGTCTAAGCCAGTGATATTGGCGATGCGGGTTATGCCCAGTGTTTGTAGTAAGGGATTAAGCTTTGCTATTGTCGTTTCACAATGCTCGCTGCGAAAGGTACCGCCTAGGTTTACATAAGATCCTTTATTCATTGCCCTAATACCTCGCCATTTTCGGATCGATTTCTTTA
Source organism: Gammaproteobacteria bacterium (assembly GCA_009885895.1). Classification (GTDB taxonomy): domain Bacteria; phylum Pseudomonadota; class Gammaproteobacteria; order UBA1113; family UBA1113; genus VFKP01. Next base: position 11,500 of record VFJV01000146.1, read on the forward strand.
GCCCACGCCAAAATACCGCCGCGCATATTTTTAACGTCGCTAAAGCCGTGTTCTTGCATCATTTTAACCGCCTTGCTGCTACGCGCACCTACTTTACAATGCACTATGTACAATGCATTTTTATCCAAAAAAGCCAATTGCTGCGGCAGCTGTGACAAAGGTATACGTTTTCCACCCAAATTACAAATAGCGTATTCATAGTCTTCTCGCACATCCAGCAAAATATACTGTGCACCTTGCTTTTTTAGGGTAGCAAATTCACTGACCGTTATCTCTGGAACATTTAAGGGTGTGCACGCTGCGGGCATATGGTGTGGCAAGGTCTCAAAAGCTTGATGCTCTGCGCATAACCTACACTTGGGATCGCGTTGTATGGGCCATTCCTGGAATTGCATGCCGAGCGTGTTAATCGTCAATAATCTGCCTACCAACGATTGCCCCAGATCCAAAATAAGTTTGATGACTTCTATCCCTTGTATTGTGCCCACTAACCCCGGCAACACGCCAAACACGCCGCCTTCGGCGCAATTGGGAATTAAACCCTCAGGAGGAGGTGCCGCATAAAGGCAACGATAACAAGGCCCTTCGTTTATATTAAACACCGAACAGTGTCCTTCAAATTGCGCAATACTAGCATACACCAGCGGTTTTTTTAAATGAAAACACGCGTCGTTGATGAGGTAATGCGTGTAAAAATTATCGGTGCCATCGACCACGATGTCATAGTCTTGCAGTATTTCTAGGGCATTGTCCTGTGTTAGACGCACAGGATGCGCAATGATGTGTACATGCGGATTCAATTCTAAGAGTCTGTCCTTAGCCGTAGCCGCTTTCCCCTGCGCCAGATCCTTCGTGGTATACAGTATTTGCCGCTGTAGATTGGATAATTCAACCGTATCTTCGTCTACAATACCTAGGGTGCCCACACCGGCCGCGGCTAAATAAAACAATACCGGCGAACCCAAGCCGCCCGCACCTATGCATAATACTTTGGCGAATTTTAATTTTTCTTGCCCAGCCAAGCCTACATTCGGCAACGCGAATTGGCGACTGTAGCGGGTGCGTTCTGAAGGACTAAAAGGTGTATTGTTCATATAACCCATCTCTTAAATGCTGCTTTAAGCAATAAGTATACTATATTTGGCACAAACTCACGATAATGACAAAAATTACCCCTAGCAATTGAAGCCTGCCGGCGAAGGCGATATACTTCAATCCCATCCACAGGAGCGCCCCATAAAATGCCCTACAGCAACACCCCTCATCGCGGATTGTATGTTTTCACTTTTGCCGAATTTTGGGATCGCTTTAGTTTTTATGGCCTGCAAGCCGTTTTAGTTTTGTATGCAACCCAAGCGCTGCTGTTTACCGACAACCAAGCCTATGCGCTGTATGGCGTCTTTACCGCTTTAACCTTTGCCAGCACTATCTTGGGTGGAATATTAGCGGATCGCCTGCTCGGTATGCGCCAAACCCTTATCATCGGAATAAGCCTCGTGGTACTGGGCAATGCAACGCTATTATTAGCGGGGCAGCACTTTTTGTATTTGGGATTATCCCTCATCATCTGCGGCATAGGTTTATTCAAACCCAATAGCGCCAGTTATGTAGGCTCATTATACAAAGACACCGAGGCTAAATCCGAGCGCGCCTTTTCTATTTTCTATGCAGGCATGAATGCAGGCGGCTTATTAGGTCCTTTGACTTACGGTTATATCGCGCATCGCTATGGTTGGCTGTACGGCTTCGGCTTAAGTGCCATAGGAATGCTGTCTTCTTTGATTATTTTTCTGTGTATGAAAATAAAGACTGTAGACAATACCTTATATACGGTAAGGTTGTCTGTCAAAACAATTATTTATTTTGCATTATTGATTACCATAGCACTGTACACCTTGCTGCTGCAGCACCCCGAGGTTTTTGGGCGATTATTGCTTTTCATTGGGCTAGCGACGGCCACAGGCCTCGGCTTGGCTGCTTTTAAAAGCAATGCAGACGATAGAAAGCGGATCTTAGCCCTAGGCATATTACTCTTTTTTTCCCTTTTCTTTTTTGCCGCCTCCCTGCAAACGGCAACCACACTGACCTTATTCATTGAAAGAGAGGTCTCGCGCACGGTTTTTGGCCTTACTATTCCGACAGCGATGTTTTTATCCATAGAGCCTTTTTTTGTGATCTTAACGGCACCCTTAATAGGATTTTTTTGGACTTTTTTAGAACGCAAACAGTGTGATCCTTCTTATGCGACCAAGGTCGCTGCAGGTTTGATATTGGCCGCCGCCAGTTTCGTGCTTTTTTTCTTCGCCGCAGTGTACAATGAAAAAACAAATCATGCCTCCTTGGCTTACATTCTTTTAGGCAATTTACTCTTAGGTTTGGGGGAATTGTGTATACTGCCCGTCGTCTTATCGGCTATTGCACGGCTTGCGCCTAAGGGTATACGCAGCACCATGATGGGTGTTTTCTTTTTATCTTTGGCCTTTTCCAGCTATTTAGCAGGCGCCATTGCAAGCCTAGTGAGTGGTGGGACAAGCGTTAACTATGCCCACGCCTTTATAGAAATCGCTGCAATCACATTTTTAATAGGGCTGATTATGTTTTTGGTTAATATTAAGTTACGGGGGGTCTTTCAAGGATCAGCCGCCCGCAATGGCTAAAATCATTGTGATGACATCGTTTTCCTTAACTTCCGTCTGCAAGCCATCTAAAGACCGTATATCTTGTCCATTCACATAAAGATTTACAAAATGACAAAGAGTCTCATTGTCATCCAGTAGGTATGGTTTAAGTGCTGGGTAAATCGAGATAAGTTCCTTTAGGCCTTCAATTAATTTACCGTTAAGAATAACCAGCCGCTCCTGGTGGGCAGCTGGTTTTCTTAGATGCAGAGGGATTTGTATGGTTGGCATTTAAAATGATTAAGCGTTAATCATTT
>VFJV01000143.1 GCA_009885895.1 Gammaproteobacteria bacterium
CATGCTCTCTGCTATTACTGCCTATATCTTTCACCCAAACAAACCAACATTACAATTCTCTGACGAGGATAGGAAGGTTCTTATGGCCGCTTAAACATAACTCGCGTTATTATGGCATTCTATGATTGCGATCAAAACACTGATGATTTAACTGCATTTGAAATTGGATTAGGGAAAGAGCATCCAAGAGCCATGTTTTATAATTTTTCTATTTTCGCAAAAGGGTATTTCATAATTGCGAATAATTCCGCATTAGAAATTATCGCAGGGGATAGCAGAAATAATTTTACTGACTATTTGGCCTATCCGATTTTTTATAATTATAGACATTTTTTTGAGTTAAGTCTAAAATATTGTTTCTATATGAGCAAGATAATGAGCCAAAGAATTGATTTTATTGGCGACAATACATTAGATTCTAATAAAATAGAAAGAAACTCAAGACATGAGTTGACCCTGCTTGCTGAGTGCACAAAAAAAGAACTCGAAGCAGCGTTTGGCTTATCAGAGGTCGAACTAACCGATTTCTGTAATTCTTTTATTAATACCGCAAAGGAAATAGATAATATTGATCTAAAATCTTTCTTATTCCGCTATCCAGAAAACACAAAAGGGGAAAAGATTTTTAAGGCTAGGCGAGTGCTTAGTTTGAGGAAGATACAGAAAGAGTTTCAGAGATTATATAATGGCTTTGAAGCAATTAGCCCCATGTTTTCAGGTTTAAATGTTTACATAGATGAAATAATGGAGGTTGAATTTGCTCTGTATAATAGCTTTGATGAAATAGATGCTTGCTAGATTGTGGTGATTATTGCCCTTACTACAGCTAATTTTGCACCTTCAATTGGGCGGGCACGCACCAATTTTGATTGCATAACGCATTGTTATATGACAACTTTTAATTAGCTGTCACGGGTTAAGTGAGTAAAACGAGCAGAAAGTCACAACAGAATCGCAAAAAGTTGACTATTTGGCAACTATTTGCTATGCTATAACTAAAAAGCTGTAAGAATAAGGAACCTTAACATTGCATATAATCTCAAGAAAACCATTTAGCGATGCGGTTAAAAAGTATCCAAACCAGGTTGAGGCAATTGAGTATACTTATAAAATATTAAGGAAAGGAGAGTTTAAACGCCCAGGGGAACTTAAGCATATCTTCCCATCATTGGATAATTTTAAATATAAGGATAAATGGTGGGTTATAGATATTGGCGGTAATAGTTTAAGGCTAATCGCGTTTATTGAATTTAGAGATAATCGCATGTATGTAAAACATATTGTTACACATGCTGAATACGATAAACTTTGTAAGAAATATAGGGTGGGGAGCAATTAATATGAGACTATCAACAATTAAGAAAAAAGCGCATGAGCTGTTTGATGAGGCTAGCTTTTTAGCGCACATCAATAAGCAAGATGAATATGCACAAGCGTTAGAAACGCTAGATGCGCTTATGGACGACTATGATAATAACATTCCATTAATAGACATTTTGTCTGCTAGCATTGAGCGTTGGGAAGAGTCAGCCGAAGAATTTACTGAGTTCAATAAGCGAATTAATAGTCTGCAGGTAGATCACGTTGTGCTCAAAACTCTTATGGAACAATATAATTTAGGTGTTGCAGATTTGCCGGAAATTGGTAGTAAATCATTAATATCAAAAATCATAAATAATAAACGTAGTCTTACCAAGGCGCACATAACAGCACTGAGTCATCGGTTTAAGATTAGCCCTTCATTGTTCTTTTGAAGAATTGCTCTATGCAGGATGGTTGCGGTTTTGTCGCAAATAAATACTGAGTCTCAGCTAATCTTGATGGCTCTATGGTCTTGTTCGATCAAGTTGTTCAGATATTTTATCTGTCTCACCAGTATGGGCATCAAAATCCCTGTCATTATAACAGTAGCGCCAACTGTAAATTCAGGCTATCTAGCGCTGCTTTATTTCCCCGGCTTTTATCGATTACCACTTTTTCTGGTAGAATATTATCCCCTATGGCTTTCCTGAAAAACGCTTCTGCCATCAGCTCTTCTATATCCCGATAGCTTATCGCATACGGTAAATACCACCGCGCCGCCATCAGAATTATCGATTGTTTAAACTGTTTCCATTTAAAGCTTAACATCGCCTTCTCCATATCCCTACAATATCCGGCTATTCTACATCCTTCGCCCTGAATTTGCGGCAAAACCAGGAGAAGTGCAGCTAAAATAGCCAACAGCTTTGAGCGCTTTTTGCGACACAATCCTGTTTTTTCTGCCTCGTTGTGCCCATCTCGTCTAAAAAGAGCATCAAGAAGGCTGTTGACGCACGGTGGGATTGTATCCATCATCCCGCGGCCTCTTGCACTTAAGGCATAAACCCCTTACTCTTAGCACTATAGAAAGGAAAGGGCCTTAAATGAGTGCATTAGTTCAAAAAACAAACGAATTTCAAGCAAAAGCCAATATGATCAGCCAACAGATCCGTCCTAATGGTGTGGATTCAGAGGATATATTGACTTTGTTTGCAACGATTCCACGCGCGGCTTTTGTGCCTATGCAATATCAATCCCTGGCGTACAGCGATACCGAACTGCCCATAGGGCATCAGCAAACTATGTTGTCGCCTATGTTAGAAGGAAAAATATTGCAAAGCTTAAACTTATCTAAGAAGGACACGGTTTTAGAGGTGGGAACCGGCAGTGGTTATTTAACCGCCTTGCTGGCGAAGTTAAGCCATTATGTGTATAGCGTAGATAAATACAGTGAATTTACCCAGAACACGGCAAAGAAACTAGCCCAATTCAAAATAGAGAATGTTAGCCTAGAAACGGGTGATGCCACCTTGGGTTGGGCTTTGCACGAACCCTACGATCTGATTGTGCTCACAGGATCCTTGCCTGTTTTAAACAATCCTTTTTTACAGCAGCTGGCAATAGGCGGTCGTTTATTTGCGGTGTTGGGTACACAACCTTGTCAGACAGCTGTTCTGGTAACGCGCGTTGATCATACCCAATGGCAACAGCACACTTTATTTGAAACGGTATTACCGCCTTTAGAAGGGGTTGTGCCGGTGGAACAATTTGTATTTTAGAAAAAAACGCGTCTTGGAGGCTACATGAAAAAAACAATACGTTTAGGTGTCATTCTTAATTTAACGGTGTTTGCTACGTTGGCATCGGCGACCGATTTAATGCAAGTCTATCAAGATGCGTACAATAACAACCCTACGTTTTTACAGGCAAAAGCGACGGCGCAGGGAATTATGCAAGAAGTCCCCATTGCACGAGCAGGTTTATTGCCTGCAGCCAATGCCACGGCGACCGATGGTTTTAACAATTATAACAATAATAGCGGCTCGTCGGCTAGCTCAATCATTTTGCCAAGCGGAGCAAGTATTCCTTTGGACAATCATAATGGGACCTTTCGTTACAATCAAAATGGTTATGAGATCTCAGCAAGTCAACCCATTTTTAATGTTATGAATTGGTTGGGTTATAACAGTGCTAAATACACCGCAAACTCTGCCAGTGCTACCTTTAATTACGCCTTACAAACTTTGATTGCTAACACCGCAACAGCGTATTTTTCCGTTTTAGATGCTGAAGATAATTTAACCTATGTGCAAGCCGAAAAACAGGCGAACTATGAATCTTTAACGCAGGCCCAACAAAAATTTGAAGTGGGTTTAATTCCTATTACCGATGTGGAGCAAGCCCGGGCCCAATACGATACCAATGTGGCTTCCGAGTTGGGCGCGCAAAATGCGGTTTTAAATGCCAAAGAAAATTTACGTGCGCTTACCGGTGTTTATTATGCTAACCTATCTAGCTTGCGTGATAACACCGCGCCCTTATTAACACCGCAGCCTGCTAATGTGACTCAATGGGTTGAAACCGCCGATAAACAAAATTGGAATTTAATTTCAGCAAGACAAACGGCAGAAGCGGCGCATAAATCTGCACAAGAAGCGCAAGCCGGGCATTTGCCAGTACTAAATGGTGTGGCTTCTTATACGGGGAATAATACGGGGGACTCGCCTAGTGGGCAGCAAGATACCAAGGTGGCTTATGCGGGATTGCAATTAACCGTACCTATTTTTTCTAACGGTATGGGTTTTGTTTCTGCAACGGCAAAACAAGCAAGCTACGCTTACGAAGCCGCCGTGCAAAGCAGAAATGGCGTTTACCTGTCTACAGTGAACAATACTAGACAAAGCTTTAATAACACGATGTCCTACATTAGCCAAGTGGAAGCGGATAAACAAACCATTAAATCGAGCAGCCTTGCTTTGCAAAGTATTGTCGATGGCTATCAAATAGGCACCAAAACGATGCTGGATGTTTTAACGGCGCAACAAGATTTATACAATGCTTATAGTGCTTTTTCCAACGACCAATATACCTATATTAACGCCACGATTGCTTTAAAACAATCCGCAGGAACCTTATCGCCGCTAGATTTGCAACAAATCAATGCTTGGTTGGCAGCAGAGCGAAAACCTTTTACCTCAACGCAATACTCTACAGACAGTCAAAACATAAAACGTAGTCCGCTAAGTCCATTAGGGGGCGGTACTTAGTTTTGGGGTATCATTCCGAAAAAATAAAACAGTACGCGCACAACCCTGCGCGCGTGCTGAAAGTAAATACTGCACACGGCGAATTTATGACGCCCGCCTTTATGCCTGTGGGGACCTATGCTGTTGTGAATAGCATGACACCACAAGACTTACAAAGCAGCGGCAGCCAAATTATTTTAGGCGGCAATACTTATCACATGTTATCGAAGCCTGGAATGAACGTAATTGAAGCATTGGGCGGCATGCATCAAATGATGCAATGGTTTGCTCCTATGTTAACAGACAGTGGGGGTTACCAAGTTTTCAGTTTATCTCAAAATAAAAAGCTATGTACAATCGATGAGGACGGTGCGCATTTTCGTCATCCACACACGGGTGCGCATTTGCATTTAACACCGAAAACGTCTATAGAGGCGCAAAAAATAATGGGTGCCGATATTATTATGGCTTTCGATCAATGCACGCCCGATGTGCCGGATGAAGCCTTGGTGCGAAAAATCATGGAGCGTACGCACCGCTGGTTGCTATTGTCTAAGGAAATACATCTACAACACCCGTTGTCGGCCTATGGGCATCCTCAAGCCTTATTTGGCATCATTCAAGGCAGTTGTTTTAAACATTTACGGGAAGAAAGCGCGCGTTTTGTAGCCTCCTTAGAATTAGATGGCATTGCCATAGGCGGCGAGTCCATTGGGTACAATATGGTACAAACCATAGAAACCATCGATTGGATCCGTGCGTATTTACCCGACGAAAAAGTCCGTTATACTATGGGCGTGGGTTTATCACCCCAAGATCTGCTGGATGTCATTGCCGCAGGAATTGATATTTTCGATTGTGTAGCGCCCACACGCAATGCACGCCACGGAAGCTTGTATCATGGCCATATCGTCAAAGCAGGCGAATGGTTGAAATTTTCCAGCGAATTTAAAAATCATCGTTTGTCTATCAACAAAAGTATGTATGCTTGCGATAACACGCCTATTTTAGAGGGGTGTACGTGCAGTACGTGCAAACAATATTCCCGCGGTTATTTGCATCATTTGTTTAAACAAAAATCCATTGCCTATAATGCCTTGGCTTGCATTCACAATATTCATGTCATGCATGAAACGTGTAGGGCGGCACGAGAATTGGTGTTGGGGTTACAATAGGTCTTATAAAATGGCTGAAAATCAGATTGCCATCCGACATATTGCGTATAGGGCGCCATTCGATTGGGAGGCTTGTCTTGCTTATTATGCTAAACACAGAATAGGCGATTTAGAACATTTTCACAATAATACCTACACTAGAACATTTATGTTTAATCATAAAATCGGCATGGTCTGTGTGTCCAATGATGCATTACAGGCTCGCTTGGAAATTAAAATTAAAACAGAAGATCCCAATGAGATTGATTTTGTCTTAGACCGTATAGAAAAGATGTTTGATTTGTCTTTAATCCCAATGAATGTAGTCAAAGTATTCAGCGCCGTTCCTTTTTTTAAAAAAAATAAATTTATAGCCGGTACTCGTTTAGTGGGATGCTGGGATAATTTTGAACTTGCGATCACCACTATCTTAGGGCAGTTAATCTCGACTAAGCAAGCAACGGGACTAACGGCACAGTTATTGAATTTGTACGGCGAGAAGACGGTGAACCCTTTTACACAGCAAGAGTGCACTTTATTTCCAACGCCGGACGCATTAGCCAATGATCCCTTGTCTGGTCTTAAAATTCCACAAATGAAGAAAAAGGCTATTGCCAGTTTATCAAAACAGGTTTTGGATGGAAGTATTGACCTTTTTAATATTCAAGATCCTTTTGCATTAAAACAACAGCTTATGAAAATCTACGGCATTGGTAAATGGACTACGGGTTATATTGCCTTACGTGCGATGGGGGACACAGATGCCTTTCCAGAGGGCGATGTGTTTTTAGAAAAGGCAATCACGAAGGAAGCCATACAGGTATTCTCGCCGTTTCGGGGATATCTTGCCAGTTATCTTTATAAATATGGCGTTGACTGACGATTTTCTCTATACGGGTGTTTTTTATTACTAGGAAGAACAGGCTAATGAGTAAACCTAAAAACATGAAAGTTGCTGCTATTCAAATGTGCTCCTCGGCTACGGTTGATGAAAATTTGCTAATGGCCAAAGCTTTAATCGAAGAAGCGGCCCATAATGGCGCTAAGTTGGTTGTATTACCTGAAATGTTTGCCATTATGGGAATGGATTCTAAGGATAAAGTTCAGGTAAAAGAAAATATGGGTGTTGGGGATATACAGGAATTTTTGTCGCAAGCCGCTAAAAAAAACAAAGTTTGGATTGTTGGGGGTACGATACCTCTGGCTTGTGATGATGCGGAAAAAATTCGCGCTGCTTGCATTGTTTTTAATGAGGTAGGCGTGCCGGTTGCGCGATACGACAAAATACATCTTTTTGATGTGATTATCGCAGAGTCTGAAACGTACAAAGAATCGGCCACCACCCAACCGGGAGAGAATATTGTTGTTATAGATACCCCTGTAGGTAGATTAGGTTTGGCGGTTTGTTACGATTTGCGTTTTCCCGAATTGTTTCGTTGCATGATGCAGCAACAAGTGGATATTATAGCCGTTCCCTCTGCATTTACCGTTACAACGGGGGCGGCTCATTGGGAATTATTAGTACGGGCGAGAGCAATAGATACATTTTCGTATGTTATAGGTGCCTGTCAGGGAGGGACGCATTCTAGCGGACGAAAAACATATGGGCATTCTCTGATGGTGGGTCCTTGGGGCGACATTCAATCTCAGAAAAAGGATATGGCCCCAGGCGTTATCTATGCGACGATAGATCTCGCGCATTTAAAAAAAATAAGGCAGTCTATTCCAATCCATAAACATCAAAAAATGTTTACACAGTAAAGCCCGGTGTTTTTTACTATACTCATAGCATGAGTATTTTTAGGGGGTGTTGCCTACGCCCATCTCGCCGTAGTATATGACAGAATACGTCACTCCTGTTGCTCGCAAGCCTGGCGCCGACCCTAAAAACAAACTGCTATGAGTATAGTCTTCATCAAGATCTCGCATCTTCAAGTACGATAGGTATATAATGCATCTTCATATTAAGAGGAACCCCTATGCACGCAGACAAAGACGCCGATTTTGGCTACAAAAAAGTCAGTTCTGAAGAGAAAACACGGTTGGTGCGAGAAGTATTTCATTCCGTAGCCGCTAATTACGACCTCATGAATGATTTGATGTCCTTAGGGGTGCATAGAGCCTGGAAATTTTTAACTGTCTTGTTAGCCCAAGCAAAGCCTGGTCAGCAGCTTTTAGATTTAGCCGGTGGTACGGGAGATCTAGCACAGCGTTTTGCTGAAAAAGTAGGGCAAAAAGGGCTCGTTGTGTTAGGGGATATTAATCTAGCGATGTTAGAGGTCGGGCGAGATAAGGTCATCGATGCGGGCTTAAGCCAAACGATCCAAGTTGCGGCTTTAAATGCAGAAGCCTTGCCTTTTGCAGATTATAGCTTTGATTTAATTACCATTGGCTTTGGCTTAAGAAATGTAACCGATAAGGCGCGTGCTTTACGAGAAATGTACCGTGTGTTGCGCCCCGGAGGGCAAGCGCTTATTTTAGAATTTTCCACGCCTACAACAACGGCAGTCAAGAAGATATACGATGCGTATTCTTTTAACATTTTGCCTAAATTAGGGCAATACGTTGCAAAAGATAAAGACAGTTACCAATATTTAGCAGAATCCATACGCAAGCACCCAACACAAGAAGTCCTTAAGCAAATGGTGCTAGCGGCAGGCTTTGATGAATGTGAGTACCATAACCTAAGCCTAGGCATTGTGGCTTTACACCGCTGTTTTAAATATTAAAGAAGGGGCCTATGTCTTATTTTATTCAAGCCACAGTGCAATCTTTAATGAATGGTTATCTTTCTTTAGACAAAGAAATTGAACAAAAGTTAAAACCGCTGCACGGGAAAATTTTAGAAATCAATATTAAAAAAACACCATTCCATTATGGATTTTTATTTGCAAAAAACAACATAGAGGTTATCTCTGCCGATAAAATAACGGCTGATGCGGTTATTAGCGCAGATCTACTGACTTTTTTGAAATTATTTAAATCATCTTCCTTGTCGAATATGTCGAAGCTGAGCGTCACCGGCGATCAAGTATTCTCTGAAGCGGCCTATCATGTGTTGCACGAGTTGGATATCGATTGGGAAGAAATTTTGTCGCATTACACGGGTGATGTGGTGGCGCATAAAATCGGTCGATGTGTGGAAGGTGTGCAAAAATGGTTTAATCGTGGCGCTAATAGTTTTAAAGAGAGTCTAACAGACTATCTACAAGAAGAATTACGTTATTTCCCCTCCGCTACAGAGTTGAATGATTTTATGGAGGATGTGGATGAGCTTAAAAGCGATCTGGATCGTTTAAGCGTGCGCCTATCACACTATGAAAAGGACAAACATGAATAACTCGATAACGCAACTGATTCGCTTTGTACATATTCAATTCATATTGGCTAAGCATGGCGTAGATGACATTGTGCTGGGGTTGACTATTTTATCCCCCATACGTTTTTTAGGGTACTTAAACCCATGGTATTGGATCCGCAATAGACACATCGCTAGAGGAGAGCGGTTGCGTTTGGCACTCATTGAATTAGGACCTATTTTTGTGAAATTTGGCCAAACACTATCGACACGCCGTGATTTATTGCCGGAAGATATTGCCGATGAATTGGCTTTGCTCCAGGATAGAGTGCCTCCATTTGCACATGCCAAGGAGGCTGTTGCTAAGGCCTATAAAGAACCCTTTGAAACTATTTTTGAGTTTTTTGACGAAACCGCTTTGGCCTCGGCTTCGATTGCACAAGTGCATGTGGCACGTTTATGTAACGGCGAGGACGTTGTTGTAAAGGTATTGCGCCCGAATGTGGAAAAAATTATAAAACGAGATATGGGTTTATTGTATCGCTTTGCACGCATTGCTGAACGTTATTCTGTTATGGCTAGACATTTACACGTTCTGGATTTAGTGGGGGAATTTGAAAAGACCACATTAATGGAGTTGGATTTAAACCTAGAGGCGTCTAATGCGTCTTCTTTAAAGCGTAATTTTAAAGGATCGCCGCTATTGCACGTGCCTGAAATTTACTGGCCCTATGTCACCACTCGCGTTATTGTTATGGAGCGCATACACGGTATTCCTATAGGCAACGTGGATGAATTAAAAGCCCTGGGTGTGGATATGAAGATTCTAGCCGAAAGAGGCGTTGAAATATTTTTCACGCAAGTTTTTCGCGATTGTTTTTTTCATGCGGATATGCACCCAGGCAATATTTTTGTAGATGCGCGCGATAGAAAACAGCCTAGGTATATGGCGGTTGATTTTGGTATCATGGGCGCTTTAAGCCCAACTGACCAACATTATCTTTCGAGTAATTTATTGGCGTTTTTTAAACGGGATTATCGCAAAGTGGCCTTATTGCACTTGGAGTCCGGTTGGGTGCCAGCTGACACTAGAGTAGAAGAGTTTGAAGCCGCCGTACGCGGTGTATGCGAACCTATTTTTGAACGGCCCTTGAAAGATATTTCTTTTGGTCAATTATTATTAAGGCTGTTTCAGGTAGGACGAAAATTTCATATGGAAATTCAACCTCAGTTATTATTGCTACAAAAAACATTATTTCATATTGAAGGCTTAGGAAGGCAGCTGTACCCAGAGCTAGACCTATGGGAAACCGCGCATCCTTTCTTGGAGAAATGGATGCGGCAACAAGTGGGGGTTAGGGCAACTTTGCGGCATTTAAAAGAAAATTTCCCGATGTGGGTTAAAATTTTGCCGGAGTTACCCTCAACGATACACAAAACGCTGCAGATAGTTCAAAATGGAGCAAAAAACAGTGAGGGTAACAAGGAAGATGTGTCGCGTCTTAAAAAACACGGAATACGCCGTGGTTTGGGTCTGGGTTTTTTAATTTCAGGTGGTGTAGGCTTGATTCTGATCAATGGTATCGATCTCTTTAATACAAGCCAAGCTGCGTGGGGAATGATTGCTTTAGCGGTTTTATTGTTGGTGAGCGGGTAACCTTAATACAACCAAGCGGGCACTTTAGATTCTATTGTTTTCAAAGCCTTATTGTGCTCATGACAATGAGGGTCTAAGGAACATAAGAGTCGCCAGAAAGAACGGCTGTGATTCAAATGTTTAATATGGCTTAATTCATGTAACAAAATATGTTCTGCCAAAGCTTTGGGTAAAAAAAGCATTTTATAATTTAGCTGAATATTTTTAGTTGAAGAGCAACTACCCCATAGCGTTTTTTGGTTGCGTACAGACACATTATTAAAAGGAAGCTGGTGGCGTTGACTCAGCTCGGTCAACCAAGGAATAAGGTGTTGCGTGCCCTTTTTTTTCAGCCAACGGTGCAGTAGAAGAAGAGCGCGATCGGTATTCAGCTCTTTATCCATAAGGACTAAACGAAATCCTGCGGCGGCGAATAAAGTGGGTTTGGCACAATTTTGCATAGGGTCAACGGTCCAGGTTTCGTCAATAGCAGATAGGAGCAAGGACTGGGGCAAAACTGCAGCCTCTTTTTTGTGCGCTTGTTCTAATAGGGCGCTGTGTTTTAATATCCAGGCTTTTTTTTCTAGTAATAAGGCGTCGATGTCAACGGGCTGTCGGGGATTGTGTGGCAGATGGATGGTTAAACCCGTGTGTGGGTGTATGCTAAGCCGCACCCGTTTGGAACGAGTGCTTTTTTTAACCGTATAGAACGGCGGCCATGTGACTTGAAATGATTCCATCATAATTGCTATCATAGCGCATTATAATCCCATGGTCAAAGGCAGTACGGCGGTGTCCATTCCACGATTTTATCAGAATAAATCCTTGCTTCTAGGGGACGTTTCTCTAGACGAAAGCGCTACCCATCATATTGTGCATGTGCTTCGCTTAAAAACAGGTTCGGAAATTATACTTTTTAATGGCGATGGCGAGGAATTTAAAGGGGCCCTTCTTAAAGTCCATAAAAAAGAAGTCATTGTAACCTTGCAGCAAAAGTATACGGTGAACAATGAATCATTTCTTGCGCTGCATCTAGTGCAAGCGGTGTCTAGAAAAGATCATATGGATTTAACACTGCAAAAAGCCGTTGAATTGGGGGTTACAGAAATAACGCCCATAATCAGTGATTTTTCTAATATGAAGCAAAGTCAAACAGAGTTTAACCATAAAGAGCAGCATTGGCGAAAAGTCATCATTAGTGCAAGTCAACAATCGGGCAGAGCCGTTTTAACCCGACTAAATCCTATTCTTTCCTTTAAAGAAGCATTGCACCGTATTCAAGCCGAGCAGCGGTTATTTTTATCGGCACGAGCGGATTCGGCGGGCGAAAAATTATGGGCTACGCCTTTAAAGTCGGTGGCGTTATTTATAGGCTGTGAAGGTGGGTTTAGCGATAAGGAAGAAAAACAAGCGCAGGCAAACGGTCTTAGGTTGGTTGCGTTGGGCCACCGCATCTTACGCACTGAAACCGCCGCCATTGCAATGCTGGCTATTCTACAGTATTGTCAGGGGGATTTTTAAATCAAGCCTTTGCTGTAACTACTCGCACCGTTTTACGAGAGGCTAAGGGGGGGGGGGGGCTC
>VFJV01000012.1 GCA_009885895.1 Gammaproteobacteria bacterium
AAAAGCCGTTTTTGGCAGCGAAACCACCTTACGTATACCCACCTGGGTGGCTTGTAAAGAATGCCAGGGTAGTGGTGGGGCTAAAGGAACGACTCCTACGGTGTGTAGCGATTGCGCGGGTCAAGGGCAAGTGCGCATGCAACGCGGTTTTTTCACCGTACAACAAACCTGTCCTACGTGTAGGGGGCGGGGACGTAAAATTACGAGTCCTTGTGGCCGTTGCAGGGGTCAAGGACGCATCCAAGAAGAAAAAGTATTATCTGTTAAAATTCCTGCTGGAGTGGACAATGGCGATCGTATACGCTTGCAAGGTGAAGGTGAAGCTGGCTTAAATGGTGCCCCACCGGGAGACTTATACGTAGAAGTGCATGTGAAAGCGCATTCTATTTTTGAAAGACAGGGGCAAGATCTGCATTGTCAAATGCCCGTGAGTTTTACTACAGCCGCTTTAGGGGGGGAAATAGAAATCCCTACATTGCACGGTAAGGTTAAATTAAAGATCCCACCCGAAACGCAAAATGCCAAAGTATTTCGTTTGCGCGGCAAAGGAGTGCAAGCGGTGAATGGGCATGGTGTAGGCGATCTGTTGTGTCATATTGCATTGGAAACACCTATTAATTTAAATCGTGAACAAAAAGAATTATTAGAGCAATTCCATGTGTCCTTAGAAGCGGATAAGAAAAATCACAGCCCACAAGAACGCTCTTGGTTTGAGCGGGTTAGGGCGTTTTTTGAGGGGCATTAGGGGTCATGTTTGCCTGGAAAATGGTGAGCCCGATCGCGGTGGGGTATTGCTTGTCTCTTGGAGGATGCGCTGAAGCGGTGAGTCCGATCTAGTGGGAGTGCGCATTTCCTTGATTTTCTGTTGTGTGGGGAAGCTATCTTTAAAGAATCTAGAAGGGCCTTTTTGTTTAGGGTCATTATAACTGAAAGCGGGCTGGGCGTTAGCTATCTGTTCCTTAGCGTCTTGTTGCAGATTTTCACGCAAAATTCCGGCGCACCATAAACCGCGGCTGAATTTTTCTAAATAGCGATTTTCAGGTAGGGGTTTACCGTCAGTGATTAAATAGTATAAGGGTGATTGGGAATGTGGCATAAGATAGCGTGTTACGTTAATTTTGCTATCACCAAATAGTGTCTTTGCCTCAGGGGCTTGTTGTTGATAAGGAGGTCTTTTGCCTGGTGCATACATGGGCGAGGCATAAACAATCTTGAATGATTCTGAAGGCAGTGTTTTGACTAAACAGTCTGCAATTAACTGTGTTTGAGGTGTTCTAGTGATAACTAGAACGGGTTGTTTTGAGTCAGCGTATAATTGGGATATAATTTCTGCATAGACCCCAGGGTGTAATTCACTTAAACTATTAGCACACAGATAGCCTTCCTCATATGGAACATAAGCTTTTTTATTTCGATTGAATACGGCGAGGCGTAAATCAGCTGAGTAGGTGTTTAAAAATGCGGTCAAAGTATCTAAACTCAATGTTTTATTGCAATATTGAGTATGAAAATTGCTGCATACACTAAGCAAGTCTTCTCCTTTAGATCCTTGCAACTGCTGCTCTGCAAAATTAAAAAAGAATGGCAAGTAAAGATGAAATGGATAAGACAATAGGTTTTGTTTGCAGTCTATCAGCATATAAGTGGGTGTTAGCAGGGCGTCTAATTTTGGCATAGAACATCCTTATTCTAGCAGGTAATCCTTAATATCTATTATGGCAGACAAAAAATAAAAATCAAGCCGCCACTAACACACCGGGGTTTAATCCCGCCAGACTCAATTTTTTGTATAAATTTTGAGCTTCTGCGATACTCAAGAAAGGCCCAATGCGCACGCGATAAAACGCGTTGTACTGTGTGGGGGTCGATTTAATTCCTACTGGGGTCGCTAAAACGGTTTTGAGCATTTCTGCCAAATGGGTTGCATTATCTAAATTACGAAAAGTGGCAATTTGTAAGTAATATGACGTTAAAGCGGCATTATAGGGGGTGTCTAAGGCGGTGATACGCACATGGGCGGTGCCTTTTTGCAACATTCCTAAGCGTTTTGCGGCGGCATACGATAAATCCATAATGCGGCCCTCGTGAAAGGGGCCTCGATCATTTACTTTCACTCTAATACTGCGCCCATTTTCTAGATTGGTCACGGTTACAAAAGTGGGAATGGGCAATTCTTTGCTGGCTGCGGTCATAGCAAACATATCGTAGGGTTCGCCGCTGGCTGTCATGCGCTCGGCAAATTGTTGGCCGTACCACGAGGCGATGCCTGTTTGGGTATAACCGTGAGTAGAGGGAATAAGCGTATAAGTTTGACCATTGACCTGGTAAATAGGTTGATTGGCGTAATCGTTGTAGGGGGTGGCTTTGGGAACGGCATCGGCGAGGTTGCTGACGTCATGATCTATCAGCGGCGGTCCGTCGGCGTAGGTGGTGCCTAATATTGCCAACCAGCAACATAACAGCAGCATTTTAACGATAGTCCCTATTTTCATTGGGTTTAGGATCCTTAAAAAAATAACGATCTAAGCCTTGTATCCTATCGCTTTTAGATGCTTTTGTAAACGGTAGCTTTGCACATGCTCAGGATTTTGACGACAGCCATCAGGAAGCACAAGCCCATCCGGGCAGTGTCGTCATCCCTGCCGCTATGGCCATAGGCGAGCACTTAAAATTACCGGGCAATCTAGTATTAAACAGTATTATTGTGGGCATGGAAATCATGTTGCGGCTGGCGCATACGCTGTGCCCGGCTTGCATTGAAGGCGGACATCATACCCCGCCTACCATAGATCCATTCGGTGCGGCGATTGCTTGTGGCTTATTGCTAGAACTCAACGTCAATCAACTAACCAATGCCTTGGGAATTTGTGGCAGTTATTCAGGCGGATTGGTTGAATATACGCTCTCAGGCGGTTCGGTTAAACGAATTCACACGGGCTTAGGTGCTAGAGCAGGATTAGAAGCGGCGTTATTAGCAAAAGAGGGTTTAACAGGCCCTGCAACGGTCATAGAAGGCAAAAAAGGATTGTGGGCTGTATACGGTAGGGGTAATGCCTTTCCTGAAAGATTATTTGAGCAGCTTGGCGAGAAATATATGTTAGCGAGACTCATGTTTAAGCCTTATAATTGCTGTTATCTTATACATCCGGCAATAGAAAGCTTTCTACGCATTTGTGAGGCCCATCGTTTATCGTCTGAAGATATAGCGGCTGTAAGCGTGGGGTTCAGTCAGTTTTCCATATCCCATGCGGGGAAAATAATCATTCCCGAAGATTTATTAGGCGCGCAATTTAGCACCAGCTTTACCTTGGCCTTATCTTTATTGGCAGGCCCTCCTGGTATGCGATCTTATAGCGATGAAAAATTAAAAGATCTAAACATTCTGAACCTTGCGAAAAATATTTCCGTCTACGAAGATGAGAAAGCACAAAAAGAATTTCCGAAAAAAATGGTTGTATCGTTAGTGTTACAACAAAAGAAGGTGAAACCTATTCTTTAAGAATAACCGATCCCAGGGGCAGCCCAGAAAATCTTTTGACGCTAGCCGAGATAAAGCAAAAATTTTATGATAACGCTGTTCCCATTATTGGCTTAGAACAAGCCTCGGCTTTATATGAAAGGATCATGCGCTTTGATGATCTGTTGTGCGTGAATGATTTAACGCGATCGTATACGGTGCAAAGAATGACGGCTAAGCTTTAGTTTTATATATGCATCGCAGTTGATTTTTGGTAGAAGACTAGCTCTAGTGCCCCAGGAGTGTAGTAGCCTACATG
>VFJV01000108.1 GCA_009885895.1 Gammaproteobacteria bacterium
CTTTTAATGGTTTTGCTAACATGCTCTCTGCGATTACTGCCTATATCTTTCACCCAAACAAACCAACATTACAATTCTCTGACGAGGATAGGAAGGTTCTTATGGCCGCTTAAACATAACTCGCGTTCTTAAACCAAGAAAACGCCAGAAAAAATAGGAGTTGTAAAAGAACAAGTATAACATAAAAATTTTAAGGGAATATTAAGGCCGGTTGGCCTATTCCTTATCGGCTGAAAAATGAGTGGGATCTGTTTTTACGAAACGTTATCTTGACAATATTGATCCTAAGACTCGGCTGTTACAAAACCGCTGTCGCCAATCCAATTGGGAGGAACAATACCTGCCGCACTGCGGGTATCGCTAAAGCTAATATATTCCCAGGCCGCGCTTTGTTCTAACAACCTGCGTACCAACTGGTTATTTAAGCCATGGCCCGATTTAAAGCCGCGGAAAGCGCCAATGATATTGGCACCCAATAAATATAAATCGCCAATGGCGTCCAGTGCCTTATGGCGCACAAACTCATCGCGATACCGCAAGCCATCTTCGTTTAAAACCCTATATTCATCAACCACAACAGCGTTTTCTAAGCTGCCCCCTAAGGCTAGGTTTTTAGAACGTAGATATTCATAATCGGACACAAAGCCATACGTACGTGCACGACTGACTTCGCGGGTATAAGAGTTTTGCGAAAAATCAATGGAAATAACCTGATCTTGGGGTTTAAACAAAGGGTGTTTGTATTCAATTTCGAAATCGACCTTAAAGCCATTAAAAGGTTCTAAACTGGCGTATTTATAGTTTTTGCTTCCACGCTGACCTTCTTCAATGCGTACTTTTTCTTTAATGAGTATAAACTTTTTAGCGGCATCCTGAAGCTGCATTCCGGCGGACTGAATGAGAAAGACAAAAGGTGCGGCACTACCGTCCATAATGGGTAATTCAGGGGCGGTGACCTCTACATACGCATTGTCTATGCCCAACCCTGCAAAAGCGGACATAAGGTGTTCAACGGTAGAAATACGCGCATTGCCCTGAACCAAGGTGGTGGCCAACATGGTATCGCCTACCGTTTCAGCCTTGGCAGGAAAAACCACTACAGGGTCTAAGTCTGTACGAATAAAGACAATACCCGTATGAGCGGGAGCTGGCAACAGCGTTAAATAGATTTTCTTGCCCGTGTGTAAACCTACACCCGTGGCGCGAATAATGTGCTTTAATGTTCTTTGCTTTACCATTTTTATGTTTTACCGAGTTAATTTAGCGCAATCAGTCTAATAGTATCCTATTTTTACACTTATTCCAAGACCATTCTGCCCTTTGCTCTACAGTATAGGCCATAAAATACAAACGCAATACCTTCAGTTAATTTACCTCTTCAGACTCAGACCTACGTAAAAAGGCAGGAATATCCAGATAATCGGCCGCATCGCGTTGTTTAGGCTCGGCTGGCACTAGGGGGGCGGTATTCACCACAGGCTTGCGTAGTGGGTTCGCAGCCGCATTGGCCGTATTAAAAGCCGCAGCTTTTTGGCGCAATACGGCGGGACGATCTAAGCGATTATAATCTACACTGCCATCGTTACGCAGATGTTGGTAATAATTTGTTCCAGCGTTATTGCCTTGCGTCGAATGGTTGCCGCGTCCGCTACCCCCTATAGCACCATCACCCCCTAAACCCGTCACCACTAAGGTAACGCGCATTTCATCTTGCATGTTCGGATCGATAACGGTTCCTACAACCACGGTTGCGTTTTCACAGGTAAAGTCTTTCACCGCTTCACCCACTTCTTCAAATTCGCCAATAGACATATCCAAGCCAGCAGTGATATTGACCAACACCCCTTTGGCACCTTGCAGATGCACATCTTCCAACAAGGGGCTGGAAATAGCCGCTTCGGCCGCTTGTCTGGCACGATTATCGCCCGTGCCTACGCCCGTACCCATCATGGCCATACCATTGGCGGACATAACCGTGCGCACGTCGGCAAAGTCTACGTTAATTAAACCGGGACGTGTGATCAATTCGGAAATACCTTGTACTGCACCAAATAAAACATTATTTGCGGCCTTAAAAGCATTGAGTAAGGTCATGTTTTTGCCTAAGACACTCAATAGTTTGTTATTAGGGATGATAATTAAGGAGTCTACATTAGGATATAATTGTTGTATGCCCTCTTCGGCGATTTGTGCGCGTTGCTTTCCTTCAAACTGGAAGGGTCTAGTCACCACTGCAACGGTTAAAATGCCCATTTCTTTTGCCAATCGCGCAATAACGGGTGCTGCACCCGTACCCGTACCACCACCCATGCCAGCAGTAATAAACACTAAATCGGTATCGGCTAAAAATTCACGAATATTCTCGCTGTCTTCTTCAGCCGCTTGTCGGCCTATGGCAGGATCAGCCCCTGCGCCCAAACCTTTTGTAATTTGATCGCCTAATTGTATGGTTTTAGTATTGCAATCTAATAAAGCTTGCGCATCCGTATTGGCACAAGCAAACTCCACGCCTTCTAAGCAGCTATCTAACATAGACTTTACAGCATTACCACCGCCACCGCCTACGCCTATAACCCGAATAACCGCCCCATGTGCATTTTTGTTGTCTGTTGAAAACATTATTCTATTCCTCTATAAGTTACCTTGAAACCACTGACGCATACGCAACCACATATTTGCATTCGTTGAATGGATCATATCCGACTGTCCTAATAACTGTCTTCTATGTCCATGCAGCAACAACCCCACACTGGTCGCATAAATGGGGTTGTGCGTTACATCGGGCAAACCACCTATATTTTGCGGCAAACCCAAACGCACCGGCAGCTGAAAAATGGACTCTGCTAAATCTAACGCGCCTTGAATTTTTGCACCCCCGCCCGTTAAAATCATGCCCGCAGTGAGTAAATGTTCAAGGCCACTGCGTCGCAATTCTGCCTGTATTAATGAAAAAATTTCATCGTAGCGTGGCTCTATGACTTCGGCTAAACTGCGGCGCGATAAATGACGGCCCCCGCGCTCACCCACCGTGGGCACTTCGATTAAATCGTTCGCATTGGCAAAACTCGCCATGGCGCAACCATATTTTATTTTAATGGCTTCAGCCGCTTTAGTGGGCGTACGCAACGCCAAAGCAATATCGTTAGTGACTTGATCTCCGGCAATAGGAATAACCGCCGTATAGCGTATAGCGCCATCGCTAAAAATAGCCACGTCGGTCGTGCCGCCGCCTATATCCACCAGGCATACGCCCAATTCTCTTTCATCTTCCGTTAACACCGCGTCGCTAGAAGCCAATTGTTCTAAAATGATGTCGGCAACTTCTAAATTGCAGCGACGTACACATTTAACAATATTTTGTGCGGCTGAAACTGATCCCGTTACCATATGTACTCTGGATTCTAAACGCACCCCAGACATGCCTATAGGCTCACGAATGCCTTCTTGGTTGTCGATAATAAATTCTTGAGGCAACACATGAATAATTTGCTGGTCTGCAGGAATTGCAACCGCTTTGGCTGCATCGATGACGCGGTCTACATCGGAAGCCATTACTTCACGACTGCGTATAGCAACAATACCATGAGAGTTCATACCACGAATATGACTGCCCGCAATACCTACAAATACAGCGTTAACTTTGCAACCGGCCATTAGCTCTGCTTCATCGACTGCGCGTTGTATAGACTGCACTGTTGCTTCTATATTTACCACAACCCCGCGCTTTAAACCGCGGGAAGCTGCCGTACCAAAACCAATGACTTCAATGGCACCTTCGGCGTTTACTTCTCCGACTATAGCCACAATTTTAGTTGTGCCTATGTCCAGACCGACGATTAATTTAGACTCTTTTGGTTTTGACATTCAGTTTATTCTCCGTCTTAAGCAATTTGCTCATGATTGGCAGACAGAATAGCAAAATTCAGCGCAAAAAACTAGACATTTTTTAATTTTGATGTCGCTGCATTCACTTTCTCATCGTTGCGCCAACCTACCGCCATGCCATTTTCATAACGCAGATCCACATAAGCGATACGATTGACTTTATCCGCTAATTCAACAGGATACGCTTTAACGAATCGATGCAATCGCCGCTGCAAGTCTTTTTCGCCTAAATTTAAAACAATTCCATTGTTCAAAAACACCACATATTCGCGACCGCTAGTTTCATTTAAGTCTTGAATGCTTAATGCGACGGTGTTTAAATCTGCTTTAAAAGCATAATAAAGCTCTAGCAATACAGGCCCATTCTCTTCTAGGCTGTTTAATTCGGGTAATACAGCTGCCGTCAGCGGGGCTTTCGCGTGATACACGACTCCATTGTCTAGCAAATATGCATTTTTATTCCATTTAGCCACGGCCTCGCGCACACTTAACTTTATCACTAGCCTATCCGGCCATGTTTTTTCAACAACGGCTGTTTTTATCCACGGCAGCTGCAATAAATCCTCTTGAATGCCCTTAACCTGCGTATAAAAAAAACCATGTTGCAAATGCGGCGTCACTCTATTGCGTATAACATTCTCATCTATAAACGCCCGTCCATGCTCAACGGCCACATGCCGAATTGGAAACCTTGGGGACATAAAAAAATAAATTGCAACCACAATAACGACTACGCACAGTATCAATAAGTTAAGACTTAACGTTAAAACGGAGGTGGATTTTTTCGATTTTTTTTTAACCGCGCCCGCATTGCTACAACGCCATTGACGTCTGTCATCCGTCCATCTCATATTTTAACCTTTGGATTGAATTTAAGATGCAGTATATCCTGTTAGCCCTTCAAGATGCGAGTGACCCATTTTAATGATCCGCTTTTTCAGATGTTATTGCATTTTCGCTAGAAAATAAAGCTATAATAGGCCCTAGCAGGAGATTCTAAGATGGACAATATTTTTACAGACCCATTAAAACAATATCGCTTTCGTGCGATTTTCCTAAGCAATAGCAAGACCCAGTATCTGTACAGCACTCTATTCGTCACAGGCGCAACGGCGCTCATCTTCTTTTTGCCCTACTATTTTGTGAGCACATTGCACTTTAGCCTATTGCAAGCGGGTTTACTGATGTCCTTTTATGGCGTAGGAATTCTTATTGCCCTTTTTTTGGCCCCTTCCCTAAGCCAAAAATATTCCACCAGGAAAATCATTTCATTCGCGCTCATTATAAACAGCCTTAGCATCGGCTATTTTTTATACGCGGCGTCTTTTCTACCGCTCGCCTTTAATATGCTGCTGCTCGGGTTTTCAGGTTATTTATTTAAAAATAGCCATTCTCATTGGGTACTACAGCACATTGAAAATGAAGCTTGCGTGCAAACAAAACGCTTGCAGCACTCTTATATCGCATCCAATGTAGGTTTGGGCTTAACCCTGTCCGCCATCGCTTTTTTTTCTATCCCCCATTTTAAAGTGCTGCTTGTTGCCGGCATTATTCTAAATGCCCTGCCTTTGCTTTTTTTGCCTAGACATGCGCAATACAATAAACTAAATCTTATAAACACTAACACCCGCTTAACGCCCCATATTGCGCCATTATTGTTGCTATTTTTAGGCGGCTTACTATTAAGCCAAATAACCAGCACCTACGGCGTTTATTTGTGTTTCAACTTCCCTCACCTAGGTTTAAGTGCCATGGCCATTTTTGTACTGCTCAACCTCTGTTTAATCAGCTGGTTGCAAAAACCCATTTTGCATGTTTTTAATCGCGGTAATGCCCTATTTCGTGCTGGCTGCGGCGCATTATTATTGGGCGTAGGCTGCTATGTCATCAGCCTGGCCCATGTGTTTTCATTGGTTATTTTAAGTGCTATGATCTTAAGCTTAGGAGAACTATTTTTTATAAGCAGTCTACACCGCTTATGCAAAGACCTTTTTCAAGGCACATTAGCCTTAAGTTTAATGATAGGCGCAAGCCTAGGGGCTTATACGTATCAATTTTTTGGCAGTAAAACCTTATGGCAATCCTGCGCGTATATAGGCCTACTTTGTTTTGTGTTAGGACTTATTGCCTGTTTATTGCCAAAACCTAAACTTGAAGTTCACTCAACGTAGACAATGGCGCCCCAAAATTATCGGTATAACCAGAAATGCTGCTACGCAATAACCCCGATGCGTTATTGCTGCTGACATTTCCCAAACCTATAAAGGCAAATTGTAAATAAACCCCGTTATCATAACGAGGTTTATCTTTATTTTCCGCGTCTAAATAGTTAAAGGCATGCGACCCCACTAAGCGAATAGCCCAGCAACAGGTATCGTATTCTACGCCGCCCATCAGATTTTGATTGTGCTGTTGGCTAACGTTATAA
The DNA here is from genome assembly GCA_009885895.1 of Gammaproteobacteria bacterium. Taxonomy (GTDB): domain Bacteria; phylum Pseudomonadota; class Gammaproteobacteria; order UBA1113; family UBA1113; genus VFKP01. The sequence continues at coordinate 6,314 of VFJV01000108.1, forward strand.
TTCCAACGGCTAAATGTTTTCCACTGTGGGGATAATGGCCATACGGCAGAAACATCTGTTTGATTCAAATTATTCTTTGAACTATCGGGATTGGCTATCAATGTACCATTACTATCCACCAATTGATCGCCGCCTCGTAAAAAAGTATACCCTATATTAAAGATGTGCGTATTATCTCGCTTATATTGCAAAGCCAACCCCCCGTTGTTAAACCCTCTAGGGATCTGAACAACCTGTGTTTCACCATTTTTTTGCGGATTCGTTGCATCTTGCTCAGTACCACTTTCAGGATTCCAGGCCAGATTGCCGTTTAAATTCCAATCTTTGGTCACGCGATAACTCGCTTCACTTGCAATAGGCGATAAGGTGTTCTCTGGAGGTACGCTATTGTAGAGCGTCACCACATCCAGTGAGTTTGGATCAATATTAACCCTTCGATTTTCAAAATAGTAAATTTCACCGACGCTCAGGTGCATTTTTTCCACCCCCGAGTCGGCATCTCTAATACGCGTGGTTAACGAGTAGCTAATTTGGTTCGCGTCGCCTATGCGATCTTTACCTGTAAACCTATTGGTGCGAAACAATTGATCGTAGGTAAAAGGTTCTACCGTCGTATCAAACAAAGGAATATCGTCTTGATTGCGATAAGGCACATACAGATAATAAACGCGTGGCTCTAAAGTTTGTTGATACGCCTTTCCAAACCAAGATCCCTGCTTATCAAAAAACAACCCCGAGTCCACATCATAAATAGGCACGACCCGATCAATCTGATTCTCTTCGCCCGGCACTTGATTGCTTAAACTATATTGGGCTGCCGATAATTGCACATTAGGTTTTAAATACCCGCCTCCTGCATACATAGGCAAGCTTAGGCTGGGTGTACTGATAACACGTGAACCATCCACTGGCGATACCATTGCCCCAGGGGTTTTTTCCTTGTTGAAATAGTCAAATTTATTATCCATTCTCACATCAACATTCCCTACGGCCTGTGGGTAATTGGCATTTAAAATCACTTCTGGTAATCTTTGATATGAATTTTCTACAGGCCCTTCGTTAATAGGGTGCAAAGTTTGATAACCTTCCATCATGGTTTTAAACTGCCAATGATTGCTATTGTAGGCAATGTCTCCAATGTTATGGATCTGATTCGCGCTCACTTGCGCAGGGTCACTTGAAAAATTCTGGAAATAATAGTCGTCACTCACGCGATTGACATAAAGATCTGAACTCCAATGGGGATCGTATTGGCGACTGTCTTTCCATGACACAAAGTAACGATTGGCGCTATCGTCTTCTAAACGACTCAGTGCTGATGGCGTGTCTGCTGCTGACTTATTCTCATAGATTGATTTTTCATCGCTTTGAAATTGGGAGAACGCTTTGTCCGCCGGTAAAAATGCCCCATGAAAATCTCCACTCCCGTTGGCGTTTAAATAACGAAAATCATCTTGTAGATTAATACCGCGCTCTGACATGTATTCAGGCGTAAAAGTCATATCATAATTAGGCGCTAAATTGATATAGTAAGGCAGCTGAAGGTCGTAGCCACTTTGCGTTGAATATCCTGCATTGGGCAGCAAAAAACCAGACTTACGCCGAGCATCGATGGGAAAGCTCATGTACGGAACGTAAAATATAGGCAGCCCTTTGTAATAAAGACGCGCTTGACTTGCTGTTCCTACGCCTGTATCGCGATCTAAGGTGATGTGGCTGGCCTTTACCGACCAAATATGGGCTAAGGGAGGGCAAGTGGTGTAGGTGCCATTCTCAATAAGAATAATGCCCTCTTTGGTTTGGCTAAATTGCGCCGCATTTCCCCATGCGTTAATGCCCCCCACTTTAGATTGTGTGTCGTCTAGGGTTGTAATATTGCCCGAAGCGTTCACCAAACTACGCCTATACAAAACCTGCTCCATTTCTCCCGTTTTATCGCCTAAATTAAAAGAGCCACTATCGCCTATAGCCAATTCACCCGGACGCCGTAGAAAAACATTCCCATAGGCTTGTACCGTATCCACTTTACCCGTGTCGGCATTCCGGTTGATGTATAGCGTATCGCTCCCTATCATTTGATTCGGTTGTTCTAAAATGACATTACCCTTTAAAGCGGAGCGCCCCGTTAGGGATAATTCACTTTCATCGGCACTCGCATGTATGGGGATTTGATCGGCTTGCAAGGCAGCGTCTACAGTCGTAAAGGTGGGTTCTACATAGTAACCCCTACACACTTGATTAGAGCTGGCATCTTCTGCAAAGCCCAATTGCGCAGCGACTTCAGTGGATGTCATTTTTGACCAATCTAAGCGGGGGTAATCGGTTTTATCTGGGGCTGCCGTATTGGTTGTGGTTTTATTTTCAGTTGTTACGGGCCCTTCTTCGGCGGAAACTGAGGTTGCGCATAAAATAAGCATGGCGGACGCGGCATAGCGCCTCACCGCCCTTAAAGCGGTCCTTTTTTGTCTATTTTGTCCCAAAAATCTCACGCTCACATCCCACAACCCAAAGTGCTATGATACTCAACTATTTATGGTAGCGCAATCGTAAAGCCTCTTGTCATTGCTCTATTTATTCGACATAATTCACCTTCTTGTACCCGAATGGCTAAAACAATGAACACAAGCACGCTGTCTTGCGATAATCGTCTAGAAGCCTTAAAGGCTTGGCTGTGTGGGTGCTTAAAAACCACTCAATTTCACATCACCCCCTTAGCGGGTGACGCCAGTTTTCGCCGCTATTTTCGCGTTCAACACAATAACCTGATTCAAATCGCAATGGACGCGCCCCCCGAGTTAGAAGACAGCCATTCCTTTGTTGCCATACAACAACATTTGGCAGCATGCGCTTTACATGTGCCTAAGCTATACCATGTGGATTTAGCACAGGGCTTTATATTAATGAGTGATTTAGGCGACACCTGGCTATGGCATGAAGCCTTGAGTCAGAACACAGCCGATTTATACCAAAAAGCCATCAATGATCTATTAACCCTGCAACGCTGCGCAGCGCCACAACCCTTGGCTATTTTTGATGCTAATTTTATGCATAAAGAATTGTCTCTTTTTACCCACTGGTTTTTGGAAGGCTATTTAAAATTATCTTTAAGCAATGCCGAGCAAACGCTATTAACCAGCATCTTTTCGCAGTTGACTGCCGCGGCAGAAACCCAACCTTATTATTTTACACACCGCGATTACCATTCTCGCAATTTAATGGTGTTAGCTACCGGTGATATGGGTATTCTTGATTTCCAAGACGCCGTGCTGGGCCCAATTACCTACGATTTAGTCTCTTTATTGCGTGATTGTTATGTCACGCTGGATAGCGCGCAAGTACAAGGGCATCTAACTTATTATTTTCAAAAAGCAACGGCCCTAGGTTTATTGCCCGCTGACAATTTTAACTCATTTCAGAGGTGCTTTGATTGGATGGGTCTACAACGTCATTTAAAAGCGATTTTTATTTTCGCTAGAAAATGGTTGCGAGACAATAATCCTAATTTTTTAAACGATATTCCGCGTACGTTGAACTATATACTCGCCGTCAGTTCACAGTATGTGGAGTTAGCGGATTTCCACGTTTTTTTAAACACTCGAGTTCTGCCCGCTTTTGAAAAGATTTACCCCTCATGAAGGCCATGTTGCTTGCCGCAGGCTTTGGTAAACGCTTAAGCACCCTCACTAAAACACTTCCTAAGCCTTTATTAACCATTCAAGGCAATAATACGCTCATCGATTATCATTTATGGAATCTCGCCAAAGCTGGCATACAACGCTGCGTGATCAACGTCAGTCATTTAAGCCATCTCATCAAAGCACATGTAGGCGATGGCAGGCGTTATGGTCTGGAGGTTGTTTATTCCGTAGAAGATAGCCCACTAGAAACGGGTGGTGGCATTAAAAAAGCCCTGCCATTATTGGGAAAAGATCCGTTTATTGTCCTAAGCGCCGATATTTGGTGTGATTATCCCTTGCAACAATTATCTCACCCCAAACAGCTCGCCCATTTGCTGCTAAACGATAGATTGCCTTCAACCCAAGGCGATTTTTCCCTACAAGGTGATCTGGTGTCTTGCTACGGGTGTAATAAATTAAATTATGCCGGAATAAGTGTGTTACGCCCCGAATTATTTGACGGTGTTTCAGCCAAAAATTTCCCCTTAAGCACGGTGTGGCGAAAAGCTTGCACGCAAGGTTGGGTCAGTGGTGAATATTACAGTGGTTTGTGGTTTAATGTAGGTACTTTGCAGACATTACATCAAATACGACGTTATACTCTACACAGTTGATTTTTAGGGGGTGTTGCCTTCGCCCATCTCGCAACAGTCATGTAGAATACTACACTCCTGTTGCTCAAGAGCTCGGCGCCTACCCTAAAAACCAACTGCTATGAGTATATACTCTACACAGCTGATTTTTAGGGGGTGTTATTTCGGGCATGCCCCTTTACTCAATCTTGCAAATAACGCTTCTCGAAATCAAGAAAAGAACCCCTAAAATCATGCAATCCTTTACTGTGCGATAAGGACAACACTCGATTGACTATCTGTGCCATAAAATCGCGATCGTGACTCACCAAAATAACCGTACCACTAAAATGACGCAACGCGTCGGCTAAGGCTGTTTTAGCCTCAATGTCTAAATGGTTCGTTGGTTCGTCTAAAATTAAAATATTAGCATGTTCTAGCATGATTTTGGCCAATAATAAGCGTGCCGCTTCACCCCCGCTTAAGGTTAAAATATCTTTTTCCACATCGTCTTTAGGAAATAACACTTGCCCTAATACCTTACGCACCTGTTGCTCTGTAGACGTGCTAATTTGTTGTGTTAACCAGTCCAACACCCGCATTGATTCGTTCAATAATTCATGGTGATCTTGAGAAAAATAACTAATGTGCGTTTCATAACCCCAGTCACATTCGCCTTTATCTTGAGGTATGATGTGTTGTAGAATTTTAATGAGAGTGGATTTACCTACGCCATTTTCACCCACGATGGCAATTTTCTCACCTTTAATAATATTAAAATCCAGTCTGTCAAATAATTTTTTATCTTGATAGGATTTTCCCAAGCCCTTTACTTGCAACACCAGTTTACCTGAAGGCCGTTGGGGTTTAAACTGAAACGAAGGGTAAGCGCGAGAAGAATGCTTGATATCAGGAATTTCCAATTTTTCAATCATTTTGACACGCGATTGCGCTTGCTTTGCCTTAGATGCTTTACTTTTGAATTTATCTACAAATTGCTGCATGGCGGCAATTTTTTGCTCCACGCTTTTTTTAGCCTGCAAACGTTGATCTTCTACCAATTTTTTTTCTTCTAAGAATTTAGTATACTGACCACTATATTGACTGATTTCACCATAATCGATATCTAAAATATAATCGGCCAAGCGATTAATAAAACGCACATCGTGCGAGATAACCAATACCAAGCCTTTAAAGTCATTATTCAAATATTTTTCAAGCCAATTAATGGAGATTAAATCAAGGTGATTGGTGGGTTCATCTAATAACAATAGATCGGGCTCTTGAAATAACGTTTGTGCCAATAGAACCCGCAGTTTATACCCGCCAGATAATGCATTTAAGGGCTTTTTATGATATTGGCTTTCAATGCCTAAGCCTATCAATAGTTTTTCTGCCATAGCGTAAGCGGCATAACCATCTAAATGGGCAATGGTATCTTCTAAACGACTGAGCTTATTGACGAGCGCATCAGTCCAATCTAAAGACGCGAGCAATTTTTCTTTTTCTTCCAAAGCATGCCATAATTTGGGTTTGCCTTGTAGGACAATATCGGTGATAGGCGTGTTTTCATAACGAAATTGATCTTGCTTCAACCAACCTACAGAAACCTCTTTGGGTATAGACACCCCCCCTGAAATAGAAGTTTCTTCGCCGGTGATAAGCTTAAATAGGGTTGATTTCCCAGTGCCATTGGCACCAACCACCGCGTAATGCTTTTGCGCATCCAGGTAGAGATTTACGTCGTAAAACAGTAACTTTTCGCCAAAAGACATACTGAGTTGTTGTAATGAAATCATAAAATCGTCGCTAATACTATTAGAATACCATTAAAAAACGGAAGTATACACTATTCTAACGAGCCCCGCCACAGGGCGTATTCATGAAACCGCCCTGCCCACTTAGACTCATAGCATTTGCTTCTTAGGTCAAAAACCTTAATCTGTAACCGCTTCTTCTTCCAAGAAACCGCGCAGGCCGTCCGAACGCATAGGATGACGCAATTTACGCAATGCTTTGGCTTCAATCTGACGAATACGTTCACGCGTCACATCAAACTGTTTACCCACTTCTTCTAAAGTATGATCGGTGTTCATGTCTATACCGAAACGCATACGCAATACCTTAGCCTCTCTAGACGTTAAACCGCCCAAGACAGCTTGCACCGCTTCACGTAAGCCTTCGTTGGTAGCACTATCCACAGGCGACATAGTCATTGAATCTTCAATGAAATCGCCCAAGCTTGAATCGGCATCTTCATCGCCAATGGGTGTTTCTAGCGAGATAGGCTCTTTGGCAATCTTCAACACCTTACGCACTTTTTCTTCTGCCATTTGTAAGCGTTTACTCAATTCTTCTGGGGTGGCTTCCATCCCCGTTTCTTGCAAAATTTGCCTACCCACGCGGTGAATTTTATTGATGGTTTCGATCATATGCACCGGGATACGAATGGTACGCGCTTGGTCCGCAATCGCACGGGTAATCGCTTGACGTATCCACCAGGTAGCATACGTTGAAAACTTATAACCTCGACGATATTCAAATTTATCCACAGCCTTCATTAAACCAATGTTGCCTTCTTGGATAAGATCTAAAAACTGCAAACCACGATTAGTGTATTTCTTCGCAATTGAAATCACCAAGCGCAAGTTTGCTTCAATCATTTCGCGCTTGGCGCGTCTGGCTTGCGCCTCACCTATAGACATACGGCGGTTGATTTCTTTGATGTCTTGTGTTTTTAAGCTCATGCTTTCTTCTAAAACCAATAGATTTCTTTGCGCGCGCACAACTTCACGACTGTAGAATTTTAAGCGTGTAGAAAAATGCTCGCCACTAGCGACCAAGCCATCGACCCATTCTAAATTGGTTTCATTGGTGGGAAAAGATTTTAAAAAAGCGTCTTTAGACATGCGGGCCTTATTCACACAAACGTCTAAGATAAAGCGTTCTTGGGTGCGCACATCTTGCAATAAGGCGCGCAAAGAATGGCTTATTTTCTCAAATTGCTTAGGCGCTAATTTTAAGTTAATAACTTCATCCGACAATGCATGGCGCCATTTCTGGGTGGTTTTGTGTTTTTTACCGTATTTTTTAGTAGCCTCTAGTGCGGAACGGCACAATTTTTCAATTTTAGCAAAGCGTTCGCGCACGATAGATACATCAGGTCCTGTATCTTCAGAAAAGCCAGCCGCTTCTTCTTCCTCTTCTATCACGGCGGCACTATCTGCCACTATATTCACAGCAACCTCGGCAACCACAGGAAGGTCTTCTGGTACAACCAATTCAGCCGCAGCCGCGGCGGCAAGTTCAGCGGCCTCCAAATCAGAAAAGCCGGTGAGCAAATCGCTAAAATTAACATGTCCGCTTTGTTCTATTTGATGGTATTCATCTACCAAGAATTTAACCACTTCGGGGTTTTCAGCCAATACGGCCAACACCATGCGCAAGCCATCTTCAATACGGCGGGCAATGGCAATTTCGCCTTGACGGGTCAATAATTCAACATTCCCCATTTCTCGCATATACATACGAACGGGATCTGAAATACGTGCCGTCTCGGCAATCATTCCTGCCGTCTCAGCAATATGGAAGCTGGAAAATTGTTCGGTTACTTCATCGACTGAACTATCGTCATCCGAAACAGCGGTCACCCCTCCGGCCATTAATAGGGTTTCATCTGCAGTCGGCACTCGGTCCATCACTTGAATACCGAATTCGGAAAATAAGGTCAACAAAGGTTCTAAATCGGTAAACTCCGGGGGCAATAAATCACAAATTTCTGATTCTGTAAGGTAACCTCGCTCACGACCTTTGTCTATTAATAGCTTTAACTGCGATTTTTGCTTATCTTCTTGGTTTGCAAAATCGGGTGTCGCGGCGGCGGTTTTATCTGTTTGTCTCATAGGTTTATCCACATTGGTTTAAATTTGGGCTTTTACGCCTACGCTTCACCTCGTACATATTATTTCCAATATGACGGGCAAAACCCCCGCTACTCCAAAAATCCCTTTATTAGGAGCAGACTGTTCGTATAAAATATACTCTTCGCATTTGCTTTTTAGTATGAGTATACCAACGAACTTCTTTTGCTACTCACTTACCTAATCTGCTTGATAATAGTATAGCTCAAACAGCACGCCCTCCGTGTAGAGTAACCTACTAAACTGTAATACATATTTCGTTTTTGTCAAGGAAAACAAAGCTCTTTTTATATGTTTTAAAAGCGTCTTTTTCTAACTGCTTGATCTGCTTCACCTTTATGTACAACATTTTTTTCATTATTTTTTTTGCTCTTGTATCAATAATTGCAATTGGCTCTTTTCTTCATCGCTTAATCCGGCACTAGAGGCTTTCTGCCACAACATTTCGATTGTTTGCTCCGCTGCCAATTTCTGTAAATACAATAAGATCCCTTTAAACTCAGCTTGTACACCCGCTTCTGGTGTCATTAATTCTTCAACTGCCAAACGCTCTAAGTAGCGACCTTCTGTTTGGTTTCGCCAATGCTCCAGCAAACTGGCTGTCGTTTGTTTCGCATGTGTTTGTAAGTAATCTACCACCGCAGCGAATAATTCTATCCCTGCTACCACCACTTCTTTAAAAAGTGTTTTGTTCTCAATGTATTGCACTAAATGAGGGTATTGTATTAACAAAGCAAGCCCCAGGCGTACGGGCGTTTTACGCGCAGTAGATGCACCGTCTGATGGCCGCTGAAATACCGGTGCAGGATTGCTGGGCACTATTTTTTGTACCGAACTTGCGCTAAGGCGCGTTTTTTTAGCCAATTCATCTAACATTAAGGTACGAAAAACACCCAATGGCACTTTTTCTAGTAAGGGGCAGGCTAAACTGGCCAATTTTGCGCGGCCATCCGGAGTTTCTAAGTTCACATTTTGACTTAAGTGATTGAAAAAAAAGTCAGACAGCACCATTGCATTGTCTAGATAGGCATTAAAGGCCTCTTTGCCCTGTTTGCGAACTAAACTGTCAGGATCTTCATCTGCTGGTAAGAAAATAAAGCTAATTTCTAACCCGTCATTTAACACCGGTAGTGCGGCTTCTAAGGCACGCCACCCTGCTTTTTGCCCCGCGCTATCGCCATCAAAGCAAAAAATAATGCGGCTGGTTAAACGAAATACTCTTTGCATATGCTCGCTGGTGGTCGCAGTACCTAAAGTGGCCACCACATTCACTATGCCCTGTTGTGACAAGGCGATCACATCCATATAGCCTTCGACAATAATTAAATAGTCTAGGGTTCGTGTGAGTTGCTCTGCTTCATATAAACCATACAACTCACCGCCTTTATGAAATACGGGCGTTTCGGGGGAATTGAGATACTTGGGCTGCGTGATTGATTCCAGACCACGTCCGCCAAAACCCAAGGGGCGGCCGCGTCGATCGCGAATGGGAAACATCAAGCGGCCACGAAAACGATCATACTCGCGGCCGTTATCTGATCGCGCACTCAGCCCCACCGCAGCAATAGATTCTGCTGAAAATTTCTTATGTATCAAGTGATTGTATAAACGATCCCATTGATCTGCCGCGGCACCTAGGGCAAAACGTTGCGCTGTTTGTGCATCAATACCGCGTTCGTCTAAATAAGTGAGCACTTTTCGATCTTGTTCTAATTCGTGCCTGTAAAAATCCATGGCTGCGCGCAAAACATCGTACAAAGACGTGTGCTTGGCCTGTTTGGCATTGTAGTCCCCTTGAGGAATACTTAATCCCAAACGTGCTGCCAACATTTCTACGGCTTCAACAAAATTTTTGTGGGCATATTCCATCAAAAAAGAAATAACATTGCCGCTAGCACCACAACCAAAGCAATGATAGAATTGTTTTTGACCACTGACAGAAAAAGAAGGTGTTTTTTCGGTATGAAAAGGACAACAGGCCACAAAATTACGACCGGTTTTCTTCAATGGAACATAACCATCAATCAATTGCACAATATCAGACCGTAGGACTAAATCTTGGATAAAAGATTCTGGTATACGATTCGACATAGAGCCACTCGTTACTGTAGTTTCTCTTTAATCAACCGACTGACTGCGGCCATATCGGCGCGCCCTTGCAGCAAAGGCTTCAAAGCGGCCATCACTACGCCCATATCTTTCATAGACGTTGCCCCTACTGCCACAACCTGCGCCTCTATGGCACTGGCTATTTCTGCAGCAGACAGCGGTTCTGGCATGTAGCGTTGTAACAAATCTAGCTCAAAGACTTCTTTTTCGGCCAAATCATGACGACCAGCCGCTTCGTATTGTTCGATGGATTCTCTACGCTGTTTAACCAATTTATCAAACAGAAGGATAATAGCTTCGTCATCTAGCTCAATACGTTCATCGACTTCTTTTTGCTTGATAGCGGCCATCATCAGGCGCATAGCCCCGAGGGTGGCCTTATCTTGTGCACGCATAGCCGACTTTACGTCTTCTTGCAGCCGCATTTTTAGTGATACAGACATTTTAACGCTTAAAGCCTTTAACGACTTTCTTCTTTTTTGCAAAAGTACCGCGTGAAGGTGTTGGCGCTTCTTTAGCTAGCTTCTTCAAATAACGCTTAACGGCAGCAGCCTTTTCTTGTCCGCGCACTTTAGTTGGCTTCTCATAACGAGCACGGCGCTTAACTTCTGTTAATATGCCGGCTTTTTCGCAGGCACGTTTAAAGCGACGTAACAGACCGTCTGGATTCTCGTGTGGCTTAGCAATAACACTAGGCATGTAAAGTGACTCTCCCAAATATAAGTATTTTCTCGTTGTTCTACAAAGAACAACCCAAGGTTTCGAATTTTAGACTTTCTTGCCACCAAATGCAATAGTTCGAGCGGTTTATTATTGCTTTCTTTTGGCTTTGGCCCGAAATTCAATTCTTTTGCACATTGATTATCAATAAATTAAAGTTTGTTTCTGAGCATCTACCCTAAAGCACCTATACACTGCCCCATCCGCAGACCCTGGCCCGCGACTAATTGCGGTAAAAATTGAGCGCTTTGTTTCGGAAATAATACAATAACGGTCGAACCGTAGCAAAAATAACCCAATTCAGCCCCTTTAGCAAAAGGAATAGCGGCATAATCGGTGCTGACAGTGTCTTTAGCCTCATTCGGCAGAATACGCCCAGCAAATTGAGTCTGTATTCCCGCAACCAGTAATGCTGCAACAAAAATCACCGCAAAAGGCCCTGTAGGTGAATCAAAATAGCAAATTAAGCGTTCATTTCGAGCGAACAGCCCAGGAATACGCAATACACTCTTTTCATTGACTGAAAATAATCGTCCCGGTACGTAAACCGCCTTGGTTAAAAGCCCTTCACAAGGCATATGCACCCGATGATAATCTTTAGGCGCTAAATAAATAGTCATAAACTGACCATCATCAAAGGGGTGAGCCTCTTTGGGCGCTAAACCCAATAAATCAGCCACATCATAATAACGCCCTTTTACCTGCAAAATACGCTGGCCTTTAATCTCACCCAATTCGCTGATGGTACCATCTACAGGGCTAACCAAAACCCGCTCCCCCATTGCAATGGGTCTGGCTTGTGCGTGCAATTTTCGCGTAAATAAGCTTTGAAAATTGGGGTAGCTGTGAAGATCGGTCGTTTCGGCCTCACTCAAATTCACATCGTAATATTTTAAAAATAATTTCATCAACAGCAATTTGACTGCAGGTTGATTGCATTCAACCAATCGTCCTACTAAACGTGATAAGGCGTGTTGTGGCAAAATAGACTGCATAGTGGTTACCGGTGACTGTCAGGATAGTTGTCGCGTGAAACAAAGCAAAGTTACTTTACTGTCCGCATGATATATCCGCCCAAAAAATAAAGCAAGCGATTTTGTAAAAATGGGTGTTAATTTTAAAAAAAAGATAAATGGGTGCGTTGAAGCTTAAACATAATCC